>JAIULZ010000020.1 GCA_022565805.1 Balneolales bacterium
ATTGTATCAAAATGAGTTTTTTTAATTAAAACCCATATTTATTCATGAACTGCATAACTAATTAGGTAAAAGACTTTGCATAGCCATTTGAATGACCGCCTTCTGCATGGCCACCATATTGAGTCGGGGCTCCTGTATTAACTACATACAATTCTCCGGAATTATGAGATTCATCCAGGTTAATAAAATCCCAACTTTAGTATTAGCTGAAATAAGTAAGTATGTACGTAGTTTATGTGTGTTACAAAGGTTTTTTACCTGTAATTGATTCGCAAAAAGCCCATAAATACAATAAAGAAATGGGGAAATCACCCTATTACCCTCTCTTGCTTTATACCTTTATACTATACCTGACTTTTGGCAGATTCAATTGCACCATATACATCGGTGCCCAGCATATTAGCGGTATATTCGATCAGGTCTCGGCGGTAAGGCAACAGCTGATCTTCGTTCTCGTGCAGATAAAGATCTATAAGTCGGTTATTGATTAAAAACCCGGCTGTATTTTCGCCATGTTCTTTAGCGAGGAAGTTTTTTACCGGATCGAAACAGTCTCTTTTTACCAGTCGCGTTATTTTTTTGTATCTACGTATAGAGGCCATTTTCTCTTTCGTTGGTGGTTTATCTGCGGGTTTATTATCAGAATACCCTTTATCTCTTGCCTCTTTAACTGCTAATTCCAGAACTACGCGCGCTTTATCGAGCACTTCTTGTTTTTTCAATGCCGGGTGAATACCATTTATCTGTACCCAGTTCTCGAGATGTTGGTTTCTTCGAGCCACAGCGTGCAAAAAAGACTTATCTACTATTTTGTAAGATGGCCTGTTTTTTTCCGCTGCAAGAAGTTCGCGAAATTCCATTAATTTGGTATATACATGCCATCCCTGTTCAGAAAGACCCTTTTTTTCTTTTTCTTTTAGAAAAGAATTATGGTTATCGATGGTAAAATCCTGCGTTTCCCAAACAGAATTTTCTTGCTCAACCCATTCCATAATTCCACGTTCTCGCGCTTTACTTGAAAGAGAGTTTGCTAATTCTTCCAGGTACTTAACATCTTCTGCAGCATATTTTTTTTGTGTATTGCTAAGCGGTCGATCATACCAGTTACTCTGTTGTGCACTTTTTCCCGTTTCAATACCAATTTCCTGCATTAACAAATCGGTGAGCGATATTTGGGGATAATTAAGTAGGGAAGCAACAAGGCTTAAATCTATGAGATTTTTGGGACTGCAAGAGAGGCTGTGAAGCAGTCTTATATCTTCTCCAAAAGCAAAACATATTTTTTGAATTTTGGGGTTTTCGAGAAGCGTAAACGTATGGCTTATATCCATATCCGGGGCAAGTGGATCAACCAGATAGCTGGTTCTCCCTGCCTGAAGCTGCATCAGACAAAGGTTAAAGCCATAGCGGTAGTGGTTCTTATCGAACTCCAGATCAACGGCAACTTGCTCTTGTGAATGAATTAGAGACTCGACGTTTCGCCAGGCTCCTGAGTGCGATATATATTCTAACATGACCTAATTTTATAAATATTCAATACAGCGATTTAATTTCTGATGTGTTAATTCCTGGTTGCTAATGCTCACTTAAAATAAAACAAAAAGTCATGCAATGGTTCCAACAATAATTTGTGTCCGAATTTCGATACACATGGAATAGGTGCAATAAACTGTTTAGTTCTAAACTGCATACTTCACAAATAAAAGCTAATTAAATGTATCACTATGCCCTTCAGTTAGATACATCATTTTAAATATAAAGTACTATTCAATGCTGTTCAATTTGGCATATATTTCATACTAAGTAGACTTTACAAAAACCAAACTTTTACCTGCCTTCTTACCTGGATTAAAATAAAAATCTCGAATAGAGAGCCTGAGCTCCGTTTTTTCACCCCGACTTAAATTAACTACAAGATAGAAGGTTTTTCAAAGCCTTCCATGATTAAAAATATTTTCCAGCTATACAGTCTGCTAAAATAGAACTTTAAATTCCAAACTATGGGTGAGCAGTTTTATTTTCGGAAGATTGGTGTAGCCACCTATGGTTGATTACACCATTTCGTATACACTCTTTTTTCTTATGACTCCTTAAATAATCTGAGTTCGATATAAATTCTTTGAATTTTACAACCAAAAAGTCCCGAGTTTTGTCAAAAGTAAAGTTGACTCCAGCCCGACTTAAATTTTAAGTTTATTTAGAATTCTTCGTATTGCTTCATAACCTCGTGTCCTCGCGGCTAAAACCGGATTTATTTTGCCCTGAAGGTTCAAAGACTCAAAGGTTCACTAACATTACTTAATTTTTAAGGCATTCATAAATCAACTGTGTTTTTGATACAGCCTCGGCTCATTTTTTGAACGCAAAAGTGAACTCAGGGGGTGGTTTACACAGGCTTATGAGCTAAAACCAAAGATGTAAACCTACTATACTAAAAGAACTGTAACCACCCAATATCCCTTATTGCGAAGGAGGGGAGCCTCTTTTACCTAATTCTTATATCGAACTCACCTTAAACACGTTTTTTAATAAATCTACTGAAAGAGGCTTAACAATATAATCTGAGATATGATTATGTTCTTTAGCTTGGCTAAGATCTGATTTATCGACAGAAGAGCTTACAATATACACACATGTTTTTTCTGTAAACTCTGGTATTCGCTTACCAAGCTCATTAAGAAATTGCCAGCCATCTAGTTCAGGCATATTAATATCAAGCAAAATGACATTAGGAAATAAATCCTCTGCTTTAAGCTCTTCCAGTTTGTCCAGAGCAGAGAGAGGGTTTTGGCATATATGAAGCTGATCACAAATACCGGCACTTTTGATCATATGCTTAGCAATCATACAAAATATCGCATCATCATCTATTAACATGAAGCGTCTTTCCGAGCCGTTAAATTCACATACTTTCATATTTTAATTTGAATTTATTGTTTGTAAATCTAAACAACCACAACGATATATTTAAATCTGCTAAATAACCACTTGAATGCTTTTAACCTTTCAACTCAGGGAGTATTTAGACTCGTTTTTTTATAATGCGGGCCGCCAAACACATGGTGTCTAAAATTAATAAAAACTAAGGTTTAATAAATGCTATGGAACAAAAACAAAAAAGTATATATATCCGTTTACTGCTTTTTGCAATTTTTGAAATTATCTTTGGTGCATTACAAAACTCACTACTACTAACCCGTTTGACCAGAATGCGTTACTTAATGCTTGAACTAACAGCAAAAAGACAAAAAAGAATATTTTAGCGTACAGTAGTCTTGCCTTAGACTATTCTTTACAGTTGAGTTGTGTTAATTTATTAAAATATTAAGAAATTTTAAATATTCTTAAATGTCTGCACTAAAACTATTTCAATCATATAAAATATCTTAAGAAGACCTTGAGAAAACAGACTTAAATACAACATGGCCCAATTTTCGACCAGTGTAAAACGGGCACCTAAACACTTCTACGGTTAAATAGCCTTTTCTTACTAAATATCTTTTTTATCTTTAATGTAGATGTGTTTCACATTAGAGTTTCCGGCTTGTCTGGCATCAAACACAAATGAATCAAGCTCTTTAAGCAAGGGCGTTAGTTTAGTGAAACCATAATTTCTGGGATCGAAAGATGGTTCTTTTTTAAGTAACATAGAACCGACCTCCCCCAAAAAAGCCCAGCCATCTTCATCTGCAACATCTGAGACACTCAAGCGGATAAGCTTGAGTATTTCGGGCTCCATCTCAAAAGTCTTTTTACCCACCCTTATACGAATCCCGGAATTATTTTTCGATTTAGGCCGATCGGGGCTAGTTTTGGCAACTTTGCTTTTAGCATTAGGTTTGGATGTAATACCAGTACTACTTTTACCGGCTACCGATATATCTGCGGCTTCAGCCTGAGAATCATCTTCAGAATCGCTGCTATCAAGCTGCGCAAGAACTTCAATAAAGATAAACTTATCGCATGCAACGATAAATGGTTTGGGGGTCTTTTTTTCACCCATGCCTATTACACGCATGCCTGCTTCACGAAGACGTATAACAAGTCGTGTAAAATCGCTGTCGCTGGAAACAATACAAAAGCCGTCTACTTTGCTTGAATACAAAATATCCATAGCGTCGATAATCATAGCCGAGTCTGTTGCATTTTTACCCTTTGTGTACCCATATTGCTGTATTGGCGTTATAGCGTGCTCGAGCAACACATTTTTCCAGCCAACCAGATTCGGTTGAGTCCAATCCCCGTAAATACGTTTAAACGTTGGCGTTCCATATCGGGCAGCTTCTTCCATCATGCTTCTTATATGTGCATAGGAAATATTATCTGCATCTATCAAAACTGCAAGCCGTAAATCGGATAATGACCGGTTTAAGCTTGAGTCTGCATTCATACGGGTAAACTGATTCATAGAGATTTAGCTTTTTTAAGCACTTTTGGTGTGGTCATCCATTTAAGGATGCCACAGTCTGCATTAACCTGAGACCAGCTGCGAACCCTTAACTGTATAGACAATATCGTACCTGTACCTACATCTGCGAGTTCCGCAAGCCGATGCCCAACTACTAAATGTTCGGCAACATGCTGTATAGAAGGGTTATGACCTATTACGATAGCTTCAGAAGCCGAATCTGTAAAAGCTCTTATTACACCCAGATAAGCATTAAGGCCACTTTCATATAAGTTTTCGTTATACTCAACCGCAGCTCTACGCTCTTCAGACAAAAATTGGAGCAAAGGCTGAGCCGTTTCACGTGTTCTTTTTGCAGTTGACACAGCCACATGAACTTTTTCCAGTTCTGTTATCTGGTTCATGAAACTACATACAAGCGGTGCGTTTGCTTTTCCTTTTTCGTTAAGCGGTCTATCAAAATCTTTTTGAAAGGTTTCAGACCAATCGGATTTACAGTGTCGTACCAAATAAAGTGTCTTCATACTACTTTCTTATAATAATTTATCGGTTAAAAGTCATGTTGGTGGTTTATGATTATCTGCTACTCGAAGGCTCCAAAAAAATTATGGTTCGATCGGAGCCCCGGAGAACAATAAAACCGTTGCACAGCCTATCTGTTTGCTGGAAGCTTATTTAAAGTAGTTTGCATAAAAAGCCTTTGGCATTCTTTAAACTCAGCTTGTTTCGAACCAATTGTGCAACCCTTGATTCTTTTTCTATCATTTAGTGTACAAGCAGGATATCAAGATATAATGTGCCAACCAGTCTAACAATCTTATCTTAACTTAACCTAAATATACTGGTTTGCATTGCCAAATTAAGTATTAGTAATTTCAGGGTACGAATAAAGTCTGTTTTACCAAACTTGGGTATTTACTTTTTGCGGCATGCTTTTATATCGGGTTACAGTCATGAATTACCTATCTTGCCCGTATTTAAGCGGGTTGCAAAATACAACCCGCTAATCAAATTTTCCTGGTTCTACCGTTTAAACGCAATTTTATGGCCGACTTCTCTTTTAAAACTACCCTCAGTATTACCTGCCCTAAGCAACTTTCCCCCTTTTTGAGCGAAGAGCTACAACAACTCGGCTACCGCATTTTAAGCGAACGACAAACCGGAATTGACGTTGTCGGGAGTCTTAACGATTCAATCGAACTTAACCTTAAGCTACAGACCGCCCACCGCATCTTGTATTTACTGGCAGAAACCGTAGCCGATACACCAGATGAACTCTATGAATGGCTGGCACGCATACCCTGGGAAGACTACATTCCGGCACCTGGCTATTTAGCCGTTACCTCCCGGGTAAATCATCCTACAATTAATAATTCGCAGTTCGCTAATCTTAAAACCAAGGATGCAATAGTAGACCGGATTCGTGAAAAAACTGGTCAGAGACCTAATACCGGAGCAGATACGAGCAAAACAGTTGTTTTTCTTTTCTGGGATAAACAAGAAGCTCGCATTTTCCTGGATACCTCCGGCGAGTCTCTCTCCAGAAGAGGATACCGGCTCGAAAATACCGAGGCGCCCATGCAGGAAAGCCTTGCTGCGGCATTAGTTAAAGCCACAGGTTGGAAACCCGGTATGCATTTCATAAATCCTATGTGTGGCTCAGGTACGCTCTTTACAGAGGCTGCCAGACGCGCACTTAACATAGACCCTGCCGCCCGAAGAAGGCACTTTGGATTTATGCACATACGCGGCTTTGATCGCGAAGTGTACAAAAATCTGCGCAAAGATCTTATTAAGCTACGACAATCTGAAACAAGCAGCATCTTTATAGCCAGCGATTATAGCAAAGCTGTGATGAACGCCGCTCAGACTAATGCCGAAGCTGCCGGTATTGCAGATATTGTTACCTTTAAACAGTGCGATTTTGCCGCAACAGAGGTGCCGGATGGCGACGGCATTGTAATTCTTAATCCGCCCTACGGAGAGCGTATGGGAGAAAAAGACTTCCTCGACGATACCTACCAGCGAATAGGCACCTGGTTTAAAAAACAGTGCTCCGGCAAAAAATGCTTCGTATTTACCTCCGACCTAAAACTTGCCCGCAAAATTGGCCTTAAGCCTTTTTATCAGGAGAAGTTTTATAATACTACGCTCGAGTGCTACCTGCTGGGGTACGAAATTTACTGACAGAATGCGGGAATAAAAAGCTACAGAAAAGCGTTACGTTAGAAGTCTCCCTTTAATTAAATTGGTTTAAATTGAATTGCCTTTGGCTTTATTGATGTACATTCCATTAATTATTTTCTAATGTAGCCCGCTTGAGAGACTTGTTTCTTTTATCCGTATCTTACGGCACTAAGTAAACGTTTTATCGATCTCCCGGTAAAATTTGAATTTTAAAAAGTATTTATAATCTAAGCAGTTATTAATTATGTCTGAAAAGAAAAGCAATCCCGCACTTTGGTTTGGCGCTACCGGTATTTTACTTCTTGTGGCTTTAGCCGTTGTTTATTGGGCCTATTCGGAGAACCAGGCGAGAACCGAATCTATGACGGTGAACACTTCTTCCGATCAGGGACTTCCCGAGTACAATGTGCAAAACTGGATTAAAGGAAACCCTCAGGCAGATCAAAAACTTGTTGTTTTTTCGGATTTTGGATGCATCCACTGTGCCCGTTTTCACGCTGTGATTAACGAGTTTTTTGAAGAATACGACGGCGATAAACTGGCTTTCGAAATGCGCCACTACCCGATTAATAATAATTTCCATTCCAGAGCAGCGGCAGTTGCCAGCGTTGCAGCAGGTAAGCAGGGCAAGTTTTGGGAAATGACGGATTTGCTGTATTTCAATACCGATCACTGGCGCTCCGAAAATCCGGAAGCCGGCTTTATGGGAATGGCCGAATATCTTGAACTTGATCTGGAGCGGTTCAGACAAGATTTGTACAGCGAAGATATCATGTACAATGTAGTGCGCGGGCATCTTGCTGCACAGCAGTTTGGTATACGAGCAACTCCAACAGTTTTTCTGAATGGCGAGCAAATTCAAACGCCCCAAACTTTAGATCAGATGTACGCTTTAATAGGCGGCAGAACTCCTTAAACATTTCTGAAACCCGCTTTTCCACCGATATTTTCCGAACTTCTTAAGCAGCCTTCCGGCTGCTTTTTTTTAACGTATTAAGCACGCAAGATGAATCCCAGAATCTACATCATCACTATTCTTGTGCTCGGTTTTATTGGCTTTGCCGATGCCACCTACCTTACCGCCACGCACTTTATGGATGCCCCACCCGGCTGCGGCGAAGAAGGCGGTTGCGGAGAGGTTACATCAAGCGAGTATTCTACCCTATTTGGTATTCCTATTTCTTTATTCGGCATCATGTTTTACTTAAGCATGATTTTTATGAGCCTGCTCTGGCTGGATCGTAAGCCCGATTTTGTTGCCCTTGTTTTGCCCATATTCAGCGCACCGGCTTTTCTGTTCAGCATGTGGCTGGTTTACCTTATGCTGTTTGTACTAGAAGCCATTTGCTGGTATTGTATGGGCTCGGCCGCAAGCTCTACGCTCATTTTTATCACCTCTTTTCTTTTTTGGAAAAGTCAGCAGTAATATCATCCTATTTTTTCGCCGCTGTTTTTTCTTATCCCGATTACTTTTTTGAATTATCGGAACTAAATTAATTGCTTCATACCATTGTTTATTAGTGGCTTGGAAAATTACTTGTTTAAACAAACTTTTTTGTATTTTTCTACGTTTAATAATCAAATGAAACATACAAATGATGCTTTTGCATCTTTAATTTTCTACTAATTAAAAAGGAGCGGCTATGAAGCCACAAGTTCACGGCCTTCATCATATTACCGCCATTGCTGGCGATCCACAGGAAAATCTGGATTTTTACACCAAGATTTTGGGTTTACGACTCGTTAAAAAAAGTATTAATCAGGATGCTCCCGATACCTACCATCTGTTTTTTGCAGACAAGCATGGTAATCCCGGTACAGATCTTACTTTTTTCCCCTGGCCGGCTATGCGTAAAGCCCAAACAGGCGCCGGCATGGCTACAGAAGTAACTTTCGCCATTCCAAAAGGTAGTCTTGGGTACTGGAAAGACCGTTTAAACTCGAACAACATTACTTTTAAGGAAGACACCCGGTTCGGTGATGTTCATCTTGTTTTTGAAGATCCGCACGGGTTGCAGCTAACCCTCACCGAATCGGATGATGACCGCGATGTAGAGCCCTGGGAAAAAAGTAGCGTACCGGAAAAACATCAGCTTAGAGGCATGCACAGCACCCGGTTTCAGGTTAAGGAAATGAAATTTACCGAGGTTCTTCTGTGTGATGGGCTTGGCTTCGAAAAAGGCGCCACCGAAAATGGCTGGACCCGCTTTACCGTTGATGGCGGCACATCCGGCAATATGGTCGAAGTTAAAGCAGACTCTTCTTTGGGCTACGGAGAATGGGGAACCGGCGGCATCCATCATATTGCGTGGAGAGTTAAGGATACGCAGGAAGAAATGGAGGTGCGCAGCCGCGTTATGCAGTTCGGGTTGTCTCCGTCTCCTCAAATCGACCGGTTTTGGTTTAAGTCGGTTTACTTTAAAGAACCGGGCGGCGTTTTATTCGAACTTGCCACCGACGGGCCCGGTTTCGACAGAGATGAAGACCCTGAGTCGCTGGGCGAAAAGTTAATTCTGCCCCCCTGGTACGAGGATAAACGCAGCGTAATTGAGGCAGGCCTACCAAAGCTAAATTACCAGCCTTAAGAAAAACAGATCATAAAAAGAAGGGTGATGCCGTCACAGACCGCATCACCCTTCTTTATTAAATTAAGCCCTTCCTGTCCCGCTCGGTCTACCCAAAATAGAGAACTCAGCCAGAGATTATAGCCGGATTTACAGATCTTGTTAGCTTCGGATAAGAGAATGAAAATCTGTAATTCTCAGACCAAGCATCACACCAATTCTGGTTTCAGGCTGTCGGTAAATACCATCATCGGCAGCAAGAGATGCCGTAAGTTCGATTCTTCTTGACGGATCGAGCAGGTAGGTAGCTTCTGCCAAAAAATAGTAGTAATCTTCTCTGGTATCTCTTCTTGGCCTGGCGGCAAAGTCGTCTGTGGGAGGCACAACCTCATTTATAAAACAAGAGCCTGCTATTATCAAATCAATACGGCAATTTCCGTAATTTCTGGTATATGTACCCATAAAGCGATACGACAACCGCTCGTTTATGCTTCCGCTTGCACCTAAATGCCAGGCCAGAACCATATTATTCCTAAAAAGACCGCGGGTTCTGCTATAGCTGAGCAATGGCGACCCGATGCCGTTACCCTGATAGCTGTAGCCGGTTCTATATGCGTAATGGTTATAATAATTTCCCCGCCCACTTGGAAAACCAGGCTGCGAATCTTGCTTTATGGTATTTACATGCTCCAAAACGATATCATCGAGCCAGCTTACAAAAGTAATATTCCGAAGTCCAAGACCAAAAAGGCCATCCATATAGCTTCGCAGATTGGTCATAGAAACAGTGTCTTCGAGATATATTTGTCTGTAAGCAACCACTTCTGCCACACCTGTCTGCACAATTAGAGCGCCATCGTAGGCTGCAACGGTATTTCCCAGCCTGTTTTCCTGCTCCGGAGCCGAAGCTGTAGAACCTTCGCCGGCTGGCCGGGGAATTACAACCCTAAAATAGTCTCTGAGCGAACTCGGTAGTCTACCCCTCTCCGGATCGGTTCCGGCCCACATCACATTATGAATAAATCCTGCGATAAGCTCTACCGGCCCCACATTAAACTTCAAATGGCCGGTTTTTTGATGAAACAGCGGCTGCTCTACATATCGGTCGCGTTCGAGAATACCATCTGCAAATGTCCCTTTAAACTGCACAATCCCATTTGTGAACGGAAGGTCTATAAAGCCCCGGGTCGCAATCATATATTTAGGATGCGGCGTGGCATTTCGGCTAACCATCATAGAACCGGAAGTAATATCCGGGAACTGTTGCTCCATATCATCGTGGAAAAGACCAAGCCTCACGTTTAACAGCCATGCATCGGCAGAAAGGTAAAGTTGGCGCATATGAAGGGTGTTTTGGGTATCCGACAGGCGAACAACCCCGGTTGCTCCGGCCGCTAAGCCCCAAAACTCTCCGGGTTCTGTAAAAGCCTGTTCTGCATGCAAAATACCGAGCGTAGTAAAGGAGCTACCGGGCTTGGTTTCTCCATACACATTAGCATAATGCCATAAGGGCAAGGAGTTCGAACCGCCCACCGTTTTAAATTCGGCGTATGTATAAATTGGTTGCGTATTAAACTGAGCCTTTACTTCGGTAGAACCCAGTAGCAAAAGCATTAAAAGCGATAGCTTATACACATTCCTGATGCAAAACCAATGTGGTAAAATTCTCATATATAATTAATAAGATCGAATCACAATTGTAGCCAGATGGTTTCCAGAATAATAATGACGCTCAGCTACAGTTCTAAAAAACTTCATCTGCTCTGTTTACTTGATATATTTTCGAAAGCCTTGCAGGCTGTACGATATAAACGCAATAGCCCGGCTCGCAAAGCCGAGTTTGGTGTAATTTTTTAAAATATACCATTGCGATACCGCTTTTCGAAGTTTGTTGCTGGAAAGTGACGTATGGCCCACATTGTAGATGGTCAGCGGTTCGTTAAAGCCTTTTGCCTGTGGGTAATGTTTCAGTATTTCCATCCAAAATACATAATCTTGCCCCATCCGTAATTCGGGGCGCATTCTCATTTCGCCCACTACATCCGCAGAAATTACCACAGTAGAGGTAGGTATCGGGCATGTATTTACTATATCGGCATAGGTCGTAACAGCCGGAACACGAATTATCCTTTGGGTACTACTGTCGCTGCGATTGCCTTTCTGATAGCTGTGATACGAGAAAAGACAGTTATTCTGCCTCATGAATGCCAGTGAGCTCTCCAGTTTTTGCGGTTTCCAGTGGTCGTCTATATCCAGGAAGGCAAATAAGTCGGCCTGCCTCGAAAAGGCCTCCTGCATCGCTCTATTGCGGCTTATTGCGGCACCGGAATTTTCCTCATTCCTGAGCAGAACAATTCTGGGGTCACTTTCGGAAAGCTCTTCAAGTATCTGAAAAGACGGATCTGATGAAGCATCATCTACTACAATCCAAAGAAAACGGCTGTAGCTCTGCCGCTCAAGGGAGGCATAAGTTTCCCGTATAAACGACGCAGCATTGTAGCAGGGTGAAATTACAGCGATAAGAGGTTGTTCAAAAAATTCTGACACTATACAGTTTAATCGTAATCTATTATCATGAAAAAGGGCTCTTTGCAGTTATATAACCTGAGAAATTCGTTTGAGCGGACAAAAGGTACGGTTAATTCATGAATTGATTTACCGCAAGTTTTGTGTATCTGCAGAAGAACGTTTGTCTTTTAAAAATGTTCCGTAAAGCCTAATAAAACTATAAAAAGGCTTTGCAATACCACTCTTTTGCCCGCCTTCTTCCTTTGGGTATAATAAGTTCCTCGATCCCGAAGCGTCGGGGACCTGCGTTAATTTTTACCATGGTATCGAATGCTAACAAAATAGAAGGTTTTTCAAAGCCTTTAATAAGCAGATTTAGGTCAACCCGCCGTATTCCTTCGGTTTAGCATCCTCGTATATATTTCGGAAAAGGAGTCGGTAACCTTATCCCACGAAAAAGCTGCGGATTCTTCATATGCATTTTTCGAAAGCGTTTCGTAGCGACTGGAAATCTTTAAAATTTTATCTGCTATATCTGCCGGGTCTTTGGGGCGTACCGCATAACCGACTTTCCCATCCGGGAAATAGCCATCAAAACCTTGATTTTCTGAATAAATAATGGGCAGACCCTGCGTCATTGCCTCGGGATAAACAAGGCCAAAAGTTTCCCAAACACTGGTTACAGCTAAAATATCGGAGTTTCTGTATAGGGTGATGAGTTCTTCGGTCGAAACCTCCCCGTGAAAGTGCGCATTTACACCCGCTTTTACGGCTTCCTTTTTTAATGATGAAAGCAATGGCCCGCTCCCGGCCATATCCAGCCGGACATCCAGGCCCTGCGACTGAAGCAGGGCACAAACCTGAATAAGCACTCCGGGATTTTTTCTTTTAATAAGCTGACCTGCAAAAATGATGGATATCTTTCCGGTTTGCGGATTACGTTCTTTCTTTTGGCGGTTTTTAATCCAAAATGAATCGATTCCGTTAGGAATTATCGTACTTTTCTTTTGGATGAATGCGGTCTTTTCGGGACCTAACAGCCTCAACAGCTGTTTATCTTTATAGGAGGGCGATAAGAAAACGACCTCATCGGCATCCCTTAAAATCCGCCATCCGATCCATCTGAACCATATCATCCATTCCATGAAAACATGAATATCGGTAAAGCGAACACTAACCGCGTATGGAATCGAGAATGTCCGGTGCGCAAGCCATGCCACTGCGCCGTTTACCAGTAGCGAGTGCGCATGAAGTATACCGGAAGGTTTATCGCCCAGAACCGAACGGAAAGCCCGCCAGAGTTTCAGCACTTTTACCGGCCAGAAGGGTTTGTCCAGTACCGAAAAGCATTTCACATAGACCATTTGCCCATGTTGTAACATAGCCGGGTCGTTATACGACAGGTCGGATTCTCTTTGAACAGGTACAAAAGATTTTTGCCGGAACCCCCGCTGATCCAAGTGCTCGAGTAAGCGGGCATGCAGCTTGCTGCTCAAATGGTAGGAGTTTACATGAGTTATTTCGGGATTCAAAATAGATGATTTGTTTAAACTGCCTTCATCAAAAAAGATATTTCGCGACTAAACTGCGGAGAACTCTTTGCTTAAAAGACCGTTTGCAATAAGATTTTATTAAATGAATCTTTTGATAGATTTTAGTGCTTTTAAAAATACACAATAGTATTTTAAAAACTTGGTCATTGAGCGATTAGCGTGTATTTTTGAAATGCTTGGACAAAACAGGAAATTGAATCTGAAAAGGCTTTGTAAAATGAATCTTTTGCAATCTAACGAACAGAAGTTTTAATTTTTATAAGCATCCAAAGGTATAACACGGTAGTACAGGCCTCTTTTTATCGTGAGATTAAATAATGCGGTATTTGTACTTTCTTTCTGTCTGCTAACTTTTCCAATAGTACTTTAACTAATATTTTTACTGATGGGAAGTTGCCATTTACGAAAGGTTAAAAAAAGTCCTGTTTTTATAAGCCACGAGATTGTGCCTAAACCCAATCAGAACAAAACATAACTGGATACAGAATATATTTTAGATGATTACACTCATCGGGGGTTCCGGATTTATTGGTACCGTATTGGCGCGTGAGCTCGACTCCCGGGGCAAACAATTTAAAATTATCGATCGGGAACATAGCCCGGAGTATCCGGAGCAACTGCATTTGGCCGATATTCGCTATCCCGAACAGTTTGAGGATGCGATACCTTCTGGCTCGGTTATCATAAATCTGGCTGCGGTTCACCGCGACGATATTAAACCCGTTTCGCTGTACGACGAAAACAATGTAGACGCGGCCCGAAACGTATGTAGCGTAGCAACCGCCAAAAACTGCCAAACCATTGTATTTACCAGCTCTGTTGCCGTATATGGCTTTGCCCCGCCCGATACCGGAGAAAACGGCTCTATTGCCTATTTTAACGATTACGGGCGCACTAAATGGGCAGCAGAAAAAGTGTATACCGAGTGGCAGAAAGAAGATCCCGAAAACAGAACGCTCGTAATTGTTCGTCCCACCGTAGTTTTCGGCCCCCAAAACCGGGGAAATGTATATAATCTGCTTAAATACATTGCAGACGATTCTTTCTATATGGTAGGCAGTGGTGTAAATAAAAAGTCTATGGCCTATGTCGAAAACGTATCGGCTTTTCTACAATTTTCGACAGAGCACTTTTCGCCCGGTATCCACATATTCAACTATGTGGATAAACCCGATATGGACATGAATACTTTGGTAAAAAACGTGAAGCAGATTTTGGGGCGCAAAAATACAGGTACAGGTATTCATATTCCTTATTTCATGGGGTATATTGCGGGTTTAGTGTATGATACAGCCGCTTTTATTTCCGGAAAAACATTCGATATCAGCAGTATTCGTATCAAGAAATTTTGCGCCACCACTCAGTTTTCCACATCTGTGGATAAAACCGGGTTTAAGGCTCCCTTTTCTCTCGAAGAAGGCCTGCAAAAAACGCTGCACTACGAGTTTATCGAGCAAAACTCATCTGCCCGTACATTTTTTACGGAGTAGAAAAGAAAGTAATCATCTTCGATTGGCTGCTTTCATGTCATGTTCTGCTAATTCGTCGCTGGAACTCCCATATCGTTTCCTGATACTCTAATTCCAGCTGGGCATAGATTTTTTCTTTGGCAAATCGATTAGCTGTGCTTTCAGCTATAGTTTCGGGCTTGTAATCTTTTAGGTTACGGCTCATAAAATCCAGAGCCGCTGAAAGCTCATTTACACTGCCCGCTTCAACCATTTTACCACACTCCGGGCGCATTATATCTTCCGGACCTCCGCTCTTGGTTGCAACAGCCGGCACACCGCAACACAGCGCTTCCGCAAGGGCTAGACCAAAACCTTCTCTCAGGCTGGGCTGCACAACCAAATCGGCTGCGCGGTAATATTCCCGGATATCGGCATGAGGTACCGGCTTATGCAGCGTGCAAAACTCCGATTTTCGAATTCGTGAAACAACTGCAGCAGAGTAGGAAGATACGGGCACATTTCCTATTAGATGTAAATGCCATTTCCCCTCCATATTTCTTTTATGAAAAGCATCGAGCAATACATGCACGCCTTTTTCCTTACTGATATTAGCCACGCAAAGTAAATGGCGGGTACCTTCTTCTGGCTTAAGCTGCAGCCGAGCCGGGCCTGGACAAAAATACCCGGTATCGACAGGGTTATGAAGCACACTAATACGCCCGGATAGCGCGGGGAATTTTTCCAGAATATCCCGCTTTAGCTGGCTTCCAACTACAACAATTCGATCAGCAGCAAACAACCCGACCTCTGCACAGTTGTGGTGCTTGGGATTTAACATGGTCTTATACCAGTCGCTGCCGTGTACATGCAATAAAATGGGTACAGAGAGCGCACGAAGTGCTGGCAGAGCAAAACCATCTGGTTGCAACCAGTTTATATGAATCAAATCTGTTTTTTGCCTGGAAACCGCCCTAACCATTTTTCGCGCCAAACCTCTTACTTTTATCCTGAAAAACAAGCTACGCGGAAATGACACGTAATAGAATCGCTCCACTCCTGTTTTCTCTCGCAGAGGATCGAAAGCGAGGCTCCACTTAGAAGTAAACGGCAGGGGATAAACCGTAGGAATAATTGTCCTTACCCGATGCTTTTCGGCAATTCCTTCCCGCTGAACCTCAATAAAAGATCCTCGTGCCGGATTTTTTAGACCTGGATATAAATGCGAGATTTGAGTTACATGCATACAATTAAAACCTTAGTACAATATAGCTTTCAGCATGGGTAAAAAACTGCGTATACACCACTCAATTGCACCAGCACTTTTAATTTGGCCAATCATGTCTGTACGTTAGCCGGCAGAGCTGCATTCGATTCAGTATCATCATCCTGACCCTTCTGTCGGGAATAATGTACCGCATAGATAAGCCCTATGATAAAGAAGAAATTATTATCACTTAGCCCGCCCCCATAGAACTGATAAAAAATAAGATAGGCGAGAAACGTTGAGAAGCAGGTGAGAGCCAGAATTTTCTCCATCTCGGTAGCGGCTGTTTTAACGCTTCGGTAGGCTGTACGGGCAATTTTAAACATGAGTGTGCCATAAATTACAATACCAATAATACCCAGTTCGGCAAGTACGGTATAGGTAACATTATGTGGCTCAAAAACTCCAATCGATTCTTGGAGGGAAAAGTAATCGGTAAAATGTGCGATATAGCCACGAAACCCAACACCTATGAAATAGCTGTCGATAAACATATTAATGGCGGCTATACCAAGTAGAAGACGAATACGGGAGGAATCGTCGCCACCTGCCCCTGAAGTAATATCCAGAAACCGCTGTGCAGCGTTTAAAAGCGCCAAAGTAAACTGTGGGAAAGCGGCCGAAACGATAACTATGGCGATTACAAAATAGCCGAAAAGCTTAATATTTCTGTAGTACCAGGCGATAATTAGCACCATAAAAATAACGGAAAGCCAGGCGCTTCTGGAATAGGTTACAATAAGTCCGCCGCCTAAAATTGCCAGTGTAAACAAAGCCGGAAGCCGGTAAGCAAGCTTGATTTCTGATAGTGACACACACGCCAGAAAAGCAATAGGAATAAAAAACATGGTCGCAAAAATATTGGGATCGTAAGTGGTTCCCGACACCCTTCCACGCATTAAGCGCCCCTCTCCCATTACATTTAAAACCGCTGCTTCTACATTTGTGAGATTCTGGTATAAGCCCATTACAGCAAGTAAAGCTCCTATCCCGGCTATTGCTGTAAGCACATAGATGATTTCCTTCTGTTTTCTAAGCTCATTAAACACCAAATAGATAAAAACAATTGAAACCAAAAGCCGAAGTGCTCTGATGAAGCCCTCCATGTGCATCGGCGACCATAGCAAAGACAGAAAAATGAGACCCATAAACAGGGCAAATTCCAGCTCGATACCCATCAGCCTGATATGTATATCCCTTTCCAGGATTCTGCGTATCAGAATAGAAAAAAGAGCAGCAAAAAGTGCCAGCTGAAATGGAGAGAATACAACAATAGCTCCCTCAGCGAGCAAGAATAAGGTTCCGGTGTAGGTACCACCAACTATGGCTACAAACCAGAGCCATGGCATATGAAACGTTTGCCAATAAGCGTAAATACCGGCCGGGATTAGCAGAAGCAATAGGGGCAGAAGCGAAACCTGTAGCCATAAGGCCAGGCCTAACGCCACTGCCGATATTGCCATACACACAGCCAGCAAGCGATTTTCCAATACATTTGACGATAAGCTCGCAGGCATATTCTATTACTTTTTCCAGCTTAGGGCATGCTTCTTAAGTTCCATAAGACGCCTGTAATCGTCGTCTTGTTCACCGTCTTTTTCTTCGAAGAAATCCCTTAAAAGCACAATTGTCAGACTGATAATAAGGCTGAACATAAAGCCGCCTAGCACGATAAATGCCCGTTTTGGGCCGTCTTTGTAGGTCGGTAAATCGGCAGGGTCTATTATTTGCATATTTTGTGATGGCGTTTCTACCAGCATTTGTTGTTGCACAAATTGAGGGAAAATAGTCTCATAAATTTTGTTTTGAACAACTACGTCGCGATACAAACGAACATATCTAAGCCCAAGGTCCGGAACATCATCGAATGCAGGCAAAAACTGCATACCCGTTTCACCATCTGTTCTAACAGTAAGGTCGCTAATAACCCTTTCCAGTTCTCTTCTGGTTTGTAGAAGACTTCTTAATTCGGGGTTATCGGCAGATACGCGGGATTGAAGAAGGTTAATTTCTATATCGAGCTCTATCTTCTGTGAGACAACAGCCGCCAGCGACTGAATGAGAACACTACTCTGCTGCTCAATATCAATGATACCAAATTCTTGCTGAAATGCTTTAAGAGCCAGCTCGGCCTCCTCTAATTCAGCCAAATTTTGCTGGTAACGTCTTTTTATGACTTCAAATCTGTTTCTGGCATTAGCCGTATTAAGCGTTGTGGCTACCGAATCGAGATATGAAATATAAAATGCCGTCATGGCCTGTGCGCGCTGTGGATCGCGGTCGGTTACCGATACCTGTATGGCCGTAATCGGGTTAAAGCCAAAACCACCTTCACGAACCAAGGTTATATCTGTGTTTGAATCCAGCGTTCGAAAGGTCTGCTCAATAACGCTGTGCCCGTAGACCTCCATAAGATCGAATTCTTCAATAACGCGCTCACGCACAGTACGGGTACTTAAGATTAATGCAAGAGATTCCGTATTTAGGCCCGGGCTAGAAAATGAAAGTGGGAGCAGGTTATTTGCCAGACCCGCCAGGCCACCAAGACCTGTTTGCTGCTGCTGTACGGGTATGACGGTTGAGTTCGATTTAAAGGTAGTTGGCCACAGCAAACTTACGACAAGCGCAATAAGTGTTACCGCAAAAACCGTTTTTATGATAAAGAACTTGGACTTTGCTATTACAATTAGCAAGTCCAGAAAATTAATTTTTTTTGCGGAATCCTGTTGTTTCATCAATATTGAAGGAGCGTTATCAAATTTTGTTTAGCTTATAAATATACCCTGATTTTCCTAAAAATGATACCACTCAGGAAAGGATGTTCTCTAGCATACAATTTTACCTCAACAGGAGCATTTTGCGGGATTCTGCAAACTCGCCAACCTGCATTCTATAGATATAAACACCGCTCGATAATCTGCTGGCATCGAAGCTTAGCTGATGTGTACCCGTTCCATAGCGCTGATTTGCAAGCACCTGAACCAGCTTTCCCGTAATACTATATATTTCTACACGAACAGACGATGGCTCGCTTACCATAAACTCTATGGTAGTCGCAGGATTAAACGGGTTGGGGTAGTTTTGCATTAAAACAAACTCTGCGGGTATCTGTGGGTCTTGGGTACTAAGTTCGAACATAGCTGTTTCCGACCATTCTGCAACTCCTGCTATATTCATACCTCTTACCCTCCAGTAATATTGTCTGTATCCCATTCCATTTAAGCCAATATTTACCCCGGCTGCACCCTCACAGGGAGATATATGAATTTCATTTCTCATTTCATTTACTAAAATTTCACGAAAATCCGGTTGTGCCGATATCTGCATCTGATACACATTTGATAAATCCGTGGTTTGCCAACAAAAACTTTGGTCGGCGGGTGGCAATGTACTGCCGTTACGAGGTTGTAGCAATGTTGTAGCAGGTGGTACTTCTATGGCTTGTGGTAATTCTGCACCAACGCGAATATTATTAAATCTAACATTCCCCTGAGAACCGGTACGTATTGATTCATCACCGCCGAAACGTATACGAAATGCAAAATCGGGATTTTGAGCAATTTCGGGCCTGTTGCTTAGCGTTATTTCAATAACTGTATATAGTTCCGGCAAAAAAATCTGTGATTGTGATAATCCATCGGTGTGCCATTCCCCCGAGTCGTCTATTGCATATTCTATGTGTAACTGCTCCTGCCCGCTATTTGTTCTTCTCACTGCCATCTGAAGCTCCGCCTTTTCCAGATCGAAGCCAGTGGTTGGAGAATGCAAAATAAGCGCGCTTTCCCTGCTGTCTACCAGGGAGGGATTACGCACCCTAAGCCCCCTCATCTCGCTTATCTCAAATTCCAAATCATTATTCAAAAGCGGTATGTAGTTTTCCGTAGTGGGGTCATTCACCCTGTCCATAATTCCATCAGTATCATTTGGGTCTGAGGGCGGGTACATCTGCACAGCTGGTTTATAGCTAAGCAACGCATTCTTACTAAGCGAAAAAACCGGCTCTACATATTCTAATGCAGTATTATTGGGCAAATCTGTATCAAAAACCCAGTAGGCAAGGGTGTTTTGCTCGGGCAGAGTTTCTTCTGCCGCCACAAAGTGAGCAGTTAAATTAAAATTACCTCTTAAGTTGAGCTCAACTTCCGGGTCTGTAGGTATAATCGAATCGTAGCCGCGGGTACCGTATTCCCAGTGAGAAAAACGCCATCCTTCGGCAGCTTTGGCTTCAATATTTACAGGTATATCCCCAAAATAGAAGCCAGACCACGGGAAAACCTCTTCATCATTTTCATCAATTTGTGTGGAAAGATTCAGAGAGTTGAGCTGTATCTCCCCATTACCACTGGCAATATCGAGCCTCAGACGATGTGTGCCCTCAAGCCCGAAGTGCTCCAGTACATGCTGCGTTAAGTATTCGGGACGATCCTGCGCATAGGTAAACATTAGGGGAACTCTGTTATTGAGCCAAATATCATAGCTTTCATGATTTACCCAGCGATTGATGTGCTCATCCATATTGGGCACCAGCGGCTGAAGCAATTCATTAACTATTTGCTCAACCCGCTCCGGCAGAAAAGTCGTGTTTAAATGATCGGCAATTCTGTTTATGAAGCCATTTCTGAAGCGCGGGTTATCCATTAGGCTAAGGAAAAGCTCGTTTGGCCAGGCTTGTCCTGTTCTTGGGTTTTCTGGCAGCAGAATCCACTCCAGCATATCATACGAAGCATCGGTATAGTAGCCCAAAGACCGGTCTACATCAAAAACCATCCATCTCCAGCGACCATCGTGACCGGCAGGCGCATTCGGGTTAAATGATACTCGGTTCCTCCAGTATATGATGTTGTTTTGGGGCCAGTCGTTATTGCCAAAGTAAACCTGAGCCGTGTAATAATCGAGATAGTTATCGATGTCCATGCGGGTTTGCATGTACTCGAAGTGATATGGATCAGATAAATCGTTTTCCAACGCATACGTTAGCATGCTCAGGTAGTCTTCATTATCGCCCTCGCTTACTACGTAGCGATTGGTAAGCAGATCGATATTGTCTCCATCTACGCCGTAAACACGCTCCAGATAATGCTTGTCGTAACGTTCCCGCAGATTGTGGACGCCCCAATATTCCCCGTTTAAAAATACAATTAAAGGACGATAAGCCTGCGTATCGAAGTTCATATTCCGGACTACCGCTTGCGCGGCGGCATCCATAAACATGGTAAACCCAAAATCGTTGCCCGAGTTTCGAAGTATTAGGCGGTTAAACGAGTTGTATTCGTTATCGGGGAAAAAAGGGTAGTTAAATCTGTTCTCGCCAAACTCGCCACGGGCGTAAAGCCGCAGGGATTTCATCGGAAAATGTCTCGAAAAGCCTCCGTGAGTCCTAACGCCGGCATCCTGTCTCATCATAATATTGCCGTGCTCAAAAAGCTCAAAAGAAACTTCCCGCTCCCACTCTATGCCTCTTTGGTTAAAATTGCCGCTATGCGGGTTTTCGTCGGAACCGTTTATACCTGGCACGTAGATGCCGCGCTCATAACCAAAAAGGGAATCCGGTGGAAAAACCAGCGATACCACGCCTAAGGTAAAGTCGGGCTCATTTTCTTGCTCATAAACAAAATACGTACGGGTTACAGGTGGTGTGTACAATCCGTTTATCTTTGCCACAGCCCGCACTACCACAGCCTTACGAACTGGCGATGCCGGCGGAAACCAGGCTCGAAAACTCTCGTCCAGATTATTTGTAGGAATTTGAGTGAGTACATCGGGCTCGGCCGAGCGATCCTCGAGTAATAAAGTTTCTGTGTAAAGCTCCGATTCTGAGTTGGGAATGCTTCCGTCGAAGGTCAGATAAATTTGAGCATGTGGATAGGCATGAGAAAGAGAAATTTCGAGAGGCGCTTCATAAAAACCCGACTCATGCGAAAATACCGGTAGTACGTCCGCCATCTGCTCATTTTGGGCAAAAGCGTAGCTTTTAAATACGAAAATAAATAAAACAGACACCAAGCACTGCGCCCTCAAAGAAACATGCATCTTATGTTTAGTGTGATGTAAAAAATACACTGGCAACCTCATAGTGGAATGAAAGACATAATTCACAGATGAAAAGCTCTTAAAACCGCATTTGCGATTCATGGAAGCTTTTTCAAAGCCTTCTCATAATAAATAGACCAACCCGGCAGGGACACGAATAAGTTAAAAACGGATATACTGATACGGAACGGAAGGAATCAGTCTGTGCCGCCCTAATTGATAGTTTTCAAAAACAGCATTGCAAAATCAGTAAAAGCGACCCTGATTTCGAGCTTAAGCAAAATTATTGCTTATCATAAATAGGCCATTCAATTTACGGAAATTCAGGCTTTAAATCTATTTAACAATAACCCTAAACTTCTACAACACATTAAACTACCAACTGCCGTAAATGTTTTCCCTGATGTAAAGATTTTTTTTACTGAGAAGCCTGATGAAATCAGTTTTTAATAGCAGTACGGGTCACAGGTTTTTTGCGCGCAAGCACAATTCCGGCAATGATGAGCGCCGAACCTATATACTGCAAGAAATAAAGCGCCTCACCCAGCAGTACGATACCAAAAACAAGCCCAAGAACAGGTACCAGATTCTGAAATGTGGACGTTCGTACCGGACCTACCCGGCTCACCCCGTAGTTCCAGATAATGTAGGCGAGGCCTATAGACAAAAAACCGCTAAAGGCGGTGCCGCCCCAGGCAAGATAGGAAACAGATGCATAATCCAGTTTAATAAGCCATGGAATGCCGGCTAATATGAGCGCGCCTCCGCCAGTAATCATCATTAACATAGAAAACTGTACCGGCGTGTAGCGACCAAGCATCTGTTTACTAAAGAGTGTGTAAACCCCAAAAACAAGAGCCGCGAACAGAATGATTAAATCACCGGTGATGCTCTCCGACTCTAACGTGATGCCGGTTGCGCTGCCTTCCATAATCAGATATATGCCCGAAAACGCGGCAAAAACACCCGCAATACTAAACCAGCTAAGCTCTTGTCCAAAGAAAATGCGGCCAAGTACTGCAATCCAAACGGGTATGGTTCCCAGCATTACCGCGGCATTGGCGGCAAATGTGTAGCTTATGCCAACAATAAACAAACATTGATAAAGCAGGTTTCCAAGAACACCAAGCAGAATAAGACGGGGCCAGTCGCCTTTATGCACCTTTAGTTTTTGTCCGCTTCGTAACAAAACCGCAAACATGAACACAATCGCCATCATAAATCGAATGGCGTTGAAGCTCATGGGGTCTATTTCTTCGAGGCTTAGTTTTACAACCGTAAAGTTAAGAGCCCAAATTACGGCTACGGTTAGCAGAGACAGCTCAACAATAAGTGTTTTTTTCAAAAAAAGCGGATTGAATAAAAGTAACAGGTAGCCCGGATTAAGGGAATTTTAGTCGCAAAAAAATACGGAATAATCCCGTTAATGAATATGACACGAATATCTGCATTTTGAGCTTCGCTATAGAGAAATAAATACAACATTTGGATATTTTTTAAATCACCGCCTGATTCTTGATATTAGCCATCAGCTGTGTATATTTGTCTCCCGAATTTCATCCTTCAGGAATAATGGCATCATTATTCAGCTGACTCACACCTCTGTTTTATTCCGTAATTTTTGGGTAAGAGTAGTTAGTATTCGTTTTTGCATTTTCCTGAATCCCATCCTTTGAGAGCATATTTTATTACTTATGACTGAAAATCAGATTTTTGAAACCATCGCTTCTACCCTTGGAATTGGCAAATCGCAGGTTGTTCGCGTAGCCGGGCTATTCGACGAAGGCGCCACAATTCCCTTTATTGCCCGCTACCGTCAGGAAGTAACCGGTGGTCTCGATGAAGTACAGCTAAGAAGTTTGCGGGATGAGCTGGAGTTTCGCCGTATGCTCGAACAGCGCCGAAAAACAATTCTGGAAAGCATTGAAAAGCAAGGGAAACTCACTCCCGAGCTTAAAGAATCTATCGAAAAGGCAGCAGATTTAACCACGCTCGAAGATTTATACCTGCCTTACAAGCAAAAAAGGAAAACCCGCGCCTCGGTTGCGATCGAACGAGGACTCGAGCCGCTTGCCGACCTTATGTGGGAACAGCAAACCATCGAAGGCGAGCCCGAAGATATTGCCTCTGCATTCGTGGATACAGAAAAAGAAGTTCCGGATGTTGAGGCCGCCCTCGCCGGAGCCCGCGATATAGTGGCAGAAAGAGTGAGTCAGCATATAGAAGTTCGTGAAATGCTGCGTCAGCAGTTCAGGAATTACGGCTCATTAACGTCCAAAAAAGTGGAAGATGCCAACGACGAAAAAGGCACCTATCAAACCTATTACGAGTTCTCTTCTAAACTAAAATATTTAAAGCCTTACCAAACGCTTGCCGTAGACCGGGGCGAGCGCGACGGGATTTTATCTGTTAAACTTGAGGTTTGGGAAGAGCGTACTCTCGAAGAAATCGATACCATCATAATAACAAACGACGATTCCATCTTTGTTGAAGAACTGGAAGACGCAATCGAAGACGCCTGGAAACGACTTCTTTTCCCTTCTATAAGCAGGGAAATTCGCAACGAGTTAGGAGAGGCAGCCGGCGAACACGCTATCTCTATGTTTACCGAAAACGTGCGCAACCTGCTTCTGCAGCCGCCGTTCTCCACGAAAGTTGTATTGGGAATCGATCCCGCCTACCGCACCGGCTGTAAAGTTGCCGTTGTGGATAAAACGGGCGCTTATCAGGAAGGCACCACGATTTTCCCAACGCCCCCGTTTAGTAAAATTGCAGAATCCAAGGCCGTTTTAGCGCATCTGATCCAGAAATACACCGTAGATCTCATTGCCATCGGTAATGGTACCGGCAGCCGCGAAACCGAGCAGATTGTTGCAGAGCTTATTACCGAATTACGCGCCAACAACCCGGAACTTCAGCTTTCTTATTTAATTGCGAGCGAAGCGGGCGCATCGGTTTATTCGGCATCGGAAGAAGCAAGAGAAGAATTCCCCGAGCTCGAGGCTGCGCAACGTGGAAATATTTCTATCGCACGAAGAGTGCAAGATCCGCTGGCCGAACTCGTTAAAATAGATCCTAAATCTATTGGCGTAGGGCTTTATCAGCATGATGTAAATCAGGTAAAGCTTATGCGGGGTCTGGGTGATGTGGTCGAAAGCTGCGTGAATCACGTCGGGGTTAATTTAAACACCGCAAGCGCCGCGCTTTTAACCTATGTTTCGGGTATGAGCAAAACCGTAGCCCGCAAAATTGTGGCGCACAGAGCCAAAATCGGCCGTTTCGAAAACCGTGATCAGCTTCAGGATGTGCCCGGCGTTGGGCCGTTTCGCTATCAGCAGGCGGCGGGATTTCTTCGTATACCAGAATCGGCCAACCCGCTCGATAATACCGCGATACATCCGGAAAGCTACGATGCTACCCGCAAACTTTGCGACAAGCTGGGAATAAACATCACCCGTTTGCCCGACGAAAAAGACCTTTTGCCCATTAAGCTGCAGAACCTAAAACTGGCCGAACTGGCCAAAGACGTTGAAATTGGTGAGCCTACGCTTCAGCTCATTATAGAAAACCTGCTTAAACCCGGGCGCGATCCCCGCGAAGATATGCCCAAGCCGCTGCTCCGGCAGGATGTGCTCAAAGTCGAGGACCTGAGCGAAGGCACAAGACTGCAGGGTACAGTTCGTAACGTGGTAGATTTCGGGGCGTTCGTGGATATTGGCGTTAAAATCGACGGTCTTCTGCATATCTCACAAATGCGGGCCGACGGAAAACGGGTCGACAACGTTCTGGATGAACTTGCCGTGGGCGATATTGTAGAAGTTGAGGTTACTACAGTAGACGTAAAACGCGAGCGCATCGGCTTGAAAAGAGTTTAGCCGGCATCAAAAATTTTAAAGTAAATCAAAAAGGGAAAGCTTTTTAATACGAAGCTTTCCCTTTTGCATATAAGCCGGAGTTGAATTATTTATCGAATGATTAGAAATATTCGGAAAATTGAAGATTCCGGACCTATGCTGTTTGATTGACTTTCTTAAAGAGCATTATTGGCTCATGCTGTGATGTGTTTAGAAGTTTTTAATCTGTGAAAAATCGATTCCTCGGTTTTCGGTTTTCGATTTTTGGAGCAAATCAACTTGCCGGTTTTTTTTACTTTTTCCTCACCAAAAGTTGGGAACCTTACGTCTGCTAATTTATCGGCCGTAAACTCTTTTGATGTCTTTAAAGAAGACTTTTTAACTTTTTACGATTAATCACGTAAAGCAGAGCTGTAATTTGTAAATGAGTATATTTTGGTACGGGATAGATTAATTTAAGGATTTTGCTATGCTTATATTTAAGTCGGATAATTTTATGGGGAGCCGGTACCAGATTTACCGGGACGAAGCCAATGCCGGACAGCTTCTTTATAATCACTGGAAAGGTAGCGCACAGGTACTAACAGATGCCGGAGAAGTCGCAATTAAGCCGAAATCGCTCATGTCTACAGACAGAATTATTAGCCTGAATGATGAAATCGTCGGAAATGCTGCGTTCAATTTATGGAAATGGAAGGCTGAAATTCGAGTTACTCTTAACGGCAGCAGTTTTTTGATGAAGGCCAAAGATAGCTGGATGCGTAATTACGAAGTTTTTTTTGAGCGGGAGCAGGGGAGTATTAAAGCCGGCGAAATCAAGATTAGCGGAATTTTCACCTATACCTACAACACAGACTTTACAGATCAGGTAAAACCATGGTTTCAGGCTGTACTTGTATCTCTGATTATCACAAAGTACTCTTTAATGGCCGTAGCAAGCGGCTAATCCGTTTTTTTGTTTTAGTAAGGATTCGGAAAGGTGAGAAAAATACAAATTTAGAAATTAATCATCATTCGGGATGATCTCATTCGTATGATGGCAGTAGCATGGCTGTACTTCTGTTTCTGCGCCGTTCGCTCCGTTTGTTTACCGTATACCGGCCTTCCTTAAATTCAATCCGTCTTTTCATCAAGCCTTCCTGCAGAGAAAGGGTGTAGAAATCCTGCCAGTACCCCTTTACCTCTCCAGGCGTAAGAGGATCGTCGAGCAATCCGTTTTGGTCCAAATCCCGAATGCTTATCGAAACGCGGTTTCGTAAATCATTTACCACAAAAATATTATACCAATCAGAAACCAGCTCACTTTGCTCGGCCACAACGGTAATTATTTCATACGTGAAATATCCGTCTCTGTACTCGAATTTGCGCTCGTACTCACGCTCCTGATATTTCCCTGCTTCTAAAGCAGTGCGAATGCCAGCGAGGTAAATTTCATTAGCCTGTCCAATGCTAATATCACCCTTAATTATGCTGTTAACATATCCATCCTGATTCCAGTCTCTCATCCAAAGGGTAACTTCGCCACTATCCCTCAGGATGATGTCGTTGATTCCGCCCTCACGATCCGGAATTTGATTGTATCCCAGAATTTCATACTGCCTGTCTTCAAACATAAACAAAAAAAGTGTACTTTCGCCCAAATCGGCCGTTGGCCGGCAGGCCGCTGCCACTGCAACGGAAAAAAGTATCAGAAATAAGGGATGAGGGCTGCTTTGTGTACTTGTATATGTTTTCATAGTGAACCTCATATTTCAGGCGGAAAGAGATGCCAGATGCCATGCAGTAGCTCGCATAAACGGCACACATCACATAAAAAAAACTGTTGAAAGTGGCAGGATTGAGCTTCTAAGGCTCTTTTTAAGATGGAAATCTTTTTTTCTAACGGTCGGTAGTTTTAGGATGATTTTTCCGGCGTCGAATCGATTTTATATTTTTTTAACCTACTTCAAATAATGTGTTTTATTTTGTAAAAGGCAAGAGTGCAGCCGCTAATTTTACACTTTACAAGCATGTAAGGTTATGAGGTCTGCACGGAATACGGGGATTAGCTTGTATAGATGATAAACTTAATTTTCGGTGGGGATATCTGTTTCAATAATGAATTCGCGAACAGGCCTGCCGCCTATCAGATGCTCTGCAATAATTCTCTCCAAAACATCCGGAGTGCAGGAATGGTACCAAATGCCTTCTGGGTAAACGACCGCAACCGGACCTCTTTTGCAGATTCTGAGACAGTCGGCTTTTGAGCGGTAAACTCCGCCGGCCCCGCTAAGACCAAGTTCATCCAGCCTTCTTTTAAGGTATTGCCAGGAAAGGGTTCCGATTTCAGGACGACAACACTTCGGGTTGGTAGGCTCGGCACAAATAAAAATATGGCGCTTTATTTTGTCTAAATGCAGTTCACGCGCCTTATTTGCCAGTCGTAGTTTTAAAAATTCGGATTGATCGCCCATTGCGCGCAGAAGAAAATCTTTGATTAATACATGTAAGATATCAAACTAATGAAAATTAACCTCTTTTCAATCTTTGAAACCCAGAATGAAAAAAAATCTGTTATCCGGTGTTGCAATACAGCCAGAAACCTGAATACTCATCTATTTATACGCTCGTTCTTAGTTTGGTATAAACCGGTATCTTACATAAAACTCAATGTATTTATTTTGATAGTTTCATTGCTTTATAAAAGCATTGAAAATAGATATTCAGAAGAAGGCTTTGAAAAGCTTCTATTTTGTTCGTATTCGACGCTGGAGAAGACGAGCAAGAGAGTGGTTTTGCAAAGCCTTCCAGAAAACTTGGTACTAACATATTTAAATAAAAGCTTATAAAAATTTAGCCGTTTTCCGTATCAAAACCAGGACGCATCAGCCGAACAGCCCATTGACAGACAAATACCCGGTTTTGCAAGATTATCAATTAAAGTATTCATCCAACATCAACATCAACATCAACATCAACATCAACATCAACATCAACATCAACATCATTACCATTACTACTCATGCAGAACAAAACGCCCCTTATTTTCCTCTTTTTAATCTTGCTAATGCTACCCCTTTACCTTGTAACGCGAGAGCCGGCAGGTCCGGAGGATTTTCCCTCTTTATTTACCCGTGATGTAACAAATCCGGAAAATTTTGGTGATGAGCTCCCGCAGGCGCCGGATTTTGAGCTTGTAGATATGGAGGGTAATATTTTTAGACTGTCGGATAATCGCGGCAAAGTTGTTGTGCTTAACTTATGGGCTACATGGTGCCCGCCCTGTCGCGAAGAAATCCCGGATTTCATGGAGTTACAAGAGGAAATGCAGGGTGATGTTCTTTTTGTAGGCGTTTCTATAGACCGTGAAGGCTGGGATGTAGTTCGGCCATTTGTTGAGGAAATGCAGATAAACTACCCACAAGTAGTAGACGACGGACGTTTTACCCGGCTTTATGGCCCGATTCGGGGCGTTCCAACTACTTTTTTAGTTAACAGAGAAGGGTATATCGAAGGTTTTGCTCCCGGCATGCTTCATAAAGAGCAGCTGCGGCCCATGCTCGAAGCCATCGCTGCTAAATAAAACTGAATACGTTCCGGCTCAATCATTCTGCCTCAGATTTATATTCTGTGCGTAATGCGTAACACTCTGAGAATATTCTGCGTAATAAATTACCTTTGAATTGAATTAAGCAAACAGTTTTAGCTAATTTCTGCTTCATCTGAAAACATCCGATCATAGCACCTTAAAATTCAAACTCGATACAGCTTGGCTTCATCCATTTCCAGAAAAGACATTTGGCTTATTGCAAGTGGCTTTGCTGCGCTTTTTGCGGCATGGCTGCTATTCTATTCTGCCGAGCCCGAATTTTATTTAAGCGAAGGGGTCAGCAAGAGTGATATCGAGCACTATATTCTGGAAGATGCCGAGCAGTTGCTGGGCTTTAGCGAGCCAATTTCTACTAAGCCTCAGCTTATTCGCACAACCCAAACCCTTTCTACCTGGGTTAAGCAGCACGGCAAAAGATCCCTAAAGCAAAAGCTGGCCAATAGTGAAGACACTCATTTCTTTTACGTCTGGGAAGCCGATCTTTTTCAGGTTGTACCCGGCCCCGAAACATTGCCCGATACTACACTTGAAGATGAATCGGAGAGAAGTGCCGAATTAGAAGTTTCCGGCTCTGGCTTATCTATTTTTTGGGCGTTGAATGATGAAGTACCCTCAAAGTTAGGTACCGTTCGCTACAGTCTCAAGGGTCAACTTATTTCTTTCGAAAAGGAAACCGATGCCGGGCTGACCACTAATTCTGACGGCGAGTTAACCCAGCCCGGCTCCGATATTTCAAATTTATCGCTGCATGCAAAGAGACTACGAGCGGCAAATCAAATACTGTCTGGCTCGATTTGGTCCTATTACGAACCGGAATTATTGGATCAGGAAAGCAACGGGAATTCCGGTGCTGAAGAAAGTATCAAGAAATTCACCTATCAGCTCGCTAACACTCCTGTAGACGATGCCAAATTAACGATTCAGTTCGAAAACGAATTTTCTGATCGTATACAAAGTCTTAGCTATACCGGAAGTCTGGATTTCGCTAAAGACACCCCACTTGCCATACGTATTTTCAACGCCATTGTAGACAAAGTTCTGCCCACTTTGCTATTCCTCATCATTATTTTCCTGTTTTTCAGTCGGCATTTTAATCACCTTATTGATTTTAAAATTCCCCGAATCGATGCAATGCTCTTCGGGCTCATTTTTAGCCTCATGATCTCGCTTCAGCTCTTTGGCACCGAGTTTCTGGGGAGAATGCATTTTTTAGCAGCTACAGGCCTAAGCCTGCTTATATTTCTTGTCGTTTGGGTAGCAATGAGTCTTCTCATGCTTGGCGTGCTAGCTACCGCAGAGTCTTTGCTGCAGGAAGCCTGGCAGGAAAAAAGCCGCACCATGGGTCTTATACGCCACGGGCTTTTCTCAAACCGGCTCGTCGGGCAGTCGGTAACACGCGGCTTTATTGCAGGCTTATTCATGGTTTTCATTACCATGCTGCTTTACTTCAGCTTCGATAAAATTATGCTGCCCAATATCGACATTCGGGAAGTCCAGCTGATCGAAACCGCCTTTTTCTATGAGTTTCATTCTTTGGCAATTCCGGCTATCACTTCTATATATATCGTTTTTTTCAGTATCTGCATCCCGGCTTCGTGGCTTAAGCTACGAAAGGCGCCCGACTGGTTAATAACCATTTTGGTTACTATTCTGGCATCATTTTTCGCAATTTCTCTGGCAGAGTCGCCGGGTGTTCTTGATAATCACTTGGTTAGATTTGCGGTTGTGCTAATTCCGGTACTGCTCTTTTTGTATTATGATGTACTCACGAGCCTTAGCGCATTCATCACATTTTATGGAGCGAGCGTGATGTTTTCGGGATTTGCATCGCCTGGCTGGTCAGATATCACCGTAATTCTAACCGGAGCCGGATTACTAATTTCAATTTTTGCGCTCGGGTTTACGGGGCTCAGAAAACCTGAAGCCGATTTCACGATTCCTGATTTACAGCCCGAATATCTAAAAAAGCTGGCGCGCGAGCAGCGAATCGAAAAGGAGCTTGAGCTAGCCCGCGAAGTTCACCAAACGCTGCTAAGCAGTTCACGACCAATACTTAACGGCTATGATATTGCCACAACCTGCCGAACAGCCTACGAAGTTGGGGGAGATTACTACGATTTTATCCCGCTCGATGAAGATAAAACCCTGATTGTAATTGCCGATGTAAGCGGGAAAGGGGTGAAGGCCGCTTTTTACATGACGCTACTAAAAGGATATCTGCAAAGCGTAGCGCTTCAGAAAAAAGAAATTCAGGATATCGTGGTTACGGTCAACTCCTTATTTCATGCCAACACGCCGAAAGGCACATTTATTACCGCAATTGCCGGTGTGCTCGACACAAGCGATCATTCGTTCACTTTTGTTCGGGCCGGGCACGATCCGCTGTTTCACATTCCAGCCGGCAGCGGGGAGCCTCAAACCATACAGCCAAATGGCTTTGCCCTCGGCATGACCGGAGAGCCGCGTTTCAGCAATTTTCTGAAAACCGAAACGCTCTCTATAAACCGGGGAGACTATCTCGTGCTGTACACCGACGGTTACCCCGAAAGCTTTAACTATAACCGCAAACAGCTGGGGGATAGCAACTTTAGGGAAATTGTCACAAAAAATGCGCATTCATCTTCTCTTGCAGTCGATCTTGTGGAGCGCACACACCGGTCCGTACAGTCGTTTACCGCCGGCGCGCAACAGCACGACGATATGACCATGATTGTGATACTCCGCAAAGCTGAAGAACAAGCTAAGCCTGAAAAACCCGAATTGGAAAACTCTTTAGCTGAAGTAGATTAATTGAGACCGTGCTTTTTCGAGAGCCTTTATTTCACCGATACGGTTTTGATGTTCACAAACTCTCTCATGCCCCAAATACCAAGCTCACGCCCATAACCGGAGTTTTTAATTCCCCCAAACGGCAGTCTCGGATCTGAGCGCACAAAATCGTTTACAAAACAGCTGCCGGCATCCAGAAGCTGAGACGCAATTTTTTCTGCGCGGGCTACATCACTCCCAAAAACAGCTGCTCCGAGTCCGTAAGATGATTTATTGGCCAGCTCTACTGCTTTTTCGGTACTTTCTGCCCGAATAAGAGCCGCAACCGGACCGAAAAGCTCTTCATCGAAAGCGGGCATTCCGGGCTGTACATCAGAAAGAATTGAGGGCGGATAAAAAGAACCCGCACCTGCAGGCATCTCGCATCCCAGCAAAATACGGGCTCCGGCCTTTACGCTTTCAGTTACCTGTTGATGAAGCTGCGTGCGTAAATCTTCTCTTGCCATTGGGCCAATACCAGAACTTGCGTCATCGGGAGCTCCCATGCTTTTCTTGCTCATTTCTGCCTGAAGCGCATCCGCGAACGCATCGAAGCAGGAATTTGCAACTATAAACCGTTTAGCGGCGATACAGCTCTGTCCCGCATTCAGCAATCGGCTTGTGGCACAGGCAGTAGCCGCCAATTCTATATCGGCATCATCCAAAATAAGGTATGCATCGCTGCCGCCCAGCTCGAGCACCGTTTTTTTTAGATGCTTACCGGCAGTTGCCGCCACTTTCCTGCCCGCAGCAGTGCTGCCCGTAAGCGTAACCGCGCGAATAAGATCATGAGCAATAACTGCCTCAGTCGCCTCATCAGATACAAATAGCGTGCAAAGCAGATGCTCCGGAAAACCCGCTTCTTTAAACAATTCTTCTATAGCGAGTGCGCAACCCGGAACATTTGGGGCGTGCTTAAGCAATGCAGCGTTACCTGCCATCAGGTTTGGTGCCGCATACCTGAAAACCTGCCAGAAAGGAAAATTCCAGGGCATAATTGCGAGAACAGGTCCAAGCGGGGTGTAGGTTACATAGCTCTTAGATGCATCCGTTTCGATTGTTTCCGGCTCCAAAAAATCGGATGCTTTTTCGGCATAATACCGGCAAACCCAGGCGCATTTTTCGATTTCCGAAACTGCCTCTCCCTTCACCTTTCCCATTTCGAGAGTTATTAGAGCGGCCAGCTCACTTTTTTTACTTTCCAGGAGTTTGGCAAGCTGTTCAAACAAACCGGCGCGAACCTCGAGCGACTCTTTTCTCCATTGCGAAAAAGCCCGAAAGTTATTTTGTATTCTTTGTTCCGTTTCTGCTTTAGTATGGTTCTCGTACTCACGAACCAGTTCACCAGTACACGGATTTACGGTTTTAAAGCCCATCCTGCCTCCTTTAGTTTAGTCGAAAAAAGCTCTCTTCATCATCGCAAAATAAAAGCAAGAGCTTCATAAAACGCAACTTACTGCACGCCTCTTCGCAGCTGTCTTTCTGTGAAAAAACGATCGGGTATAGGTTCATCAAGCGTACGCTCTTTCCACTCCAGCTCGGTACGTCTCTCTGCCGCAAGATCTTTCATAATCATGGTTGAAGGGCGCCAAATTCCATCCCGTACCTCTTCATACCCGTGCGCCGTGAGTTCTTTAACAGCTTTATCGCCCGACTCGAAATACAAAGCTTTTATAAGCACATATCTTTCTGTATCGAGCGTAAAATGGATACTGCTATACTGACTTTCGCCTTTCGGTATGGCTTTTACGGTAAGTCGGTTATTTTCTTCTTCCAGTAATTCGAACTCAAAATCGTCTGGGTTTTGGGCGCCCAAATCTTCAAAAGTAAAATCGCTCCCCATAAAACGGTCGGAGCGCTGACTCCCGCTTACCGTTTGTACGCGACCAGTTGCGGGGAGGTAAAGCATCTGCACTTCAGAGCCATTTTCATCCAGATTAAGCAGGCCTGTTCCCCGCACATCTGCCGGCGCTTCGAATACGGTTAGGCTACGGCTAAAATTATCGCCCGTATGGGTAAACTGTCGCATACTTCTCGAACGTACTCGATCTCTGCGGTCAATAATCCGCATTTCCAAAAGGCTTGTTTCGTAGGTAACGGCAGCACGACGCTTATCAAATTCTTCAAAAACCTCACGGGCCCGATCGTTATCTTCATCCTGTACTGCCAAACCGGCAAGTGTAATGCTACTAGTTGCCGGGATTAAAAAAAATGCTGTAAATAATAGAATCAAAAACTTTTTCATGTACCTTTTGCTGAGATTTCGAATTGTTAAACTTCTTTATCTGTAGACTAAATGCCTGTTATTTTAATTTAAGCCACACAAGGAGTAAACAGGTTTGGTTTAAATTACAGCATAAACTTTTGCCATGCTTAATTTAAACAGCCGAACCGTTTATACCATTCGCAAGGCGCCTGCATATGGTGTTTGCAGAACTCTTAAACGAGTGCTGCTTTAACCCGCAATTTTCAAGAAACAACGCAGCCAGTTAACCACATGTTACTTTCTTTTATTTATTTACTAATCGGAACCGCATTGCTTACCTATGGCGCAGACCGTCTTGTAGCCGGTTGTAGCGCACTGGCGCTTCGCTTAGGAGTTTCCCCCCTTTTTATCGGGCTAACTATAGTTGCCATTGCAACAAGTAGTCCGGAGCTTATTGTAAGCATTTCGGCTGGCTTAAGCGGCAGTGGCGCCATTGCCGTTGGAAACGTTGTGGGCTCGAATATTGCGAATATCGGTCTTGTGCTTGGTTTATCTGCTATGATTTATCCGGTTGTGGCCGATAGCAAAACCGTGGCACGCGAGATGCCCATTATGGCCTTTGTGGTTTTTTTCCTCTTTATGCTAATGTATAACGGTATAATTCAACGCTACGAGGGAATTGCGCTGGTAATTCTGTTAGTTGTTTTTTTGCGGCTTCAAATTAAAAATGCCTACAAAGAACGCGAAACAGCCGCCGTGTCTAGTATCCCGCAAACAGAAGAAGAAGCAGAGGTTCTTAAGCACAAGAGCGTACCGCTGTGGCTTTCGCTTTTTTATATTGCCATTGGCACAGCTTCGCTCTATTTCGGTTCCGACCTGTTTCTTACCGGAGCCGTTTCAATTGGTATTGCAGCCGGCGTAAGCGAGGCCGTAATCGGCCTTACGGTCGTTTCAGTTGGCACAAGCCTGCCCGAATTAGCCGCATCGGGCGTTGCGGCCTTTAAAAAAGAAACCGATATGGCGCTGGGAAATATTCTGGGCTCCAATATTTTTAATGTGCTTGCCGTACTGGGCATCACATCGCTAATCATACCGCTGGAAGGTGGCGATGTAGACTATATCGATTTATCTGTGATGATGGCTTTCACGCTCGGCCTCTGGCTGATGCTTCATTTTAAGCTGCAGGTTTCGCGAATTAGCGGTTTTGCGTTTTTTGCAATTTACGTGCTTTATACCATCTACCTTTTCGCATGGACCTGAGAACCATAGTGAAATGGAACATTTGCTAAAGTTCATCGAATCGGAGCGCCGCGCGGCACACACTAATATACCCCATCTTCATCTCTTACCAGGTATTCATCTTCATAAACTAAAACCTGAAGCGAAGCGACTATTGGCTGGCTTTACCCTATAAGTTTTACTTCGCTTAGCGAACGCCCAGTTTTTTCAGCTTGCTTTGGAATGTGGTTGGCGGCATACCAAGCAAAGAAGCTGCGCCGTCTTCCCCGTAGATTTTCCCTTTTGTGATATCCAGCACATGCCTGAAATACGCCCGGCTCATATCGTCGTAAGAAAGTACGGCTCCGGTTTCTGGCTGTAGCTGCTCAGCAAATAGTGCGACCTGTTTTCCTGGCTCAGAGCTTGTTTTTCTGTATATCGCCATTTGTCCATTTTTGCTGTTTAAAACCGCAAAACGCACAAATTCTTTCAAATCATCGAAATTTTGTGGCCATTCGTTTTTGAGAAGCTGCTCCATTTGATCGTCAGTGAATTTAGGCTCCGGATCAAGATCGAGGGCTATAATCAGGCGACGGCTCCAAAAGCGAAGTAGTTTGGGCAGGTCTTCTTTGCGGTGACGAAGAGGTGGCACCAGCACCGGGAAAAAAGAGTATTGGTATAAAAATGTGGCCGGTAGTTTATTTTGAGCAACCATATGCTCAAGCGATTGCTGCGTGGTAATTACAAATCGTATAAGCTGTTCGTTACGCTGCCGCTCTTCGCTAAGTTCGTTAAGGTCTTTTAGCAGTGCGGCGCTAACCGCATGAAAATGATGAATAACTAGAACAAGCTCCGTTTTATCCGTAAGTCTGCCAATTTCGCCGGAATCGGCGGGCATCAGGTTTTCAATTAACCCATTCTTAAGGTGTCTCGCATCCAGATGGTGTACTTTAGCTCCGTTTGCAGATCCAAAAACGACGGTATCCGCAATTCGTTTTGCGATAAGCTTCTTACCGGTAGATGCCTCACCCTGAACCACCACATGGCCAGGCTGCGATGCAGCCAGCTCGGCTTTAGACAGAACCGCCTTCATTACATCGGAATTGGCCGTAATTTCTACCTCCGGCTGCGCTAGCTCTGCCGACATCATTTTTCTTCTTTTACCGGCTACCCGTGTAGAAGCGCTTTCTGATTTTTCTGCGGGCTCTGATGCAGGGATAAGCGTAACCGTTATCATGTTGTTACGGCTCGTTCTTGCCTGAAACACATGAAACGTAAAGCCAAACCGAAGCGGCTTACCCTGACGATTACTTAACGCTATTTTCGGAAGATTTTGATGCCACTCTTTTTCGTGGCTTAATCGGGCCACCTCATCTATAAGCATTTCAAGTTCTTTACCGACAACACTATTTTCCGTTTCCGAAGCCAGAACATATTCATCCGGATTGAAACCCAGATCTTTTCGAATACTGCTATTTACAAAAAATAATCGGGCATCTTCATCTGCATCGATCCTGAATATGAGCACTGTTGAAGGAAGCTTATCCAGCAACTCCCTCCAAAACAGACCGTTGGCCGTAAGCTTATCCTGCTGGTTCATAACTTTTTTCGTGTGTTTACAATTCGGTATGACTTTGAGAAACAGATTCTGCGATCCGTAATCGCGTTAAATATGGTTCTAATCAAAGTCGGAAAAAACTAATCTGTATGTAGCGCCCGCATTCGCCGGGCGTTCATTTCTCATTAAAAAGTAAAGCAGAAGACTTGGATGTAACAGATTTCAAAGAGTCTTCTTCGGGCGGAATATAGCACAGGATTGGAAGTATGGCAATGCTATTTCGTGGTTTCGTTACGACATATCGTTATTCGATGATATTACCAGCTTTGCCGGCTCCGACTATTCTAATATAAAGTGTTGATATAACCATAGCTTGAGTATAATAGCCTAAGTTATCGGTTTTTGATGAGGACCCATCAAGCTACCATATAAAGCATATCGCGAATGAGCAAAAAGTGTTATTTACCTGCAATTTCTTTGAAATCTACCGCTATAGAGTTGAATACTTTTATTGGTTTGAGCTAATCTCACCCGACTCCCGGCTTTCCGCCAACAGTCAATTCCCCCGTTTTTTTACATAATACTCTACTTATATAAGGCGTGTCCATCCGGATCCTGCTCATATTTGCCCAGCCACTTAACGCACAGGTACAAAACAGGGGTGTCGAACAGGGCCGCAAAAAATTTAAATATGTACGAATTGAATATAAGAATGGATAGCGCTCCAATTGTCACTACATTTTCTCCAAGGTTTCCGCTAAAGTAGAGAATAGATAGAATTGCCGTGGAGTCTACCAGCTGACTCACCATCGTTGAACCGTTATTACGGAGCCATAGATGCTTACCACCGGTATATCTTTTCCAAAAGTGATACAAACGCACATCTATGGTTTGCGCGGTAAGGTAAGCGATCATACTGCCAATCGTGTTGCCAACCATAAAGCCATAAACGCCGTCGAACAGACTTTCGCCCCCGCTAACGCCTGCTGCATTAGGCAGGTAGTAGTTTATGGTCATTATCAGGAGCATAAATACATTCATAAAAAAACCTACCCAAACCAGAAGCTGCGCTCTTTTTTTACCAAAAAGCTCGGAAACTAAATCGGTGACCAAAAAAGTAAAGGGAAACGCGAGCAGCCCAACCGGTATGCTCATCGTATAGACAGCCTGATCCCGCACCAGCGATGGCACCACAGGAAGCAGCCAGTCTGGCAGGTTTAGCTCAAACAAAGTTGCAAATTTTGTTGTGCCAATTATGTTTCCCATTACCAGAGAGGTAAGAAAAACGGCGCATAGCACAAGAAAAAGGGCATCACGCCTGAAGGATAGGTCTGCCTCGGGTGTATTTTTCATTCGGTTTACCGACTTTCGCCGGAGTTGGTGACGTTATGTTTTAATGTAACTTTCGGGAAACTTCTTTGCCGCCTCCGGTAAAAGTCCGGAAGCCTGAGCTGAGGCACTATTACGCCCGAACGCTTCACCCAGATCAATGGTTCGGTCAACAGTGAAGAACAGAAGACTTTGCAAAACCACTACACCTGTCTTCTGCCTTGTTGGCCCTTATGTTTTGCGCTCCGGCCTTGTAAACAAACAAAAAAGAAGGTTTTCAAACTCTTCTAATATGATAAACTATTCATACCATTCCCAATACGAGAATATTCCAAACCAGCACGCGGCGCGGAATGTATAGCTACATTATAGATGTTCTTCATAGTACTTGCTTAGATTATCGTAAATCAATCTACAGTTTATGTTTTCAGGCATAGTAAGTTTTCAATAAACCTGTTATTCGTAAATTTCACCAATTTCATCTTATTGCAATGGCAGAATCACCCTCAACAGAAAACATCGGATTAATACAAAAACGTGAAATTGCTGCCGCAGCGGCTATTTTATATAATGAAGCCGGTCTGGCACCGGGCATGTTCGAAATTGCTAATGCGGCTGGAATACAGGTTTCCGAAATCTACGGTGTTTTCCCAAATAAGCCCTCTATATTTCATTTTTGGTACGCCGATTTAATACCCCGGTACACCGAAATGCTGCAAGAAGCCGAAGGTTTTGACCAGCTAACGCTTTCCGAAAAACTTTCCAATCTGATGTTAACCATAACCGACATGCTGGATGAATTTCCGGTTTTCGTAAAAAAAACCTTTGATCCATTGGTTTTTAAAAACCAAAGCTGGCATCCCTTTCGCCATAACAGCACAGCAGTTATAAAACAAATTGTTGAAGAGCACCAGGGAGTTAGCAGAACCGCACAGATTCTTCTATGGGATGATGCTTACCGTTTTTTAAGCAAAGAGTTTCTTCATGTGCTCAAATTCAGCATATACGACAGCAGCCCCGACAAAGCAAAGACTATGGCATTAGTAGATCATTTCAACGGTTTCTTTTCGGAGTTGGTTACCAATCGAATTGCCGATAAGGGAACCGATTTAGTACGTTTTTTCTGGGATGAAGGCATCATTCAAAGAAAAATACCTTTTCTCGGTAAATGACATTCACAACGCCCCTTTGGGGGATGAAGCCCGATACACGGCAATTAACAATACAATAAAGAAAATCAACCCTACAGAGACAATTAGTGAGTAACGATTTCCCATCCGGCAAATTCGAGAGAAGCCGGCTTATTGCAAAAACAGGTTTAAAAATTGGCACGAATTACGCCAAATTCAGGCTTAAGGAAGCTCTTGGAAAAAAAAGTACGCCCGAAGAGCGAAGCGAACTGAACCGCACCAATGCTGGAGAGCTATTTAAAGAATTCAGCAAACTTCGGGGTACGGCTCTAAAATTAGCTCAGGGCATGAGTTTAGACAGCGCTATTCTGCCCGAAGAATTTGCCGAAGTTTTAACCCAGTCGCAGTATGCGGTTCCGCCTATTAACAAAATTCTGGTACGCAATATCATTAAGCGACAGCTCGGTGATTGGCCCGAGCAGATTTATCAATCTTTCGAACCCGAAGCCTGCGCCGCGGCATCTTTGGGTCAGGTGCACAAGGCCGTAACTAAAAATGGCGAAAAGCTGGCCGTAAAGGTTCAGTACCCAAACGTGCGCGATACTATACAATCTGATCTCACCATGGCAAAGGTGATTTTCCGACAGCTCATTTCGGGCGCCAAAGCAGATGAGTACTTTAACGAAGTGGGTAATAAACTCATGGAAGAAACCGATTACCGACAGGAAGGTAAGCAAATCGAGCTGTTCCGGGCACGATACGAAAGCGATCAGATTGCTACGCCGGTTTGGTATCCGGAGCTTTCTACCGATACCGTTCTTGCAATGTCTTGGCTACAAGGCAGACACTTAAATGAGTTTTTAAAAGAAAACCCGGATCAGGATTCCAGAAACCATTTCGGACAGCTGCTTTGGGATTTTTTCCACCTGCAGATTAATGATTCCTATACCGTTCATGCCGACGCTCACCCCGGAAACTATCTTTTTATGAATGATGGCCGTCTGGGTGTTCTCGACTTTGGTTGTGTAAAGGTGTGTCCGGAAGATTTCTTTCTGGACTATATGAGGCTTTTTATTGCGCACCGGCAGCAGCAGAAGCAAGAAATGAAATTGCTTTATGAGCGTCTCGAAATTCTGCCCGATGCCAATTTACTGAGTAAAGCAGATCAGGAGTTTTTCGACTATACCCTGAGATTAGGTAAAGCCTTTGTTTCTCCCTACGACCACGATTACTTTGATTTCGGGAACACGAAGTTTTTCCGGACGTTTAATAATCTCGCACGCGAAGCAGCCGCTTTTAGAGAGCCACGCGGCAGCAAACATTTTATTTTCGTGGCTCGGGCGCATTTGGGAATGTACCAGATGCTTATGAAGCTAAAAGCCAGAATTCATATAAAACCCGGCAGCGAAAGGCTTATGAACTTTTTGCAGGACAAAGAGCTGGCTTAATCATCATTCGCCTTATGTCTTTTTCCGTTTTTTGCAAAGCCTGTTTCAAATACATACTTTTACCAGTTGAACACGTTACCAAACAGACGACTAAATAATACGGCATCCGTTTCTATAAATACGATTTGCTTTACCAAAGCATTATCCATCTATAAAAATTTACTATCCACAAATAGCTCACTACTTATGAAAAAATTATTTACCATTTTCCTGTTTTTGTTCCTCTTTTCTGCCAGTCAGGCACAGGCGCAGTATAGTATTGGTGCCGCCTACGAATCGCGCTCACAAGAGCCTACAAGCGGTATAGGAATTCACTTCCAGAATGATTTCAGCCTTATACCGCTGGTAAACCTGGGTGTTCGCTTCCAGGGCAGCTTTTATAACGAAACCTACAACGTGCGCGAAGGCGACTTCGACCTTCGCCGCGACGATACTTCCTACGATTTTGGAATTGGTCTTATTGGTACAGTTAGTGCTGGTTTTGTAGCCCCGTATGTTGGTGTTGGCTTAGGCTATGAAGTATTCGACCGGGATGAGAGTATTATTGGTGGCGCCATCAGCGGAGACAGCGGCTCCGATAACAGCCTCTATTATTACGGTCAAGTAGGTGTTGGAGTAGCCATAATCCCTATGGTAAGACCATATGTCGAGTACCGCTACAGAGGCCTTACTGCCTCCGATTTTATGCCCAGTAAGTACGGTACCTGGGCTTTTGGCGTGCAGCTACGGTTTTAATTTAACCGCTTCGCCTTACTAAGTTTTTCCTAAAAACCCCGCCGGTATTACATCGGCGGGGTTTTTTGCTTTTCAAGAAGATTTAAAAATTATAGATGCAGTACTCTGGACGTAGTTTAAAGGGACTAACTTAACTTCCGCAAAAAGACCGTGTAGTGGCTACAAATCAACTTATTTAACAGCTACAAAGAATGGCGATCTGCTAT
>JAIULZ010000021.1 GCA_022565805.1 Balneolales bacterium
TTAAATAAAAAGCCCTGTCGCTTTTTGATGAGCAACAGGGCTTTCAGGTATAGTTTAATATAATGCTATTCAGGATGATGAAACCGTGATTTCATCATGCCGGACAGATTTTCGCTTACAGCAACCAACCGCCGCTTGTGGCGATCAGGGTAGCAAAAATAAGCGCTACGGTGTTAATTACCTTAATGAGCGGGTTGATAGACGGTCCGGCGGTGTCTTTGTATGGATCGCCAACGGTATCGCCTACAACGGCTGCGGCGTGGGCATCAGAGCCTTTTCCACCGTGGTTGCCGTCTTCGATGTATTTCTTGGCGTTATCCCATGCACCACCACCATTCGACATCATCAGGGCCATCATTAAACCGGAAGCAATCACCCCGATTAACAACCCACCAAGCGCGAGCGGACCAAAAAGGAAGCCTACGATGAGGGGAGCAAATACGGCAAGCAGACCTGGAATCACCATTTCCTTAAGAGCAGATTTAGTTACGATATCTACACAAGAACCGTAATCGGGGCGGGTCTCCCCTTTCATAATTCCTGGCATTTCGCGGAACTGACGACGAACTTCTTCGATTACCGCACCGGCTGCTTTACCTACAGATTCCATCAAATAAGAAGAAAACAGGAATGGTAGCATTGCACCAATAAACAAACCTACGAGAACGATAGGATCGTTGAGCACAAACGCGTCTGTGTATCCGGCTTTTTCCAGGTTCAGGATGTAATCCGCAAAAAGTACAAGCGCTGCAAGGGCTGCAGAACCAATGGCATATCCTTTGGTTACGGCTTTGGTGGTGTTTCCAACCGCATCGAGAGCATCGGTGTTTTCGCGCACGCTTTCGGGCAGGTTGCTCATTTCGGCAATACCGCCGGCGTTGTCGGTAATTGGTCCGTAGGTATCCATGGCGATAATCATACCGGTTACGCTAAGCATGGCAACGGCTGCAATTGCAATTCCATAAATACCGGCAAAGGTAAAGCTAAGGAAAAGTGCAAGTACCAGCACAATAGTTGGGTATAGCGTACTTTCCATCCCAACGGCAAGACCACTAATGATATTGGTGGCAGATCCGGTTTCGGAAGATTTTGCAATTTTTCTAACCGGGCTGTATTTAGTCGAAGTGTAGTATTCGGTGATGTGGATCAAGCCGATTACTACTACAATTCCCACAAGCGTAGAGTAGAACAGGTGCAGCCAGCTTGTGGGCGCATTAGTAAGATGGGCAAGCTCGGCAAAATCGAGGTTTCCAAAAATAGCGTGCGTTATCCATGCAAAACCAGCTATGGAAATTATTGCGCTTGCGTACATTCCTTTGTAGAGGGCGTTCATAATATTGTTGCTCTTGCCCATGCGCACAAAAAATACAGATACAATACTTGCCATAAGAGCAAAAGCCCCTAAAAACAGCGGGTATGTTACAAAAGCGGTAACGACCTGCGCATCCGGCAGCAGATATCCCAAAAGCAGCGCACCAATTACGGTTACGGCATAGGTTTCGAAAAGGTCGGCACCCATACCGGCACAGTCGCCCACGTTGTCGCCCACGTTATCGGCAATAACGGCAGGGTTACGGGGATCATCTTCGGGAATTCCGGCCTCTACTTTACCAACAAGGTCGGCGCCTACGTCGGCAGCTTTGGTGTAAATACCACCACCAACACGGGCAAAAAGAGAGATAAGGCAAGAGCCGAAGGCAAAACCTACGAGGGGATTAACCGGGTCTGCCAGCATCAGAACGTTGTTGAACAGATAAAAGAAACCGGCAACACCGAGAAGTGCCAGACCTGCTACTGCAAGACCGGATACCGCGCCACCGTTAAAAGCCAGCTTAAGAGCGCCGGGAAGACCGGTTTTAGCGGCTTCGGCTACACGAATATTAGAGCGAACGGCAATAGTCATACCGGCATAGCCGCTTAGTGCAGAAAAGAGTGCACCAACTGCGAAACCTATGGTTGTCCACCACCAGGTTGTGGCTGCATTTCCTTCTTGCGTGAAAGCTATAGCGGCAAATGCTACTATAATAGCCACGGCTACATAGGTAATGGTTGTGTACTGCCTGTTCATGTAAGCATTTGCACCCTCTTTTACGGCATCTGCGATGTCGTTCATTTTGGCATCACCTGTGGGTGCTTTCAGCACGCTTTTAGCCAGGATGAAGGCTGCAATCAGGGCTACGATGGCAGCTAATGGAGTTAGAATCAATAAGTCCACGTGTAAAGTTTTCCCTATTATTTTTGATTAACTTCGGTTAAGGGGCTGTAACAACGGCTGATAAAACGGGTTCGGCCGGAGCCTGCATTACATTACGTTTATCACCCTTCTGCAAAAAACCGATGCCCGATATGGGTTAGCTTTATCGTTTTTTTACCCCGTGGGAGCAGAATATTAACAACCGGCCGGATCGAGCTTATAACGTTTATATTCAGGAAACACCTTCCATAAGCAGAAGACATAAACAAGGGTCTCAGATGTTTCCATAAGCCTGCGTTTATAAACCAGAAATCGACCGGCCTCAATGTTACAACAGTTAAACTATTTTAGCAAGAAGGCTTTCAAAAAGGGTTTACTATCTGTTCTGTAATGGATTACTGCATGTAAATCATGCTATTGCCCATAAAAAAAAGCCGGAATGCGTAGGAGCAAACCGGCTTTTTACGATTATTTTCAAATCAAGACTGACTTATTTTTTACGCTTAGGCTCGTCGTCGTCGTCGTTTTTCTTGTCGAGCTTATCGGTGCCTTTCGCAATTGCGTCGCGCATTTCCGTGTCAGAAATCACATTTTTCATGTTGTAGTAATCCATGATACCGAGATTACCACTGCGGAACGCTTCAGCAATGGCTTTTGGAACTTCTGCTTCTGCTTCTACTACGCGAGCCTGCATTTCCTGAATCTTGGCTTTGTTTTCCTGCTCGGCGGCTACGGCCATTGCGCGGCGCTCTTCAGCTTTGGCACGCGCAACTTTAAGATCGGCCTCTGCCTGATCTATCTGAAGCGCAGCACCAATATTATTTCCAACATCTACGTCGGCAATATCAATAGACAGTATTTCGAATGCTGTACCGCTATCGAGACCTCTGTCGAGCACAACGCGCGAGATTTGATCCGGATTTTCGAGTACTTTTTTGTGATCATCGGCAGAACCTACTGTGGTTACAATACCTTCACCAACACGAGCAAGAATTGTTTCTTCTGTAGCACCACCCACGAGTCGGTCGAGATTTGCTCTTACCGTAACTCTTGCGTTTGCTTTAACCTGTATACCGTCTTTAGCAACAGCGGTAATTATAGGAGTCTGAATTACTTTAGGATTTACAGAAATCTGAACCGCCTCGAATACATCACGACCGGCAAGGTCGATGGCTGCGGCACGTTCGAATGTAAGTCCCAGATTGGCTTTGTCGGCAGAAATAAGAGCCTGAACTACTTTATTAACGTTACCGCCGGCAAGATAGTGAGCTTCAAGTTTTCCAACATTAAGGGGCAAATCTGCTTTATGAGCCGTAATTGCGGCCTTAACGATGGGAGCAGGAGGTACGTTACGCAGCCTCATGGCTACAAGATCGGAGAAGATTCCTACTTTTACACCAGAGAAATATGCGGTAATCCAGAGTCCTAAGGGCACAAAGTACAGAAAGAGGAAAAGGCCGATTAGGGAACCACCGATAACGAGTAACGGGAATAGTTGTTCCATGTAAGTAATTTTTTTTAGTGTGAACGTGTGATGTTGAAGACAGCAACCCAAGTAAAGGCTTATATCCGGGTTACCTTAATAAATGCGCATTAAACAGCTGTAAATACCCAAAAAGAGTTATAGCCGGAAATAAAAAATTCCGGCCCTGATGAATATAAGGAAAGTAAACATTACCCTTTAATTAAATAAAAAAAGGTTATGCTTCTTTTCTGCAGGATGAAACCATCACGAGCTTATCAGGCGTTACGGCGTTTCACCATAACTCTGCTCGAGCTTGTGTTAGTTACTACAATTCGCGCGCCGTTTTCGATATAATCACCCTGTGATACAACATCAACACGCTCATCATCTATGAGCGCAATACCGGCCGGGCGCAGCGCAGTTACCGCAACACCTTCTTTGCCGAGGAGATTATCTTTATTGTCAGACGAAATGTAGCCCTGTTCCTTGCTTGTAGAGTCTACTAAAATGAGCCTTTTAAACATAGTATTTTGAGGCAAATATTTACCGAGTGAGAACATCATTAGAACACCCAGAATCAGTGTAATGGCCATGGTCCAGATAGCGCGGGTCATGTGCTCCATTTCGGGGAATTCAAAACCTACGTTACCAACCATAGATACAATCAGGCTTACAAATACCATTGTTATGCCTAAAATACCCGGCACACCAAAACCTGGTAGCACAAATATCTCTACTATTATAAGCAAAACACCTATGGCAAACAGAATTATTTCCCATGGCTCTGCAAAACCCATTATGTAAAGCGGGGCAAAGAACAGAAGCGCTCCTGCTGTTGCCATAGCACCCGGAAACCCGACTCCGGGCGACTGTAATTCAAAATAGAGCCCGCCGAGCATCATGAGCATAAGCATACTGCTTATTACCGGATTTGCAAGGAAACGCAGCACCTGCTCGTTAGTGGTTTCCTGCACATAAATTAGCTCGCTCTCTTCCCAGCCTATTTCGCGCAGAGCTTCCTCTATAGTTGAAACCCTGCCTTCGATCATGCCGAATTCCAGCGCTTCAGAAGTACTCAAAGTAACCAGGTTTCCTTCTGTGGTGATGCCGTCAATTTCAATTCGCTCGTCTACCATGGCTTCGGCTATACGTGCATTTCGGCCCGTGGCCTCGGCAGTAGAGCGCATTAACCCGCGCATGTAGCTTTGCATTTTTTCATCTGCCTTACCGCCACCTCCGTCAACCACGGTCGCCGCGCCTATTGAAGAACCGGGCGCCATATAAATTGTATCGGTTGCAAATGCGATTAATGCACCGGCCGAAGCAGCGTTTTTATCAATAAAAGTGAGGGTATGTATGTCTGTATCCAGCAAATTCTTGCGAATTTTGTCAGCAGCATCAACAAGACCACCAAATGTATCCATATGTAGAATAAGGCCGGCTGCGTTTTCAGATTCCGCTAGTGCAATACCGCGCTCGATATAGCGGTGCAGGCCATTATCGACCAGCCCTTCTACTCTTACTACGAAAACAGGACCCGGTGAATCGGGCAGCGTTATTTCTCGTTCAACACGGACGGTATCTTCCTGTACGCCGGCTGATCCGACGCTCATCCATGCGCTGAAAATGACAACCATTAAGATGGAGCCGAAAATAAAACGGAGTCTTTCTTTACCTTGCATAGATTTGTTTGTTAAGATTCGTGCTGTTGATGTTCATTTATTGCTAGCGTGTTTGTATGAATTTCGGAAAAGCCTGTTATCCGAAATGATCAGTATATTCTTCTATGGGAATATAACCCATGAAACGTTGAACTTCTCATTTATTGGGTATTCACCCTTGTTAAATCTATCCACTTATTAAATTCCTTTTATATCTATCGAGGCGTTAATATAGCCAAATCAGCATTTTTACCCATTCATACTAAACATCTTTTTTTATAACGATCGGGTACTTTGCGATGATAAAAAATCATCACATCACAAATAAAGCTGAATTCGTATGCATTTGCCTTGAAATGGATTGAAACTCTTGTTGCGACTAAGTTAATCGGGAAACAAGATGCTCTATGCGATAGAAATTAAATCTCTTGTACACTACGCAGAACAAAAGGGGTTGTTTCAGCATTCATTAAAATAAGCCGGGACTATAGTTCTGTATGAAAGAATAAATTTCAGATTCACGATTACGAAAATGATTGCGCTTTTATTTTCAGCTTTTTGCTACCGCTTTAAAGACCATCAGGCTATGATTTTTTTTCCACTTGGCAAAGGCACTCCACATAGTTTGCGCTTGTAAACTAACAAAGAACTCTATCACGCTTTATCAACCAACAAGTTAAAGCGCAGGAGTAATCGGTTTTACCATCCTGAAGTGAAGAAATATCGTACTTTTAAATTCCTCGGGCTAAACTAATCCTGAGCAGAATACATCAGAACGATGTTGGCCTGCATAAGCTTTATAAGCAGGAAATCTATTGTTTGTCAAAAGTAGCAGCGGTGCTGTTTTTGTTGAAACCAGCAGAACAAAAACACGTATTTCTCCATGCAGATAATTGCAGAAATGATTTTACCATTATTTAAGTCCTTTTTTCAACGGATACAATTTCCTTGAGCCTCCGAAAATTATTATTCATGTTTTTGATTGCCCTATTGCGGCCGAATCGCAGTTCACGCTTTAACAAAGCTTCTTTACCTGTTTTTTTAAGGTTAGCCTTATTTATTTTTTTCCTGCATGTACTTCCAGACACCCTCGCTGTGGTCTCTAAAGACAGATCGGAGCAATCTCAGGCATCGGTTAACGGCTATATTACAGAAGCCGCAACCGGCGAAGCAATCTGGGGTGCAAACGTAGTGCTGGAGGGTACCACAATCGGGGTTTCGACCAATAGCTCGGGATTTTACAGCTTGAACCGCATCCCGCCCGGCGAGTATACTATTTTGGTTAGCTTTGTGGGCTTTAATGAGTTCCGAAAAGAGGTAAGCCTGAGCTCTGGTGAGACTCTTCGGCTTAATATCGAGCTTACGGAAGCCGGCCTCCAAATGGATGAAATTACGGTAACATCAGAGTTTATAGATCGTGAATCACGACAAAATATCGGCGTAACTACCGTACCTACACGGCTTATCCGGGAAACCCCGGCAGTGTTACAAGCCGATGTGTTTCGTTCTATTCAGCTATTGCCCGGTATAACCTCAGCATCTGATTTCTCTTCGGGTCTTTATATTCGTGGCGGCAGCCCCGATCAGACGCTCATTTTATTGGATAATACCACGGTGTATAATCCTTCCCATTTCTTTGGCTTCTTTTCTACCTTTAACCCCGATGCCATTCGGGATGTACGGGTATTTAAGGGAGGTTTTCCGGCAGAATACGGCGGAAGACTTGGTTCGGTTGTAGATATTTATAATAAAGACGGCAACCGGAGAAGAAGGGCAGGCACAGCTTCTGTGGGCTTGCTTTCATCCCGCTTTTCTGTTGAAGGTCCCTATAGCAGAGGCTCGTATATGCTTGCAGTTCGCCGATCTACGCTGGAACCGCTCCTCTGGTCGCTGCAGGGGAATGTAGACAACATACCCGAAAGTTTTTATTTCCTGGACATTAACGGGAAACTGAATTTCGACGCCTCCGATACCGACCGGCTTAGCGTTTCGTTTTACTCCGGTTTAGATGATGTAGTCTTCCCCGCTGCCGACGATCTGCTGCTAAAATTATACTACGGTAACTTAACCGGAAGCACCACCTGGAGACGAATTTTAGGGCCGGGACTTTTCAGCACGCTTACTTTTACTGGTTCGCGCTATTTCAATGAGCCCGTTTTTGAGTTTGGCGGCACCGTATTTGAGCGACGAAATACGGTTACCGATTTTTCGATGAAAGCCGACTTGGACTGGAATATTTCTTCCAGCCATAATTTTAAAGCGGGTATATGGACCGGTAACGTAGAGGTAACCATTGCCGATCAATTCGACGGGCAGCGTACGCAGCAGTCGCGTATAGATTCCTGGTATTTTTCGGGCTATTTACAGGACAGATGGGAAATTAGCCCGGAGTGGATTTTTACCGGCGGTCTTCGCGGCAGCTGGTATTCGAGCGGAGACTACTTTCGCCTGGAGCCACGGGCTGCCTTAGAGTACAGGCCGCATCCCGATATAAGGTTACAAACTGCAGCGGGACGCTATTACCAATTTAAATCGCTCATCACCAATGAAGCGTTTTCCGGATTTGATATCTGGCTGTTAACCGATGATGGTGTTGCCCCTTCCTACGGAGATCAATTCTTAGCTGGTGTAAAATGGAATCCCGTTCCGGAATGGTCTGTAGAGCTGGAAGGCTTTTATCGCACTATGCGTCAGCTTTTCGAATTTGATCCCCGCATACCCGATACGGCCGGCCTCGATTACAACGAACTGTTCCGCTTTGGCCGCGGCTATGCCTATGGGGTAGAACTGCTTCTGCAGCGAAATACAGGTCGGCTTACGGGTTTTGCGGGCTACACATGGGGGACCAGCCGCCGAAGCTATCCCGGATTTAATAACAGCAATATGTTCCCGCCCCGCTTCGACCGTATTCACGACCTTAATATCCTGCTAAATTATAGCTTAAGCGATCGTTGGATGGCAACCACAGTTTTTAGCTATGGCACGGGTCAGGCCTACACCGAACCGCTTGGACGTACCCAAATCCGCAATCCGTTTAACGACGATAACGACAACCCTTTAATTGTTGGCAGGGTGAACGCATCGCGGCTGCCGGCATACCACAGGCTCGATATTGGATTTACCCGATACGGACGATTTTTTAATCTGGGCGATTCTGAGCTTCAGCTACAGCTTATAAACGTGTACTCACGCAGAAATGTCTGGTTTTATCAATTCAATTTTGATGAAAATCCTCCCGAACGTTCGGCTGTTCGCATGTTGCCGATTATTCCTTCGGTAACCTATACCGTTAATTTCTGATTTACTGTTCGTAACTATCGCGAAAACATCCAGCACAAATGAAAACAATAGCCCTTTGCCGGAATACTCTGGCCCTTACTCTTTTCTCATTTATTTTTCTGCTTACCTCTGGCTGCGATCCCTATCGGCAGGATTCTTATGAAGAGCAGCTTGTAATTTACGGTATGCTAACTGCCGGCGAACCGTTTTCTCCGATACGCCTTACACGAACAGTTCCATTTAGCGAAGCCTACAGTGAAGAAGCCGCGGCTTTACGAAATATGCATGTTCGCGTTATAGAAATGGATGAAGACGGTGAGTTTATACGCACCATACAGTACCAGGAGAGTGAACGCGACCCCGGCGTTTATTTTCCCCGCAGCCGTTCCAGCATCGTACAAGGCAGATTTCGATACCGTGCTGAAGTTCGGCAAGTCGAAGCCGCGGAGCTTCTGTTAAGTGCACAAACCATTGTTCCGGGATCATTCGAACTTGTTGAAACCAATGGAAGCACATTTATTTATCAGGGTCCGGAGCAGTACGAAGCAACCTATACCACCAGCTTTTATCCGGGCAGGCAAAATTATTTTATTATTAGCACCCGAGCCTTAAATCCGGAGCTGGGAATGACCCCTTTTTACGACAGCATAGCAGAAGAACCCGATGAGTTTATAACCGTTTCATCACCAATTATTAATGAACAGAATTACGAGCTTAATCCGGATGGAACCATAACACTGCGTCTGCCTTGGATCTCCGTATCACACTTTGGCATAAGCGCTATATCGGTTTTTGCCATAGACACCAACTGGTACGACTATCAGCGCTCATTGGGAGTACAGCTGGGTGGCTCAACCGTATCGCCCGGACAAATAGAAAATCTGCTTTGGAATGTTGAAGGTGGTATTGGGGTATTTGGGTCAAGAGCGGGAGTACGGTCAGAAGTCACTATTTTAAGCCCACCTATTCCTTAATTTTGTAACGTATTTTCATTTTTTTTATGACGAATAGCAAAGCTGTATCTATTGTAATTGGGGCTGTACTGGTAGGCAGCATTATTAAAGCTTTGATTATTCGCTCAGTTTTTGAGCCAACCGGAATGCTGCATACCGATTCTTATCAGTATCTCCGGCTTGCCATTTCATGGTTGGAAGCAAGTCCCATGCAAATACACGGCCATACCGAGCTTGTATGGCCACCGGGGTACCCGGCTGCGATTGCTGCAGTAGCAATGCTTACAAATTTGTCGGTCTTCTGGGCTTCCAAGCTGCTTAACGCCCTCCTGATATTCATTTGCAGCTCTCTGCTATGGTTTCGGTTTAAAGAAAATACCCTGCCCTTTCTGGCCGTTCTGGGACTTGCACCGATTCTTTTCACATTTTTCTTTAGTCTGTCGGAGGCTCTTTTCATCACCACTATGCTTTGCCATATTTTGCTGCTCGAAAAAGGCTTGAAATCGGGGCATTCAGGCACATTATTCGCAGCAGGACTTGCCATAGCTGCACTTTTCCTAGTGCGATATGCAGGCTTGTATGGTTTCCTTGTGAATGGATTTGTAATACTCGGTCTGATCATAACCAGACAAAGCCGAAAAAGCATCGCTCTGTTACTCGGTACCGTGGTCAGTGGTGCTCTGGCTGGAATTTATATGTACCAAACTCAGAAAATTACGGGATATCTCACTGGCGGTAACCGTACATCCACTACACAGTCTTTGGCAGAAGGAATGTTTGATCTTCTTAAAGCTTTTGCAGACGATTTAAATCTGCTTCATGTTTTGGGAAATCAGCAACCGGTTTTTTTCTTCCTTACCCTCATCCTGCAAATTGCAGCAGTTGCTATATTCATCGGCATCATCAGAAAATATCGTCTTCGGTTCAGAATACAATTTTCTGTATTTAGCGGGCTTTGTTTTTTGAGCGCATTTGTTTATTTCAGCACGGTTGCAATCGTACACGTTCTTTTTGATGTATCCAGTTTTTATTACCGCTTTACGGCACCGGCCTTATTTTTCATCTTGCTGGGCACAATTGCTTTCATGATGAGCCAGCAGGTACGCATAAAGCAGTATTTCACTTTACTTGCCGTTGGCCTTGCGTTTACATCTGTTCTGCTGCACGGCTCCGGCTTTTTCATAAGCTCTGTTTTAACCGAGCAGGTTCCCAGAGGAGAAACAGAGCGTCGGGTGCTTCAATCTTATTCCGGCATTCCATCACAGAGCGTCTTAATTTTCGGCAGACGCGAACTCTATTATCTGCGACCCGATATCGTTGTTGAGTTTCCCCGCTTTGAACCAGCTTTCGACCGTACCGAAAGCTGGGAAGACTTCAGCCAGAGATTAGACCGTGACTTTCCCGGCTATCATTTACTTTATATGACGTACAATCCCCAATTTACCGACAGGCCCTTTCATCCGAGCATACGCGAATTTATGACTGAGCAGTATGACGGACGTCTCCGGGCCATACGGCTCGAAATGGGAGATACCGCACTAATGCCATCATCATACAAATCTGCCCCCGATTGATTAAAATAAAGATAAGCTTGGAATTTGTTCTTCTTAAACCTACCACACTATTTCACTGTAAAAAAAGAAGACACCAGCTATTTTGTACTTTTATAGAAGTCAACTTCATCAAAATCTTAAAACCCAGACTTCTTTCCATTTAAAACAGGGTCGATAGTACTTCATCATTTATTTTACAGCCTGCTCTGCTATTACTGTTTATCCCATTTCAAAGCTTTCTGGCATCTAACCCAAGCTACAGACCGACAACATTTTCGGTTTGTATTTTCGTAAAAAGCATGTTTATAAAAAAACGATTCAGGAAAAAAGCACTGGTGTTGCGCCATATCCGGCCCACCGCCATTGTAAAGCAAGGGTCCGGCTTTAGAGCATGAAAAAAAGTGTTACCCCTACCTATCAAAGCTGAACTTAACCAGCTTCCTGTCTTTATAAGCCACAAAATAATTATCCATTATACCAAGCACAAAATGGGGCACCGGCTGATTAACAAGGGTTTCTCCTTCTGTGGTAAAAACAGCCACAAATCTTTGCTCCTGGTAAAAATAAAACACGGCGAGAAGCGGCTCATCTCCCCCATTCTCCAGCAAATGAAGTGAGTAGTACTGCTGGAAACGGCTCATTTGCTCAATAAGCTGTGTAACACCATCTGCCGGCATATCGGGCAAAACTCTGGTATTTGCGCTTCGCTCCATAAACTCGGGTAAAATATAGCTTACTTCGATACTTTCTTCGTCGTATACATAGATATAGGGCATCAAAGAACTCATTGCAAACAGCTTACTGCCGTGGCGCACGAGTCCGCCACCGTTTACCTGTAGCGAAAAAATTTGAAAGGGCTGTGGCAAACTAAATAGAACTCTTTCGCTTCCATTTTCGGTATTTACCTGCCGCAGCAGATTTATACCGGTATCTGTATGGTATAAAAACGGATCGCCATCTGCGTAGCTAACCGATCTTGCCGGAGTATCGTAATACGGGAAGCTTCGCACCAGATTTCCCTTTTCGCCAAGAATATGAAACTCGCTCTCGGTAAAATCATTCAGGATGATGGTGTCTCCTGTTTTATACAACCTGTAGGGATTCGAAAAAAGATTTAGCGGTGGTCTTTGCACCCAAACAAAAGACTGATCGCACCAATCGGCTTCGGCAAGCAGACCACGTCTGTTCTCAGAGATAAGGCTGCGACAGCTGCCCGAGGGTACCGAGCTAAGAAATAACGCGTTATTAAGCGAATCCGGAACACTTATTTCGTTATGGGTAACTATTTCATAGCTGGTTAAGGTTGCTTCCGGCAATCCGGGCCTGCCGCACGAAGCTATCATAAAGAGAATTGAGATAGCCATAACGGCTTTTGCAAGTAGTGCTTTGATGTGCATAAAGTTAGTTTAATGATGGCTTTCTATAGTCCGGTTTACGGTATTTGCTGTAATGCGGTGCAAAGATAAAAAGATTGAAGCTTCACAAAGAATAAGAAATAAAAAAAACGCAAATCAGCGTGGTGCATTACCCGCCTGATTTGCGTTTTCTAAACTTTCTAATTTACAGATTTACTTTGGTTTGGTTTGGTTTGGTACTCAATCTGCAAAGGTACTACGTGGCGCATCAAATTATTCCAGCTCTAAAATAAGTGCTTCTCTAGGGCCGAGCTGTAAGTTTTCGTGCAAAGGAACAATACGGCCGCTTACTACTTCTCTGCCGCTTTGGAAGCCTTCCGTCAGTTCTATGTAGCGCGACATATCGAGTGTGGTTTCTTTGGGTTCTCCATTTAAGATTACCATTACGCGCTCATCATCATTGTAACGAAAATAAACATACACATCGTCGTGAGGCACAAAATGCCGCAATCTACCTGTATGAATAACTTCTTTATCTTTACGCCAATGCGTTAATGTGCGTAAATAATCAAACATTTCGGGAATAGGCTGGTTTTTAAGCTCACCAAGCGCTACGCGACCTTCCGGGGTAAATGCATTGATTTCATCGCCCGGCCAGCCTCCCGGGAATGGTATTCTTTTTGCCGCATCGTGGAAGTTCCCTTCCATATCCATCATTATTTCGGTGCCGTAATAAATTTGAGGAATTCCTCTTGTGGTAAGTATAAAGGCGAGACCCAGCCTGTATTTATCGGCATCATGATTCACGATTTCCATGAAACGGGTAAGGTCGTGATTATCCAGAAATATAACGTTTAGCAGCGGATCTGTGTACAGGAAGTCCTGCCCCAGCGTATAATACAAGCGCATAAGACCGGTATCCCAGCCCGGACCTTCATTAAGGCCGGCAGCAATGGCGGAAAACAAAGGAAAATCGGTTACGCTTGGTAAATAGGAATTGTAGCCATCCTGAGTGGGAAAATTATACTGCCACCATGCTGTTGTGGGCACATCCGGCATCCACACTTCACCCACAATATTAAAATCGGGATATTCCTCGAGAACGCGCCGTGTCCATTCGGCCATATAATCGGGGTATGGGTAGGCGTGCGTATCCATACGAATACCATCGATACCGCTGTTTTCGATCCACCAGAGCGTATTTTGTATAAGATAATCGGCCAATAAGTGATTCCGTTGATCCAGATCGGGCATTTCATCCACAAACCATGCACGAACGGTTTTGTTGTAATCCCTTTCGGAAGCGTACGGGTCCATAATGGTATTGGTGCGGTATTCGGTATTGCCATAAACCGACTGATCGTGAATCCAATCGTGTGAAGGCAGATCTTTAATAAACCAGTGATGCGTGCCCACATGATTATGAATCATATCCATAATAACTTTCATGCCCATTTCCTGCGAGCTTTGCACCAGGCGGTTAAAATCGTCGTTCGAGCCGAAGCGTCGGTCGACCCGGTACATATCGGTTGCGGCATAGCCGTGGTAGAATCCTGCCCGAATTTCATAATTGGCCGGCATATCGTTCTCGAAAATAGGATTCAGCCAGATAGCCGTCATTCCCAAATCCTGAATATAGTCCAGGTGATTAATAATCCCCTGTATGTCGCCGCCTTTACGCGCAAAAGGCTCATCCATATCTACGCCTTCGAGCATTCCTTCGATTTCTGAAATAGATGGATCGCCATTGGCGAAACGGTCGGGCATAAGCAGATAAATAACATCGCTGCTATCGAAACCCTGATGTCTGTTATAAGAGCCTTCCCGCTGCCGTAGCTCATAGGTATGCGTAAATCGATTGCGGCCCTGTGTAAAGTGAATATCCAAATTGCCGGGTTCGGCTTCTTCTGTGATATTGAGATAAACAAAAAGATAATTCGGGTTCTCTGTAGTTACCATACGGCTCAGCTTTACGCCGGGGTAATCTACCCGAACCCTTGCAGTTCCAATATTGTCTCCATAAACCAATAGCTGCAGTTCGGTTTGTTTAAATCCGGTCCACCAGTGGGGTGGCTCTACCTGTTTAATGGCCTGCTGCTGTGCGCAACCTGTGCTGGTAAAAAATAGTAGCAGAAGAGATACTGAGAAAAGTCGTTTAATCATTACTTCCTGGTATAAATTCATTTGAATGAAAATTAAAAATCCGCTTTTAAATAAGTTGAAATGAGCGTTACCAAAATGAATCAGCTTTACATGTTCTAAAGTTTTTCTAACTATGCAGATATTGGGGCAAGAAATTTAAATTGCTCACCCTGTTAATATAAAATATTCTCCTAAATCCTGTTACATTTTTGTAAGCGCTTTACCTGCTTTTATTGCACAGAAAGGGCAATTATAACCCTTCAAATGAAATAATTTGGTTTGCTTGTATTATTTTGAAGAAGCTTTTCCTAAGCCTTACACTATATATGCGATTCCCGCATACGGAACGGGTTTAGCTTCCGTTAAAAAACAGAGTATTTTTGAAGAACTGCCGGCCCTGTTTTTCAAAGCCTGCGCATTTAGAAAACAGTTTGGAGCGGCATCTTTTTCATAATTTAGCGGTTATAGTATGCATCTATGCGTATTTTCAACTCAGTTATGATCACCCGACTAAGATACAGGCTGTTGTTGGAACTTACAGCAGGAATGCACAAACACACTTAACTAATACACCCGTTTTCTATGTTTTTAATGGAAGCTCAGTTAAAAAATTTCATTTCAAAATTTCCCGCCGGTAAGGGAATAAGTCTTGTTTCCGGCATGGTGATTGGGCTTTTTATGTTCTCTCCGCTACAGGCAGAACAGGGTACGCTTTATGATTCAATAATTGAGGTCGAAACGACAGCCGGCAGTGTACCTGAAGGCATGGCGGCTGTAAATCAGGACGATTTCAGAATTGCCCGGCTTCAGTATCGGGGCGGTGGCGACTGGTATAATGATCCTTCTGCGCTTACTAACCTCATTCGCTTTGCCCGGCAGCATGTTCCCATTTCTTTGAGCGACCGCTATGATGATGTACATATAGGTAGTCGCGACATTCACAACTACCCTTTTGCATTTCTAACCGGACACGGAAATTTTGTGATTAATGAGTCGGAAGCGGCCAATATTCGTGCCTTTGTAGATAACGGCGGTTTTCTTTATATAGATGATGATTGGGGGCTCGATCCATACGTGCAGGAATTTTTTCGCATTGCGTTTCCGGATGATGAGGTTATTGAGCTGCCCATAAATCACCCGATATACAATAAAGTGTTCGAATTCCCCGACGGCCTTCCAAAGATTCATCAGCATACGGGTAAGCCGGCTCAGGGTTTTGGTATTTTTAGAAACGGCAGACTTGCGGTTTACTACACCTACGAAACAAGTTTACACGACGGCTGGGCCTACGATGTGCACGACAACCCGGAAGAGAAAGTTCAGGCGGCGCTTCGTATGGGGGTAAATCTGCTGGTATACGCATTTACTTCGGAGCGTTAATGCAGAACTCCAAATGCCTTCTACGGCCGTTTAGATTACGTATTTAACGCACCAAAAGCACAATTTGGGAAGGCATCGGAAAACTACACGTTCCTTTTATTCATACTAATACGAAAGGGGCTTTTCCGGAAGCATCAAATAGAGCATCCTGAACCCACATATTCTGATTCTCATTCTTTCTAAATCACAAAAATTAGCCTTAAATTTACTCCATGATAATTCCCATAGCATCCGACCACGCCGGCTTTGAAGCCAAAGAATACGTAAAGAAAGTTTTAGAAAAACTTGGCTACATGCCAGTAGATTATGGTACCCATGCCGAAGATTCTGTAGACTATCCCGATTTTGCCAAACTGGTTGCCTCTGCAGTAACTGATGGAGAATACGAAAAAGGCATTCTTATTTGCGGATCGGGACAGGGAATGTGCATGACTGCCAATAAATTTCCCGGTGTTCGTGCCGCACTCGCATGGTCTGCCGAAATTGCAAAGCTTGCGAGTCAGCATAATAATGCCAATGTACTGTGTCTTCCTGGTCGTTTTTTAAATGAAGACGAGCTGGAAACTATTGTGGCGGCCTGGATCGAAACACCATTCGAGGGAGGGCGGCATCAGAACCGCGTTAACAAAATTATGAGTAACACAAAACTGTAGAACCATTTATTATGATAAATAAGCACCTGAGCGAACAAGATCCGGAAGTATTTAGCCTGATCGAAAAAGAGACCGACAGACAGAACCAAAACGCAGAAATGATTGCATCCGAGAACTTTGCTTCAAAAGCAGTTATGGAAGCTAATGGTTCTACACTTACCAATAAATATGCGGAAGGCCTGCCCGCGAAAAGATATTACGGGGGCTGCAAGTTTGTAGATGTGGTAGAAGATCTGGCCAGAGATCGGGCTAAGGCTCTTTTCGGTGCAGAATGGGTAAACGTACAGCCTCACTCTGGTGCACAAGCCAACGCGGCAGTATATCTCGCCTGTATGAAACCCGGCGAAAGACTACTGGGCTTCGACCTTGCCCATGGTGGTCACCTTACGCATGGTTCTCCGGTTAATTTCAGCGGTATTCTCTACGAAGCTCATTTTTATGGCGTTGAACAAGATACCGGCCGTCTCGACATGAATAAAATTCGTGATAAGGCCAGAAAAGTAAAGCCAAAAATGATTTCTATTGGCGCATCGGCCTATTCCCGGGATTTCGATTACGAGGCATTTCGCGACATCGCAGACGAAACCGGAGCCATGCTGTGGATGGATATGGCCCATACAGCCGGTCTTATCGCAGCAAAAGAAATGAATGATCCGCTGCCTTGGGCCCATCTTGTAACAACCACAACGCACAAAACGCTACGCGGTCCCAGAGGCGGTATGATACTGGTTGGCAAAAACGGTGAAAATACACTTGGTATAGTTGCGCCAAAATCTGGCAGAACTAAAAGCTGGGGCGAAATTCTGGATAGTGCGGTATTTCCCGGCACACAAGGCGGGCCACTAATGCACGTAATTGCAGCAAAAGCTGTTGCATTCGGCGAAGCACTGCAGCCTGGTTTTAAAACTTACCAAAAGCAGGTTAAGAAAAATGCCAAGGCCATGGCGGCTCGTTTTACGGAATTAGGCTATAATATAGTAAGTGGCGGAACCGACAACCACCTCATACTAATAGATCTAAGAAACAAAGGGATAAACGGTAAACAAGCCGAGGCTATCCTGGGCACAGCAGAAATAACCGTAAACAAAAACATGGTGCCTTTCGATACAGAAAGCCCGTTCGTAACTTCCGGAATACGGATTGGTGCGCCTGCTATGACCACACGTGGCATGAAAGAACCTGAGTTTGAGTTTCTGGCTACGCTAATCGACAAGGCTTTAAGCAAACCTGCAGACGAATCTCTGCACCATTCTGTTGCTGAAGAAGTTAAGGCTCTCTGTGAAGGTTTCCCGCTATACGATCAGGTACCAGCTTAATTTTATGCAGAGCGGATAATATTTTCGCACTGCCGGCTTTTTAACCAAACGGCCTGCCGGATACAAAATAGAGTAACCGGCAGGTCTTTGTAATTTAGCAAACGTTAAATCTTAAACTTTTGGCAAGCACAACCCAGCGGCAAATAATGGACCGCAATCTGCCCAAACCAGACGCTCCCTCGTTGAGTACAGATAATATGCATTTTCTGGACCACCTTGAGGAATTACGGTGGCGTATAATAAAGGGGCTCGGCGGAGTACTCCTCGGGGTAGTTATTGCCTTTATTTATTCCGATTTCCTAATCGATACGGTACTTTTAGGGCCCGTATATAAAGATTTCTTTATGTACAAATTAGTAGGAATAGAAGCCGTAGACGTTTCGCTACAGAACAGAAGGCTGCCGGGGCAGTTTTTTACTTATTGGGGTACGCTTATTGTTGTAGGCTTTATTATCGGTTCACCGCTCTTTATATATCAGCTTTGGAAGTTTATCGAGCCTGCGCTCGAATCGGGCGAGAAAAAGAAAACACGGTATACGGCATTCGTTATTTCTTTTTTATTCCTGCTTGGCGTTACTTTCGGCTATACCGTTCTGGTTCCCTTTGCTGTACAATTTTTTGCGCAGTTTCAAATGTCTGCATCCGTACGAAATGATATAGATATTACGGCCTATTTTTCGGCCGTAACCATGTGGATTATAGCCTGCGGTATTATTTTCCAGCTGCCCATGATTAGCTACACGCTTTCGAAATTCGGTATTCTTACACCCGAGTTTATGATTAAATACCGCAAGGTAGCCATTGTACTTTGTTTTGTGCTTGCCGCTTTCATTACACCTCCCGATCCGGTTTCTCAATTCTTGATTGGTATTCCTCTTATTCTGCTTTACCAACTTGGCATCTATATCAGTAAGGTCGTAAACCGAAACCGAAATAAAGAAATTTGGGGAAGCGAAGGTCCTCCGGCTTCATAGCCCGGCTGCACCGGCTTTCGATTGCGCAACACTCTTTTCCCTGTAATTATATCAAACGCATTACCCATACCAACTAATGAAAACCAAGCCTCCAAAAGTTTATTTACACACCCTTGGCTGTTCCAAAAATGATGTCGACTCTGAAGTCTTACTGGCACAATTTCGGGCAAACAAGTTCGATGTAGCCTCAGAAGCCGACGGTTCTGATGTCGTGGTTATTAATACCTGCGGTTTCATCGAATCTGCTAAACAGGAATCCATTGATCAAATTCTGGAAGGCGTTCGCCTCAAAGAATCCGGAAAAATTCAGCAGCTCATGGTTATGGGATGCCTTTCTGAGCGCTATGCCGATGATCTTAAAAAAGACATTCCGGAGGTAGACGCTTACTTTGGCTCGCATCACCTGCAGGATATCCTTAAAGCGCTTGGTGGAGAGTACAAACATGAGCTTATTGGTGAGCGGTCGCTAACTACGCCTTCACATTTTGCATATCTCAAAATTTCTGAGGGTTGCGATAACCCCTGTTCGTTTTGCGCAATTCCTATTATGCGGGGCGGCCATAAGTCGAAACCGATGGAAGAGCTTCTGCTCGAAGCCAGACTACTTCGCGAAAAAGGAGTAAAAGAGCTTATTTTGATTGGTCAGGATTTAACCTATTACGGCCTCGACCGCTACGGCAAACGCTGTCTTGATGAGCTTCTGATGCGACTTTCGGATCTGGACTTCACCTGGATTCGCCTGCTTTATGCCTATCCGGCGAAATTTCCGGTTGAAATCCTGCCGGTAATCCGCGATCGTGAAAACATCTGCAACTATCTGGATATGCCTATTCAGCATACTTCTACCCGGGTGTTAAAGTCGATGCGCCGCGGAGTTACCGAAAACAGGCTACGCGATCTTATCGGGCTCATTCGCAGCGAGGTGCCGGGTATTCGCCTTCGCACAACGTTTATTGTTGGCTATCCGGAAGAAACCAGAGAAGAATTTGAGTCCCTTCTTACTTTTATGGAAGATATTCGCTTTAACCGGGTTGGCGTTTTCCCTTATTCGCAGGAAGATGATACCTTCGCCTATAGCCTGGGCGACCCGATTACAGAAAAAGAAAAGATGCGCCGGGTTAAAAAAGTAATGGAGCTGCAGGAAGATATATCCATGGATCACAACATGATGCTCATTGGTAAGCAGCTACCCATTCTGATAGACCGTATTGAAGACGGAACCGCATTTGGAAGAACCGAATTTGACTGCCCCGAGGTAGATAACGAGTTTATAGTACAGGCTGCATCGCCGGAATTTAATACCTCTGAACTGCGAACCGGCGCCTTTTATCTTGCCGAAGTTACCGATGTAGAGCCTCATGATGTGTTTGGCACCATTTTAAAACGTCTTTCCTGATACCCAACACCGTTCAGTATTTACCTAACTTAAACCAAGCCCGAAAAAAAACGATTAAGCTGTATACAACAGCTTTCTATTTATACGTTTACAGATTCGTGCTTTTTACTTATTTTTGAAAGCTGTAACCATCACAGCAAATTTTCTATGACCATTTTCTCAAAAACAACCGCTGCTTTTTTTGCCATTCTCGCTTTTCTGCTCATCGCTGTATCAGCTTGTGAAGATACCCGCCGTGGCCCCGATTTCAGTTTAGTACCAGATCCCATAAGCCTGACTGGCCTAACACCCGATACCACTTTGCCAAACGGTGTTGTAATTTACATCATACAGGAAGGTGATCCCGGTTTTGGCCCGCTAACTATCCGCGACCGTGCTCTGATGCGCTATTCCATTTGGAGAGAAAACGGACGCGGACGCGTGCTTGACAGCTCTTATCAAGGCCGTTTTGCCGATCCTGTTATTGTAGACATTTTAAACCTTGAGATTGGCGCGGGTATAAATATTATTACCGGCGGGTATTTCCGTGGTATGGTTAACGGTATGTTGCCGGCACCTCTTTCTGCGCCCGAAAATACGGTTGGAGAAATTCGCGCAGCCTTGGTGCCTCCTTCCCTCACGCAGTTTTCCGATACCCTGCGTTACGATGTTGAGCTGTTCTCTATACTCGATTAACGAACTTAGCCACACAAGTTAGCGATTAAAATATGTACGAATTGGGTCCCACCTCCGGGAACCAATTCGTTACCATATGCGCGGTACTTTTCTACAGCTTTGCTTTGTATATAATCTCGCATTGCATCATTTAGGAGAGACTTTTTATCCGGCAAATTGCTAAGTTCAATAACCGCTATCAGAAGTATTTAAGAAGAATGCCATGAAGTTTTCTCTCTAATATAATGGCATACCATGCAGGAATAAGTCAATCTGATAACGGGTAATACCAACCTCCGACCTAATAAAAAAACTCAACACTCATCACCCAAAAATCTCCTTAAGCTCTCCCTGTTACTGTATGCCGGTCTATCTTGGGATGAATACCACAGATAATTTCGTAGGTTATGGTGCCCAGCATTTCTGCCCATTGATCTGCTGTCATCGCATCCGGACCTAAAATAGTTACTTGTTGCCCTGTTGGTACGGGCTTTTCGCTCCATAGCATGGTATAATCCATAGTAATATTACCCACCTGCTTAAGCATTTCCCCACCTGTTTTCATATAAATGCGGTTACTTAGCCCTCGACGAAGTCCGTCTGCATAGCCTACCGGAATAACCACAAGCCAGCCATCTTTATCTGCAGTGTAGGTTGCATCGTAGCTAATTGTTTCCCCCTTTCTTAAACGCTTGCAAGCCACAACTGTCGATTTCCAGCTTAGCACCGGCTTTAAATCCTTCAGCGCATCAGGAAACTGCTTACCGGGTGCATACCCATACAGCGATATCCCGAAACGAACCATTGAAAACCGGGCCTCAGGGTAATGCATCATCCCGCCAGAATTACTGGCATGAATAACTTTCGATTGCGACCAGCTTCCCATCTCATCTAACAAAGAGTTAAAACGAGAGAGCTGATCCGCTGTTTTAGCGGTTGAGGGCTCGTCTGCTGTCGCAAAATGGGTCATAATGCCAGAGGGTCGCAGCTTTTTCTTTTCTAGCACTTTTTTAATTTCGGGCCAGTCTGCCGGTTCGAAGCCAAGGCGCCCCATCCCCGTATCAAACTCAAGGTGAAATGATACAGCCGGGCTCATTAGTTGTAACTCCTCAAAAGAACCGGCCACCGCTACAATATTAAAGGCCTTATAATCTGAGAGCGCCGACTTTCGGACCGGCGCAAATACAAGCAACGGCATTATTACACCAGCTTTTCGTATCGTAACAGCCTCTTCTACCGTTGCAACTCCTAATGCGGTAATCTTACCCGATAATGCACGTGCAATAAGCACTGAGTCGTGGCCATACGCATTGGCTTTCACAACTGCCATCGTTTTAACACCCGGACCGGTTACTTCCTTAATCCGTTTCAGGTTGGCATCGAGGGTGTCGAGATTTATTTCTACAAATGATGTGCTTTCGCTTTTCTTTGTAATTGTTGTGGAGCTTACTACCATACGTAATGTTCAATAATAGACGACAAGTGTATAATCCTGAAAATGGGCACACAAAATAATATTAAAGACTTTCTGCATGCTTGATTCTTGATCTATGCTCAGCACCTAATCAATAAAATGGCTTTACAAAGCATTCTTAATATACAGTCAAATACAGGTCGAAATGAAAGCTTTTGTTTAAATAGTTACCTTGAACGGATGGTTTACCAGTTAATCAAGGTCTTTGAAAATAAATCAGCAATGTCAGGAAAAAGAATACAAACACATTCTTCATTAGTAAATCTATTGATATTCTATAACCAAATTGCTCAGTAAATACCCAGCTAAGTCTTTTAGCCCTATCCCGACATTTAGTTATTCCTGTTTCCAGCAATATTTAATATTCACTATGATGTTTAAGTTGCCTTGATTATTCTGGGTGTACTAAAACTACCCATATTTAAAAACCAATGCCTTTCTGGCGTAGTTCAATTTCTATCGATAAAAAAGATCGGCCTTAGGGATGAGTCAGAACCCGGGAATTTAGCAGATACGCGAATAATGGGCTCCATTGTTAAGCTTACCTAAAACTCGGGATAATTAAGGCATATTCGCTAAAAACACCTTATGCATTAGGCCAGGCTGTTTCCTGAGTATCTAAATAGCCAAAATGTTTCTTTTCTTTGAGGAAATCTCTAAGCTGTTTACTCTGATGCATCCAAAACCGAAGTTCTCTTGCGTCGGTCATACCGATTAGATTCTGTCCGCAGTAAACCGGAATCCATTCAGCGTTATAGGTTAGTGATTTTTCCCAGGTTTCTTTTTGCTCTATATCTATATAATCTCCCGATATAGCTGAACGAATAGTACCCGGATCAACACAGAACGTTTCTAATTGAACTTTCTTACCATCTATAACCTGCAACACACCATTTTGATCTGAGACCGGAAAAATACAGCGTTCCATAACTTTATCGCGGGTGCCTATCATACGCCTTATCATCTCCTCTGTACCCTCTTTTTCTTCTACAAAGTGGATGAGATCGCGTGGATTCGGGGCATAGGTGAGCTCATATCTGCCAGAGTGGTACGTATAAAGCAGGTAAAGACCTAAAACTCCGCCAATCATAGCGTAGCCCTTTTCAAGAAAAAAATAATCTACCATTGCACCTATAAGCAAAAGCCCGACCATGCTGCTTCCTGCTTTCCGGGTAAGGCGCGATGCTTCTATAAAATTCCCTTGAATACCCCACAAAACAGACCGAAGTATACGCCCGCCGTCGAGTGGAAAAATAGGCAGCAGGTTAAAGACACCTATCAGTAAATTAATTAGGGCGATAAAACGAAAAAGATTATAAGGCAGGTGAGAGGGCGTAAGAATCTGAGCATAAATTACCCAGGACAAAAAAGCCAGCGCAAAGGAGGCCAGCGGGCCCGCTACTGCAATCCAGAATTCTTGCCTGGCATAGTGCGGACGGTGCTGCAGCTCGGCCATCCCACCGAACAAAAATAAATGTATTCGCTCAATGGGTATATGCAGCTTTTTAGCCGTATAGCTGTGGCCCAGCTCATGCACAATTATGGAAAGCGTTATTAATACCGCCGTTATTCCACCCAGCATCCAATATTGCCAGCTGTTTTCCAGATACATTACTTCCGGATAATAGCGATGGCTTAGCGCCCATGCCATCACAATAAGCACAAGCGGCAACAGTGGATCAAGCGTAAGCCGAAGCCTATCAAATGAAATATTTCTGTTTTTAAAACGCATCATACAGGCGCAACGGAGTTTTATTACCCATATACATTGGATTAATGATCTTCTCTCTCAACAAAATTAAATATGTAGAGAAGCCTGCCATCACAAAGAAAACCACCGTTTCTTCTTTAATGCTTTAAGCACAACATGCGCAGCATTGTAACCTGCAGCCGCAAAAACGCCGCCACCGGGATGACAGGAAGCGCTCGATAAAAACAGATTTTTTACCGGAGTTTCGTACCTGCTAAGCTCCGGCGTGGGCCGGAACATAAACATTTGGTCGAAGCTCATTTCTACGTGCATTACATTGCCTTTTAATAAGCCGTGCTTACGCTCTATATCGAGCGGAGTCTGTATATACCAGTCTATGCGTTTATCTTTCATATTAGGCGCATACTTTTCTACGACATTATAAATTTTTTCTGCTTCCTGCTCCTTAATATCGTCCCAGCGCAATCCCTGCTGCATTGTGTAAGGATGCCATTGGGCCCAAAGGAAAAGCGTGTGCGCACCTTCATCGCAAAGAGAAGGGTCAATTTTAGAGAAGGTCATAGCAACTACGGCCGGTTCGTCGGGCGGCAGTCCTTTGTAGTAATTGCCGATAGCACGTTTCATATAATCCATATCCGGGCAAAGAAGCTGTAAACCATTATGAATATGGGGATCTTGAGGGGCGCTTTCGTAGACGGGAAGTTCTTTAACGGCACATCGCAATACCATCCCAAAACCATTTCCTACGTTAATGTTGCGCACGCTTTGTACAGTATTTTCGGGCAGATGATCAGACCCGACCATATCCAGCATTGTCGTTTGCACATGGGCATTAGAAACCACAGCTTTTGCACGAATTTCCTGACCGTCCAGAAGCCTCACACCACAAGCGGTACCGTTCGATACTATTATTTTTGCGACCGGAGCATTGGCGCGCACCTCCCCGCCATGTGCTTCCAGCATCTTAGCCATTGCCTGTGTTAACATGCCGCTGCCGCCCTTAGGCCGCTTGCCACCACTTTGGTGAAGCATAGCCTGCCAGCCTACAAACGGGCCTGTAGCAGATTGATCGGGCGGCGGGCCCGACTGTGCCGCCATCCAGATCAGAGCAGTTTTAACATGCTCGTTTTCAAAATATTTATTCACTACCTGCTCGTAGCTGGCAAAAATCTGCTGAAGACCGTTAAGCTGATCGCCCTTTGCGAACATACTGCCGTCCCGAACTTGTCCGCGGGCCATTTCAGAAAAAACATTTCCAGCAGTAGGTGGCACAAGAAATGTACGCAGCACGCCCCGGTTAATTCTGGTCCAGAATTCAATAAACTCTTTGTAAGACCGCGCATCCTTTACCGAAACCTGCGCTATAGACTCCATCGTTTTTTCCACACTTCGATGAAAATGAATCACTTTTTGCTCCCCAAGTACAGGAAACGACATAAAGGGATCCATTTCGATATATTCAAGGCCGTAATCATTAAGCTTCAGATCGGCAATAACCGGCGTTTGATGAATCATAAAATGGGCCGATGAGCCAACATCCATGCGAAAACCCGAAGGATACGCCTCTGATTTGAACATTGTTTCGGTACATACTGCTCCTCCAATAGTATCCCTGCGCTCCAGAACCAGCACCTTATGCCCCGCTTTCGCCAAATAGCAGGCAGCGGTTAAACCATTATGGCCGGAGCCTATGACAATAATATCGTATGAGTTATCTGGCATATTCTTTTCTTTGATATATAAAACGTGTTTGAAGAAAGCGCGGGTAATTTGCAGTACAAAAATAAGGCCCGAATTTACGTAAAACTTAGATAAAGGCTTTGCAAAATCGATCTTTCAATTATATTTACCTGAATTTTTAAACAGCACTTTTAAAAGTGCCGTTGCATTATTTTCCGGGAATCCGGAAAAATCATAAAGCTCTTACATACTTGCTACAAGACAAGCTCCTGCAGGCGTAAAAGAGGGTTTATTATTACGAAAAATTCGGATCCTCATAATTGAGTTTTCAGGATGATGATTTCTTCCCCTAAAATAACATCAGGGCCGCGAAATTATCTTTAATTGTATTTTCAACCAAACGATAATCCGGGCTGAACCATTTATGGGAGTTGTTTATTCTCTTTAAACCATTTGCAAAAGCGTCGGTAACTAAACTTTTTATTTGCTTCAACGTAGAATCAAATGCTCCTTTTTTACGATGCATTTATCCTTAATTTAGGCCAGCCCAGCCGGTGAACATCCTCATTTTTTTGCTACAGCAAAAGAAAAGGAATCCGAAAAAGCCGGTCATCATTATATTAATTAACGATTCACTGAAAGTCCTGATATTCGTCTTATTTTACAGTTCAAAGCTTTCTTAAGCATAGTAGAAGCCCACAGAAATGCGCAGTTTCTGTTACGCTATGTTTTCTTAAGCAAGGCGCTAAAACCGGATATCAAAACTTTCTTACACTTTCCAGGATACTAAACCTACTACCATCCATGATTGATTTTATCAAACAGATTTTCGCCTCAGCAATCGGGTTTCTGCTTGTATTTGTTGTTTTTTTCTTTTTTCTGTTCATCTTATTCGTGAGTGCCTCGAGTGATCCGGAGCCTAGCGTTCGGGATAACTCTGTGCTTTATATAAAAGCCAGCGGCCTTATACCGGAAAGAACCAGCAACGACCCGTTTGAAGAACTATTAAGCGGCTTGCACCCTGCAAGTACTTCACTGCAGGCCTTTGATCGCAATTTAAGAAAAGCCGCCTCAGACGACCGTATTGACGGCATTTTACTTGAAGTTGATATGCTGCAGACCTCATGGCCGGTTTTACAGCATATGAGGCGTGCTATTACACAGTTCAGAGAAGATTCCGGCAAATTCGTATTTGCCACAACTAATGATCTTGGTCTAAACGAACAGGGATATTACCTTGCTACCGCTGCCGACAGCATTTTCGCACCCGGCAACAGCCTTATGCTTATGGATGGCTTTGTTATTGAGGGAGTTTTCTTCGAAAATTCGCTTTCTAAACTGGGCGTTAACGTGCAGGTTGTTAATCGTGGCGCGTACAAATCGGCCGGAGATTCTTTCCAGAGAACATCTTTTACAGACGAAGACCGTGAACAGCTTACAGCCATTTTCGAAACCATAGTTGATGAGTTTGAAGATGCCGTTGCAAAACGCACCGGAATGAGCAGAGAAGAATTAACTGAGATGCTTAATCAGCCACCGCGCCTCGATATCGAATACTATGCCGAACGTGGTCTCATTGATGAGATTATTACCCGTAGCGAGCTCGAAAAAAGAATCAAAGCCCGCACCGGCATTCGTGAAAGTCAATCGGTTCGTTTTATCAATAACCGCACTTACTCCGGCGTTTCGGAGCGCTCTGCTGGCTTACCACGACCGGCCAGAGAAGCCATTGCCGTAATCTATGCCGACGGGCCTATTATGCCGTCAACAGGTTCTGCAAGCCCTCTGAGCACAGATAACACGATTAGCGCTACCTCTTTCCGCAGATCTCTCGACCGCGCGCTTAATGATTCGAATGTAAAGGCCATCGTGGTTCGTATTAACAGCCCCGGCGGAGCAGCATCCACATCGGATGCGATCTGGGAAATGCTGCAGGAAGCCCGCGAAAAGAAGCCTGTAATTGCCTCTATGGCCAACGTCGCAGCTTCGGGCGGATATTACATTGCTATGGGTGCCGACGAGATTGTAGCTGACAGAACCACCATAACCGGTTCAATTGGTGTTATTGGCCTTAATGCAGACGCAAGTGAGTTGCTCACCGACAAAATGGGGCTGGAATTCGATGAAATCCGCTTCCACCGCAACGCCAACTGGCTGAGCGCAAATAAGCCAATGACAAACGATCAACTACAGGCATTTAACCAGTTTATCGATATTGCTTACAAAGCTTTTGTTAACCGCGTTGCTGAAAGTCGAAATATGACCTTCGATGAAATAGACGCCATTGCTCAGGGCCGCGTCTGGTCTGGTCAGGATGCATTGGAGATCGGGCTTGTGGATCATCTTGGCGGTCTAGAGACAGCTCTTCGGGTTGCTGCAGAGCGCGCCGATCTGCAAGAGTACAGCATTCGTGAACTTCCTGCTATTCCGGGTTTGCTTGAGCGTCTGCTAAGTTCGCCACAGGCTATGGTACAGTCTTTTGCAAAAAGCAATATTCCTGCCTATGAAGAAATTAACACCATGAAAATGATGATAAGCGAGCCTTCACGTCCTCAGGTTTGGGCCATGATGCCTTATTTTATTGAAGTACGGTAGCTGTAATTTCCGATTCGGGATATTACAATTACCAAGACACCAATTTAATGTGTAAAAGGCTTTGAAAAACCAGATTCGAAGAAACACGACATCGAAATTTGACAAAACCTTTATTTAACGGAATAAAAAAGCCCCGTGATTCGTACCTGAACCACGGGGCTTTTTTTATAAAGAATTAACCAATTGTTTCTCAAGTGAAACGCCCGGATACGGAAAGCTAGTCCCGACCTACTGATTCATAGAAATCAGAAACTCCTGATTATTTCGAGTCCCGCGAATCTTCTCGAGCATAAACTCAACCGATTCTATCGGCGACATATTAGATAAGAACCTGCGAAGCAGCACTACTTTCTGACGCTCATCTTCGCGAACAAAAAGCTCTTCTTTTCTTGTTCCACTCTTAAATACGTCTAAAGCCGGATAAATACGATGTTCGGCCACTCTTCGATCCAAAACCATTTCCATATTACCGGTTCCCTTAAATTCCTCAAAGATTACGTCATCCATTCGGGAGCCAGTGTTAACCAGAGCGGTTGCAAGAATAGTAAGGCTTCCGCCGTCTTCCACATTTCTGGCAAGACTAAAGAGTTTTCTGGGCTTTTTAAGAGCTTCAGAATCAACCCCTCCACTCATGGTACGGCCAGAATTAGTAGCAATGTTATATGCACGAGCAAGACGTGTTAAAGAATCCATCAAAATAACAACATCGTTGCCGCTTTCGACTAGTCTACGTGCCTTCTCAAACACGAGTTCGGCCAGAGCTATATGATTTTCGGGCTTCATATCGAATGTAGAGGCGAGTACTTCTGCGTTAGCAACATTACGCCTCATTTCTGTAACCTCTTCCGGACGCTCATCTATTAACAATATGATGATTTTACACTCCGGATTATTTGCGGCGACAGCATTCGCGGTGGTGCGCAAAATAGAAGTCTTACCTGTTTTAGGCTGTGCTACGATTAAACCACGCTGCCCTTTTCCTACAGGACAAAATAAATCCATAAGCCGTGTAGTGTACTCAAAGGGAGAAGTTTCCAACTTGAGGCGTTCATTCGGGTATACGGGCAGAAGATCATCAAACTCCGGGCGCTCATCCATATTTCTTGGAATCTTGCCATTCACACCATCTACTCTAAGTAAAGCAAAATAGCGTTCGCCAACTTTCGGTGGGCGAATAATGCCGACTACGGTATCGCCTTGCCTTAGCGCAAAACGCTTTATTTGTGATGGAGATACGTAAATATCATCCGGGCTTGCCTGGAAGTTATAGTTTACCGAGCGTAAAAAACCGTAGCCATCGGGCAAGATTTCAAGGGTACCTTCATTAAGTAAATAACCACCCAAAAGAGGTGTTATATCCTTTATTCTTTCCTCAAGCGTTTCCGCATCAGAAGATGGGAAAGCATCATAAGCGTTTTGCTGAACGGGTGGCTTATATGCCTGACTTTTCTTGTTTTTTTTGCTCTTTCCAGTCTTCTTGGGTGCACTTGCAGGCGAAGCAGAATCTTTTTCCTTCTCAGGCTTTTTTTGCTCCTGCTTGTCTTTTACAGCAATTTCTTTTTTGGGTTCAGCCGCTTTATTATCAGCAGAAGGTTCATCCTTACCGGTAGCGGTGGTCTTGTTGGCAGCTGATGATTTCCCGGGCTGCTTTGTAGCTGACTTTCCGGAATCCTTATCTTCTACCGCAACCTTTTCTTCATCAGAAATCTCTTTAGCAGCTTTGGCAGCATCAGCTTTCTTTTTTGATCCTGCCGAAGCTCTGGATTTTGCCGGAGCATCATCACCGGAAGATGCAGTTTTTTTGTCGTCTTTTTTGAAGGTAGGCTTTATGCTATTTGTTTCAATAGAAGGAGAAGAAGCCGGCTCGCTTTCCTTTTTTACTCCGGGTTCCACTACAAATGCACGTCGCACAATTTCTTCGTAATCCGGTTTTTCGAAGCTACTTTTTTCCTCTTCAGCCAAACTTTCATCATCGCTGCCGCCCTGCACAAGACTACGGAATTCATCCGGAATAAGGCTGGAATATCGGGGAAGTTCAGATTTCTTTTTCCGCTTCCTTTTCTTTGGGGCAACATCCTCTTTAGAGCTGTCGTTGCCAGCAGCCTTAGATTCTTTCTTAGCCGAAGGATCCGCTTCATGACCATTTTGATTTTGCTCAAAGAAGGTCCCGCCGATTCGGCTTTCTTTTATATGCTTTTTGCCGGCCGAATCCTTCGCAACTTTTTTATTAGCCCCTTTGCCCGACGAAGCAGACTTAGGTTCGCTTATATTCCAAATCTTATCATTATCGGGCATCAAGTCGTTAAAAAGTGACTGCTGCAAATCTGCCTCACCCGATTCATCGTCAGATTCTTCCTTTGCCAGAACAGCACCTTTAATTCTTTCGATGAGGGTGGCTTTAGACTGCCCCGCTGCGGATTTCAGGCTCAATTGTTTTGCTAATTGCTGCAGTTCGCTAACTGTCTTGTGCTGCAGAGTTTTTAAATCAGAGTGTGATAATTCAACCATAGGGTTGTTTTGTAAATTTAAGATCTATCATATTGATTGTTATGGCTTAACAATCATTTTAATACGCATATCGTATAGATATGCTGTAAGTGAGAATACAGGAAAAAAAGCGCAGGTTACGTCATTTAACAGACATATGGGAGGCTACATCACAGATGCAGTGTAATCGCGGGTAGAAATCAGAAAAGCTGTTATCTTTTGCCGTAAAAACGAAAACCCGGATCAGAATAAAAAGCTGAGAAAATATCAGGATTGCTTTGCCGGGGTAAAGGTCGTGTGTGTGTTATTAAACAGCCCCAAAACGTGACTATAAAAGTACAATGAACCCGAGAAAACTACGAAAACAGTTTTTGCGTGCAAGCGTGATAACAATAATACCCATTCTTTGTCATTAAACTGCTTTGCATCGGGAAGGAGTGCGCGTACCTCTTGAACGGACGCAGCTCTTTTTGTAGTGCTTTCAAAATAGTATAATTCTTCGAATTGTGAAATAAGTGAAAGCATTTCTTGTGTTAATTTATCACGCATTATTGAAAACACCAATACTTTTTTCTTAATTCCTGCTTTTTTTAAGGTTAATTTTAACATTATCTCAAATGCTTCTGGGTTATGTGCCCCGTCGAACCAAACTTCATAGGCCGGATGCAGCTGTTCAAATCGGGCTTTATACGCGCCCTGCTTCGATGAGAGGCCGATTCCTGCGTGAAACAAAGCGTCGTTAACAGGAAATTGATTCTGCAAAATAGCCGTAATTTTAAAACTAATTGCGACATTAATAGCCTGTACAGGCTGTAAAAAATCAGACTTCACACAGCGCTTTTCCCCGTTTTCTTGTAGCAAATAAATGGCTCCATCCACAAATTCGGGTTTTAAATCCATCGCAAAATGTATATCTGCGTCTTGCTGTCTGGCTTTATGCTGTATTACTTCGAGCGCAACAACCGGAATATTTCCACAGACCAATGGCACATTTTTTTTAATAATTCCCGCTTTTTCAAATGCAATCTGCTGCAGAGTATCACCAAGAATATCGGTATGATCGTACCCGATACTTGTTATAACACATGCCATTGGAGAAACTATATTTGTAGCATCCAATCTACCGCCAAGACCCGTTTCTATAATGCATATATCGGTATTTTGTGTTTTAAAATACCAAAATGCAATAACTGTTGTAAGCTCAAAAAAAGTGGGCTTAAACTCCAGAACCACATCACCATACAGCTGAAAAAATTCCAGTAAAGCTTCATCGGGTGCAGGCTGCATCTGTACCATAAACCGCTCATTTATGCGTGTAAGATGCGGCGAAGTATAAACCCCGGTTGTATATCCGGCATTGGTGTATATCCAGCCCAGTTGATTACAAACCGATCCTTTTCCATTTGTACCGGCTACATGTATTACTTTAAGCCCTTGCTGAGGATTCCCCGTTAAAGCACATAGTTCTGCAATACCTTCTATGCCAAAACGGGTTGCTTTTAAACCGCTACTGCCAAACGTAGGGATAGCATACATGTAGTCCTCAACTTCCCTGAATGTATTAAACTTTTTCTTCACTATGTGACTAAAAATTAAATTTATTATGGTGCAAAGATACTATAATTGAATAAAACAGTTACTTATACATATTTTCCTTCGTCGAAAAACCGGGATTTCAGATACGTATTGAGCTTCAATCCGGCAGAAACAACTGCCAACACACTGTGTAGCCCGTCTTTTTAGCTTTAAACATGTGCTAAAAAATATACTGCTGCACATGCCCCGGTGCCGGATCTACCTCATATTTTCTGATTAAACCAAGCAGTCGGTCGTTCCCTTTTTCTATGTCGTCTGCAGAATCGGTATCTTGATAAATTAGCTAACGCATCGTTATTGAACCAACATTCAGAAAAAACTGACCTACATGATTTACGAGTCTTTGATACGCCCTCTTTTATTTCGGATGGATGCCGAAAAAGCCCATGATTTTGCTTTCGCCCAAGGACAAAAGATACAGCAGTATGATGCGGCACTTGCTCTTATCAAAGATTTATGCAAAACTGAAAATACAAAAGGAATTTATGCTTCCGGTATTCATTTCCCAAACCCCGTTGGTCTGGCAGCAGGCTTCGATAAAAATGCCCGTTTACTCCCATTACTTGAAGCGCTCGGCTTTGGTTTTGTAGAAATCGGAAGCATAACAGCAGATCCTTCTTCCGGAAATCCCAAACCCAGAATGTTTCGCCTCGCCAAAGACGAAGCCGTAATAAACAGAATGGGGCTCAATAATGCAGGAGCATCAGCCATACTTCATGATCTTGAGCAAACTATTAGCGGGCACAAATTGCGCTTTCCGGTTGGCGTTAATATTGCCAAAACGCCGGGCAAGGGCAAGTCTACAGAAGACGCTATTCAGGATTATTTCTTTAGCGCCGAGAAAGCCATGAACTGCAAAAATGCGGCCTATATAACCCTTAACATTTCTTGTCCCAATTCGGGGGACGGGAAATCTTTTGAAGATCCCGCCCTTTTCAAAGAGCTTGCAAATAAAGTTTTTAGCGGTATAACTAAAACGAAACCGGTATTTATCAAGTTTTCGGCTGACACATCCGAAGACGTACTCTATCAGCTAATCGACATTGCCCTCGAAGCTGGTTCAGATGGTTTTGTGGCCGTTAACACCACCACCCAAAGAAACGAACTTCAAACCGCAGAAGGCGAAGTGGCTCGTGCCGGCAAAGGTGGCTTAAGTGGTAAACCTTTGCGGGAAAACGCTCTCAAACGAACCGAACTTATAAGAAAAAGAATTCCAGACGATAAAACCCTTATCTCTGTTGGCGGCATCAGCAGTGCTCAAGACGCAGCTGAAAGATTAGATGCCGGGGCACAGCTCATACAGCTTTATACCTCACTGGTTTATAAGGGGCCTTTTCTGATACGCGATATTAACAAAGGATTGGAAGCGGAAGCCTGGTCCTAAGAATAATCTGCTGGGTAACGTGGCACTACCTTATTCTCTGGGTACCGATACAGGCAGATCCAGATTATAAATTACCGGAACTCTTTTCTCATTAAAAATGGCTGGTTCAAAGCTTAGCAAAAGCTGCATTTGTTCCATAATCGTTTCCAGCAAACCAAATTCATCATCCTGATCGACCGGAACGACCCGCGTAATTTCACCTTCTGTATCTACATGCACTCTAAAGCTGAATGTAGCCTGCATCACATTAATGCGCTGCATTTGTTCAATTACGCCAGACTTGTCGATAAAGGCCTGTAAGCCACCTTCTGTTGCTACTCTGGGCTCCACGCGAATATCATCTGCATTATAAACAGTTGTGTCGTCGGGCTCGAGTTTCCAGGCAACGGCATGTCCATCCGTCAAGACGACCTCTTCCTCTTTTTCAGTTTCTGTTTCGTCTCCGGGCTGCTCTGATTCCGGCTCTGGTTCAAGCTCGGGCTCGGGTTCGGGTTCCGGTTCCGGGAGTTTGGCAATTTCTTCCTTTAAAACGCGAACTCTCGGCATCTGGCGAAAATTGGGGAAGCGGGATTCGATAGTAGCAAGCGCCTCCCGGGCAAAATCCCAGCGTTCTCCGGTATATGGAAAAACAGAGCGTAAATCCGGTTCCTGTATTTCCTTTTCGGTTATTTCAGTCCAGTAAAGAAACAACTCCGGATCTGTTTCTGCAAGAGCTGTATCTGCCAAAACAACGCGGGCAGAATCTTGTAATACACTCAAGTTTTGCTTTTCGGTTAAATAATGTTGCTCTTTATCGCGGTAAAGCCCAAGTCTTTGCTGAAAACTATCGGAACTGACCTCCATTTGTATAAATTTACGAGCAGCATTCATCAATGCTTCCGGTGCTTTGGAGGAAATAGTATCGGCAACTCCAAAATGAAATAAGGCATGAGCGGCTTCTTCTTCGGGCATCTCATCGATAGCTGAAAGAAGGCGGGTATATTCAAGGGCTACCCGCTCCTCCTCAGAAACCGGGGTTTCCTCAGCTACAATGCCAAGATCGAAGCGCTCCGATAGCCTTCTTGCATATGGCGTTGCCGGATATTTATCGGCAATTTGCAACGCCCATTGATGAGCCTCTTCTTCATTCCCGTCTGAGTAAAAAACCTCCGACAGCGAATACATAACCAAGGCCTCCATACTGGAGTTCTGGAACCTGTTTAAAATCGACTGGAAATAGTTTTTCGCATTATCGGGTTCGCTGAGTGATAAAAAATATAGATTGCCGATTTCATATTTGGTGCGCACCAAATCATCACGCATTTGCTCTCTCGCGGCCCTGGTTCGGGGAATAGCCGAAAGATCCAGCTCATATTCATCAAATTCGATTTCTTCTACAAAAACTATATCCAGTTTTTCGGCCTCTTCGCCCCCTTCTTCGGCCAAGATTATAGCCTGTCTTACCGCATCCTGCCGACGCCAGTTATCTACAAGCGGCCGACCATCCCATAAAGCCTGAAATTGTAAACTCGCCTGCGACATAAGCTGCCTGTTTAAGTGAAAAAGAAATCCGTTTTCACCGGATTCGGTCGCACTATCCATATCGCCCGGCTCTACGGTTACAATACGGCTGCTCTGTCTTCTCCTTTCTCGTTCGGCTGCCCTCATTTGCCGGCGGTAATCTTCCTGTATGCGGGTTATAACCGAATCGAACTGAGCCGGTGGCAAAGAACCGAGGGTTAACAGGCTGTCCATTCGTTCATGGTCGTTATGGAGTCTTGCAAATTCACTAAAAGCGCGCGATGTTTCCCTGGCTTTAAAACCACGGGGCAGCATTTCAAGATCAGAGGTATTTCTGGCTGCTGTATCGTAATGAGCCGCAGCCAGATTAATATCGTTAATACGGAAACGGTAGAGCTCGGCAAGTCCAAAATGGGTTTGGGCAAGTACTTCGCGCTGAGGAGTACGATGGCTAAAATAGAGCACCTCTCTAAATCGCTCTTTGGAGGCATCAACCTCGCCCATAGCCGAAAATGTTTTGGCCAGATTCATATTAATTTCGGGCAAAAACTCAAAATTATTGTTATCCCTGGCCATAGATACAAAGTGTCTTCTCGACTCTTCATAGCGCTCCATTTTACGCAGCAAAATTCCTTTTTTAAGCTCAGAGAAATAAATCATCTGATAGTACGGGTTAGATCTTCTCACCCTGTTGTACGCTTCAAATGAAGCTTCGTAATCGCCCAGATATTCTAAAATTTGCCCGTGCAGAAAATATCCTCTTGCACGTAGCTCGTTATCCCGAACATTCGGCAGCGCAGCAAACAGAACCCGGCCAGACTCTTCCCATTGATTTGTTTTGACCAAATGCTGTGCGTAAATCAATTCGGCTTCGGCCAATTCCCGACGCCCCCACGAAATTTCGGGCGAGTCGAATTGTGAGACTAAATAGTTAATGCCATCAGAATAGCGCTCCTGCTCGAGCATAGTACGCGCACGCCAGATTACAGCCTGCTGCCGCAGCGTATTCGATTCTGTTATTGAGTACAGTTCATTAAATTTTTGCTCGGCATTATAGTAGTTTTGCAAGAAGAAAAACGATTTCCCTATCAGCAGAAGCGTATTGTCTACATGGCGCGATTCCGGGAAACGAACCAGCAGGTCGGATCCTCTGGCAATGGCGTCTTCAAAATCGTTGGAGCCCGCTCGCACCGGAGAGCGGTGAATTCGAATCGGGCGCTCGGCGTTAATCCGGTCTACTTGGTTTTCAAATGCCTTGAAACCTCTTTTATAGCTTTGCTCGGCATTGTAGAAAGTATTGAAGTACGAGTTAAAATTAATCCATGAACTTCTTAACGACCCGGAGCATCCGCTTAGCATTACCGGAAGAAGTATTGCGCATGCTACAACAAAAATGGGGGCTGTACGGGTTTTAACTGTCATACTGCAGGAACATCTAAAAAATTAAAAACAAATTATACTGATCAATTCCGGATTGGATATACTATTGCTACTGTCTGAAATTAACAGATTGACAGAGCAAATAAAAACGGAGGGCGGCATAAACCTAAAACCTGACAACAAATATTGGCTGCGCCTGCTTATTTGAACGTATTTGGGATGTATTTAGTGCAGTTGCATTAATATGGTATACAGAAGAAAAAGACAGAACCTCAACGAAAAAAGGATGAAGCCTGTAGAGCCCTCATCCTTTTTTAATTTTTGTTCCAACAATCTAAGTCTTAAAATCAGAATGGATTTTAAGACTAGGTTAAAGCGTACTGATTTTAATCATATTGGTGCGGCCACGCTCGGAAATTGGCATACCGCTTGCAATAATAATACGCTCGCCCTTGGGAACCAACCCACGGTCGCGAAGATAGCTTTCCATAACTTCTACGCTTTGATCTGTATTAAATATCTCGCTTAGTTTAATGCTGTGCACACCCCAAACCAAGTTTAGCTGACGTCGAACCAAAACGCTTTCGGTAAAGGCATAAACGGGAACATCCGGGCGGTACTTGGCAATTCTTTTAGCCGTATTGCCCGAATGGGTAATTACAGCAATAGCCTTGGCATTTACATACTGTGCCATTTTTACACAAGAATAACTGAGCGATTCCACAACCTGTTTATCACGCCATTCGGGTTTTGTATAAGGAAGCGTGAGGTAGAGCTCATCCGAATTATTTTCCACGCTGGTACAAATCCGGTCCATAACGCGCACGGCTTCGAAAGGAAATTTACCGGCAGCGGTTTCTCCGGAAAGCATAATGGCATCGGTACCGTCTAAAATCGCATTGGCCACGTCGGAACTTTCTGCGCGTGTAGGCCTTGGATTAACAATCATAGAATCCAGCATTTGTGTTGCCGTAATAACTGGTTTACCGGCTCTGCGACAGCTGTCTATAATTTTCTTCTGAACCATAGGCACTTTCTCACTCGGTATTTCGATACCAAGATCGCCCCTTGCTACCATAATTCCGTCTACTTCCTCAATAATTTCATCTATTACATCTAGTGCTTCGGGCTTTTCGATTTTAGCGATTACGCCGGCATTCGATCCTTTAGAGCGAATTTTGGAAACAAGCTCCTGCACATCTTCTGCTTTTCGCACAAAAGAAAGTGCCACGAAGTCTACATTTTGCCCGATTCCAAATTCCAGATCTTCATAATCTTTCTCTGTAATGGAAGAAATTGAAAGCTTTACTCCTGGAAGATTAACGCCTTTTCTGGATTTTAGCAGGCCTCCGTTAATCACTCGGGCGGTTATAATACCAGCGGCGATTTTCACAATCCGGAACTCGAAAAGACCATCGTCGAGCAGTATAGTGTTGCCTTCTTCGGCATCATCAGCCAGATATTCGTAGTCAATGGGGATTACAGAGCTGGTGCCCTCAATATTTTCGGGCGTAAGGGTTATATAGCTGCCGGTTTCCACCATTTGTGCGCCGTCTTTCATCTGGCCCACGCGTATTTTAGGCCCCTGAAGGTCCATTAAAATAGGGATGCTATACTGGTATTTCTTGGCGGTCGAGCGAATCATTTCGATTACTTTTGCATGATCCTCGTGCTTGCCGTGGGAAAAATTAAGCCTGGCAACATTCATACCACTCTTAACCAACCCCTCTATACCTTCGAGCGTATTTGTGCTCGGGCCAATAGTACAAACAATTTTTGTTCTGCGTTTTAAATTTCTCATAGCGTAAGTTTCGCTGCTGTTTAGATCAGTCAGCCGATTAATATCTCTTTACTGAGTCTTTATTTACCGCCACAAATCCTAATAAACCAGAAATGCGTCGGGTAGTGAGCACTGCCCGAATTTGTTGCGGGCGTTATGCTACAGCTGTGTAGAATATACAAAATCTTCTGTAAGCCATTCTATCAGGATTAACTATTAAAGAAATAAGACGCTCAGATGTCAGATGTCAGCTGTCAGCTGTCAGCTGTCAGAATTAATGATAAATTCGACACAAATAAAAGCATCCGATTCCTGAGCGGCAGACTTTTCTTAATTGCAAGGGATTTCCAAAATGTTGATAAGCATCTAAATACCAAGCATGCCCGAATGGATCTCCCATCATTTGGCAACGCCTTAACCGAAGCCCCAAAAGGTTGGAGCAGAGCGCGCAATCTTGCTATACTAGTAAAGACCCGGGGTCAGCTGTCAGAATTAATGATAAATTCGACACAAATAAAAGCATCCGATTCCTGAGCGGCAGACTTTTCTTAATTGCAAGGGATTTCCAAAATGTTGATAAGCATCTAAATACCAAGCATGCCCGAATGGATCTCCCATCATTTGGCAACGCCTTAACCGAAGCCCCAAAAGGTTGGAGCAGGGCGCGCAATCTTGCTACACTAGTAAAGACCCGGGGTCAGATGTCAGATGTCAGAATTAATTATAAAATCGACACAAATAAAGGCATCCGATTCCTGAGCGGCAGACTTTTCTTAATTGCAAGGGATTTCCAAAGTGTTGATAAGCATCTAAATACCAAGTATGCCCGAATGGATCTCCCGTCATTTGGCAACGCCTTAACCGAAGCTCCAAAAAGTTGGAGCAGGGCGCGCAATCTTGCTACGAATTAATCGTAAAATACCTCCAATTATCCTTCCGTAATTTTATGATTTAATTAACCTTATTCCACACCACTGCTCAACCCAGACCTTTAAAGCGAATTTACATTTTTGTTTCAGCAACTCTTCATTACTAATTTTTCCACGAAAGATTAACAATCGAAGCACTTTTCAGGCCGATTTACAGTTATGCTGGTATCAGCTCCTTAAAAAAAAAATGCGCCCGGAGTAAAATTGCGCATATTCTACAGTAAAAATTCAGAAAAAACCATGATTTGATTCACACAGCTTCTTAACTTCGTGCAGGTACATTTTTGCGGTTTAGATTGCTTTCAGGTTTCATTCAAATGAAAAGCGAGCATACCATATCGATAGGCTAATTTATAGAATTCTGCAGTTACCATGCTCCGGACCCTGTTTTTTTATTATTGAATGGCTTCAAACCGATTACTGTAAACATTTTATTTCATTTCAACTTATTCCTCCTGCGATGTTCCTAAGACATTTTGCCACAATGGGCATTTGGTGCGGTAGCTGGCTTTTTCCCGCAATGCTGCTATTTATTACAGCCTGCTCTTCAAGCGGCGAAAGCCGTATAGACCGAGGTACATCCCATGCATTCGAAGTAGGACATCCGGAAGTAAGAGCCCGTGTAACCAGTTTTTTTGATGATGAAGGGCTGCCGGTTTCTGATTTAAATCTGGAGTTGCCGCATCAAAACCTTGTGTTTCGCACCATGGACGGAAACCGCACTGCAGAAACCGAAATCCGTATTTTGTATCGAAAGGCCGAAACAGGAAACCTGGTAAAGCGCATAAACGAAAATCTAAGTATTCGCGAAAATGCCAGCGACCCTGTTTTTACCAGTCTGTTTAACCACAGAGCCTATTTAGAGCCAGGCAGATATAATGTTGAGGTTACGGTAACCGATGTATCATCGCGTAAACCAACTACGGTACAGCTTCAGGTAAATATCCCGGATCAAGAATCCAAGACCGCAGCAATATCCGACATTCGGGTTAAATTGCTTGGGAATGGGACAACCAGACCCATAACATCTTATCTTATTCCCGCAGCCAAAGATTCGCTTCGATTTGAGCTTTTCGTAACCCGTAAATCCGAAGATGTGCCTGCCCGGTTGCGTATGAGGCTAATTGAGTACAATTCCGATACTTCTCCGGCCCGCGCTATGGGCCAACTCCCCGTTTCAAGCGGTAGTATTATATATCGTGGCATCGATTACTCCAACCAAACTATACTGGAAGAACAGGAACGCACCCTCGACCGGGAAACAGGACCGGTTTTAATCGAATACCTGCTGCCCAGACCGGACCGCGGCAACTATCGTATCGAGGTTGAACTAACTACCGATAATGCAGATGGGGAATCGGAAACGTCCACAAGGTTTCGCGAATTCGGTATTGTGAGCAGTAATTTTCCCAGAGTCCAATCTGTACTCGAAATGGCAGAGCCCCTCGCTTATTTAATGCGTGAACGGGATTTCAGAAATATGATGCGCATAGAAGAACCCGACAGCATGCTGCAGGTTGTAGACCGTTTTTGGCTGCAGGACATGACTCCGCGTATGGCCCGAGAACAAATTCAGCGTTTTTATACCCGCGTAGAAGAAGCAAACCGTCTTTTCTCCGGCTTTAAAGAAGGCTGGAAAACCGATATGGGGCTTGTTTACATATTAATGGGCCCTCCGCTTTATGTTGAAAATAATATGGAAGTCATGATCTGGCACTACAGCTATAACCGCATGGATCCACGCACCGTAATCATCTTCGAAAGAACACGCGTAACCGGCAACTCCTGGCCCTTCAACCACTATATTTTAGTCCGCAACCGCTTCTACCAAGGCATAGAATTAGAAGCCATAAACAACTGGACGAGCGGGAGAATACCGAGAATTAATTGAGTTTTTTGTTTTGGATGTTGAGTGTTGAGTGTTGAGTGTTGAGTGAAAATAACCACCCAAGGAAGTTAAACCACGAAGTTCACGAAGTATTTCGCGAAGGACACGAAGCAAATCACTACCTCAACCTTCGCGCCCTTCGTGAACGCACCTTTGCGCACCTTTGCGGTTAATCTAGCTGAGTAACTAAAAAACGAACCATTAGTAATTCGTTATTGGTTATTGGTTATTGGTTATTGGTTATTGGTTATTGGTTATTGCTCATTAATTAAATTCACCTTTCACAATTCACCATTCACAATTGAAACCCACATTTTCCTACAAAATCATCCGGAAATTCTTCTCCGCTCAGGGGTGGAAGCCGTTTCCGTATCAGGAGGAGCTTT
>JAIULZ010000022.1 GCA_022565805.1 Balneolales bacterium
AAATAAGTTGATTTGTAGCCACTACACGGTCTTTTTGCGGAAGTTAAGCTAGCTCAAATACTGTCTATTGATTGAGGATATATTTTGAGAATTCCCCGGTCTCGTGCCATCGGTCGCCATGCATACCTTAACATGAGACATGACAGTATTGAATCTCTTGACTAAGTAATCTAAAAATTACTATTCAGACTCCATTTTATCCGCAATCCTTGAATTAAACACGATTAGTAGCCCAAGTATTAATCCCGCCTGAAATACGAAAGTAGCAAATGAGTAAAGGTCGAACGGGTTGAACCAGCTGTCTGGGGCGAATACAAATATAGACTGATACAGCCACCAACCTAATAAAACGACTGCTTCTGCAGGTATTACGTAGGCGATTAAAAATTTCCAGAGCTTGTGAATTCCGGTTACCGCCTCTCCTGCCGCTAAAATTTCGGCCGTAAATCGATCTTTACCGTAAATAAGTACAGCTACAGAAACGAAAAGTCCGGATACCATTAGCCCCACACCCCATACAAAATCCTGATTCGCGAATATATTGAGTGATATCGCTGATGGAATTCCCATCAAAAACCCGGCAAGACAAACTACCGAAGTTGCTCTCATCCGTACCCAGCCACAATCTATCAGAACCTTAGTAGCGAGCTCGATCATGGCAATCAAGCTACTGAATGCCGCAAATGATAGTGCAAGAAAAAATAAAACCGCAAGCATTTTGCCACCGGCCATTTGCATAAATAGCTGTGGCATCCAGATAAAGGTTAAACCGGTTGAGGCTGGTCCGGAATTCTGCATGATGTCAATAATGGCCGCCTGAGAAAGGCTGGCACCCAAAATGGCAAAAACAGTTGCAAAAATGGTAATTGCGGCCCATAAAGACACCAGGTTATTGCCGATTCCGGTTTGAAATGCACTCATAACAATCCGGTCTGATTTTCGCATATACGCGCCATAGGTTAAAATGAGCCCCCATCCTGCTCCGGTATCCCATGCGTTTTGAGTAAGAGCTTCCAGCCAGACCCTGCCGTTTAGTAGCATGCCCCATTCCGGCGTAAATAAATATCGAACACCTTCCATACTACCAGGTAGCGTTAGTGCCCGAACCCCCGCTAGCAGTAGAATTATCAGCAAAGAAGGAACTAGAACCAGGTTTACCCTTTCAATCATTTTCACCCCGTTCAGCACCACATAGCCTGCAAGGCCTATAGCCAAAGCATGAAATAAAACCGGCAGTATCCCCGACTGAAAAGAGTTCCACATCAGATCGGCTTCTTCGGGCGAAGTTGGTAAAGGATGCATGGCCGACTGTATGAAATAGTAAATTGTCCAACCCGCTACTACGCTGTAATAGAACATAATTGCAGTTGCGACAAAAGCAACAAAACCACCCAGCCAGGCAAATTTTCTACCGATAAGCGAAATAAAAGAGCCAATTACGCTTCTGCGCCCGTTTCTTCCTATTGCATATTCTGCGATGATGAGTGGAATAGACCAAAGCATTAGCGATATAACCCAAGCCAGAATAAAGACCCCTGCTCCTTCTTCCCCGCCATTTTGGGCAGCAATTCTGGGAAAACGCCAGATATTTCCGGTCCCAACGGCAATCCCAAGTACGCTAATTATTAAACCCCATTTACTTGTAAAGCGAAGAACAGCTTCTTTAGCTTTGGTCATTTTCAGTAAAGATAATTGAGTAAAAAGTGATCTATTTAAGACTCTATGCTAGCTTGAATTTAAAGCTCCGGATATCTTAAGGGTTTACAGCGATCATTTCAATCACTAAAAACATTATTGAGAATACGTATTTCGTCTTCGTTATCTGTTCGTTCGCGCAACTCGCGCAGGGCATTTATTGCTTCTTCATTGCCATAAGATCTGATTGCTCGAATGGCGTGCAGGCGATTTTCAGGGTATGGGTCATTAAGAACTTCAATCATCAGGCTAAGGCTTTCGTCTGTCATTTGATAACGCGGAGCACTGGAAGCAACATAAGAAAGTGCTTTACTACGAAAAGAAGCGTTGCCAGGCATTGCAGCTAGTTTGAGCATGGTTCTGAAGGATTCGGGAGTACCGCTTATGAGCATTGCATCTGCCACTGCATTCCTTAGTAAATGATTCCAGGAATAACTTTCTGCAAACGGAATAATCAGCTCTTCGGCGTCTTCGAATCCTGCGCGCATATAGCTTACAATGGCTTGTGCAGCAATAAAATAGCTACTATCATGCAGAGCTTTTTGTAAATGGTTCTGTACCCCTTCGAGTTGCGGGAAGTGTTCTAATAGCTGTATCACTTCTGTATGAACCCGAAAATAAGCTTCATTTTCGGAGTTAATACTCAGCGCAAACTGAGCATTTTCCTGCGTTCTTTCCTGCCTTAGAATTTCCATAGCCAATCCCCTGATTTCAGGAGAATCATCATCACGAACGACTAAACGCAGATTTTCTGTAAAGTCTGTACCGATTCTGTTTCCTTTTACATAATGAAGCGCATTATATCTTGTCGCAATTTCATGATGCTGTAGTCTTCCGATTAGCTGCTCATCACTTAAATCCTCATGAAGAACGGCAAGCTGAACGGACTGCGGATCGAAAATTACATCTGCAATATTCTCGGATACCGGCATCCTGATTACATTTTCAATTTCTGAAATTCTGACCGGAATAGACATTGTGTTGCCATCTGAAAAACGAACTTCTGCTATACTTTCAAGCCGGTAAACTGGCTGACGTGTAATATCATGAATCTGATTAATGCTGATTTCAAGAGTATCTGAATCAGACCCTTCGTGTACAGCCCAGCTTATAGATAAGTCCGGATGCCCGGGTTCGAAAAACCACTGATCAAAAAACCAGCTTAGCGATAGTCCACTCTCCTGCTCGAATGCCCTGCGCACATCATGCATGTCTACAGCGCTGTACTCATGCTCTCTTAAAAAAAGCTGAAGCGCACTCCACCAAACCTCATCTCCTACATAATGATGCAGCATACCGAGAACCTGACCCGCTTTCGCATAGGTATGTCTGTCGTACATGTCTTCTGGCTCGGAATACTGATTGAAAATAATGGGTCTTCTGTATCTTGTAGCTTCAGTAAAGTAATCTGCCTTATGATTTAGACTGTGCCAGCGACCCGCATTTTCATCAATGCGGTCGATTTTGTACAGGGTTTCGAAGTAATTTGCAAAACCTTCGTTAAACGGTAAGTTTGCCCAGTCTTTACACGTAACAAGGTTTCCAAACCACTGATGCACCAGCTCGTGAACGATTAAGGCCGTATTATTTAGATCGCGGGCACCGCGGCAGTCGAACTGTACCAGGTTATAGAGAATGGTGGCGGATGTATTTTCCATACCGCGCGCTATGAATTCATGAACAGGAACCTGAGCATAACTACCCCATGGATAGGGATAATCGAAACGATCATTGAAATAATCCATGATATCTTCTGTATGAGCATAGATATCATCTTTATAGGCCGCATATTTTGGTTCGGTGTAGTAGGCATAATAAATATCGTTAACCCAGCGGTCTGTAACATCAAATACGCCAACAGCAAGTGCGAATAAATATGGCGTATGCGGCAGGTCGAGTCTCCAGTAATCGGTTCTGAGATTATTTGCGGGATCTGAAGATGATGATATCAAAAAACCATTAGAAAGTGTGGTCATGGAATCGGGTACCGTTAGCCAGAATTCCTGCGTAGTACGTTCTGCGGGATGATCTATAGTTGGCAGCCAGAAACTATTGTCTTCGGGTTGACCGAGAGTCCAGATTTGCGTTGGCTTGGAAGGGTCTTTGCCCAGAGGATCAACAAAGTAAAGTCCTCTGCGTGGTGGAAATGAGGTAAAGTCTATGGTAACCGAAAGCGTATCATCACGGCTGTAGCTGCGATCGAGAAGAATCGATACCGTGGCTGAATCCTGACGAATAGCAAGCTCTTCTCCGCTACTAGTTAAGGTAATACTATGGAAGTCTGTCGTCTTACTATCCAGAATTAAAATTTGATTATTGTTCCTGATACTTGTAAAAAGCAGTTCCGTTGAGCCAATTACAGCCTGCTGCTCGAAATCGAATGATAATCTTGCGGCCTGATGATGCAGATTCCATGTTCGGGGACGCAGAAAACGTGGCTCACCTTCCAAAAGAACCCAGTCTGTCGCTACAGATGGAACTCTGTGTACTTCAGGATGAATTTCTTCAAAAAAGATTTCATGTTCAGGCTCTGTAGTGGTTGTGCTTGTTGGAGAACAACCAAGCTGAAAACCAAGAGCAACTATCATAATTGCCGTGCATACACCAAATAATCCGGATTTCATATTTTCCAGTAAGAAGAACTTCATAATTGTAAATCGTAATAAGTTGTCAGAAACTTGATAGTACCTTTTGCTATTCCTATTATAACAAGTTTTGAAGATACAGCCCTAAAGATTCATTTTAAAAATGAATCTGCACCGTAATTGCAATAGAGATGCCTTGTAAGCCGTTACATCTCAATTTCTAAATAGTTTCTGCGGGCAGGTGTCTTTATGGATTTGGTGCTAAGCCGTATGTTGAAACCCGGTGAATAACCTAAGCAAGACGAACAAATAATCTACATCAAAGCCCCACTTATTTATTGCTCTGCAATATTTTAACAGTACTTATTTAAATTAATTCTTGATGCAAACTGATCATAAAAGTCTGAACCGTCTCTTTGCCCTGTTTAGCTTTTTATTCGCTTTTATTTTATACGTTGTTACACTGGCGCCCACAGCAAGTTTCTGGGATCCGGCAGAGCGAATTGCCACATCATACAGTTTAACCATTCCGCATCCGCCGGGAGCGCCCATGTATTTATTGCTCGGCCGCTTCTTTTCCATGTTCGTACCCACCGAATATGTGGCATACAGCATTAATATGATGAGTGCGCTTTCTTCGGGCATTACAATCGCGCTGTTGTATTTAATTGTTGTGCGTCTGGTACGCACTTTTAACGAAGGGCATCCCGATGAATGGTCTGTTTCTGCCCGAATCGCCATGTACGGCGGTGCACTTATTGGTGCTCTTACTTTTGCTGCAACAGACAGCCTTTGGTTTATTTCCGTTGAGGCAGAAACATATGCTATGTCGCTAACTTTTACAGCCCTCGTTTTTTGGATGTCGCTCAAATGGGCATCTCAGGCAGATGAGCCCGGTAACGAGCGTTGGCTGGTGTTTATAGCTTATTTAATTGGTCTGGCTTTTGGTATTCACTTGCTTAATCTACTTGCAATTTTTGCTATTGCACTAATCATTTATTTCAGAAAATTTGAGTTTACCTTTTTAGGCTTTTTAGCCTGTATTGGCCTTTCAGTAACAGCGTTTCTTGTAATTTTCCCCGGTACAATTATTTGGTTGCCTACTCTTGCAAATACGCTTAGTGAAATATCTGTAGGCCTGATTGGTCCGGGTATTTTCATGTTTTTTGTATTGGGCATTCTGGCAGCCGGTATTTATTTCACCCACAAGAAAAAATACAAGGTCGCCAACTATATAATTGTAGCCTATACGGCTATAATGATTGGTTACTCTAGTTATGCGGTAATCTTTATACGATCTATGACCGATCCGGCTATCGACCAGAATAACCCGGATAATATCGAACGATTTACCAGCTACATTAAAAGAGAGCAATATGGCTCTGCCCCGCTTCTTTTCGACCGAAGCTTCGATAATACCACGATGGATATTCCGAGAGACCAAAAGAGGTTTTTCCCGCGCCGGTATTCATCACAGCCTGCCCATATGGCTGCATACGCAAATTATAACAGCGATCTTCATTTCTTTTTCAGCTATCAGCTGGGTCATATGTATTTCAGATATTTTAACTGGAATTTCATTGGCAGACAGGCAGATATACAAGACACCCCTTCCTATTTCGGAACATTCAGAGCTGATGAACGTTTTGCCGATAATAAAGCGAATAACTTTTATTGGTATCTCCCCTTCCTGCTCGGGCTCTTCGGCATAATTTATCATTTTGTTCGAGACTGGAAGAGGGCGCTATCGGTAATGGCACTTTTTGTAATGACGGGCATTGCTATTGTTGTGTTCCTCAATCAAACCCCGATGCAGCCGCGAGAACGGGATTATTCCTATGCGGGATCATTTTTTGCATTCTCCATTTTTATAGGCCTTGGCGCTACCGGTGTGCTCGATATGATTCGAACAGCAATCAACAACAAATTTGCTCTTCTAGGAGTTTTGCTGGCCATGTATCTGCTTGTCCCGCTTCGGGTGCTAACAGAAAACTTTGATGATCACGATCGAAGTCTTAGGTATGTAGCTCCGGATTATGCCTATAACCTTCTAAATTCTGTAGAACCCTACGGTATTTTATTCACAAACGGAGACAATGATACGTTCCCGCTTTGGTTTTTGCAGGAAGTTTACGGTATAAGAACCGACGTTCGTATCGTTTGCCTTAGCCTTGCCAATACGAGCTGGTATATAGACCAGATTAAGAATCGGTGGAACTACGATTCGCCGCCTGTACGTCTTTCGCTCACCAATCGTGAAATTCAGCGAATTGAAGATAAATTCCGATTTGAGCGCGACAGTGATTTCCACAGACCTGGAAATGTGCGAATTCCTTTTAACAGAGAGAATTATTTACGAATGACGGCCTCACAGCCAGAAACCGGTATGACAACAATTCCTGAGTTAATAGAGTCCGGCTCAAATGAGTGGCCGTCTAACTTACATGCTCCAGAATTCAGCTTTAGGATGAATCCTGAGGATATGGAGGATGAGATCGTATTCTTCCACCAGGGAATTCCACTTTTCTCAGATGGTGATCGCTCCTTCTATTACACCCGAATTCAGGATGATATTGTTCTCGATATCGTAAGAGAAAATATTAATCATCGCCCCATTTACTTTGCAATTACTGTCGCCGGCGACGCTATGCTTGGAATGGAAAATTACCTGCGGCTCGAAGGTAAAGCGTTCAGAGTTATTCCAAACCGCCATGAAGAAGAGTTTGGCCATTTAGATACAGAAATACATGCAGAGCGCCTCGAGCAATTCCGATTGCGCTACGTAAATGATGAAAGAAATTATCTGGACCAGAACAAACGCAGAATGCTGGATAATTACCGCACTATCATTACACGCCAAGCTAATGCATTTATACAAACCGGCGATTACGCCGAGGCTAATCGTTGGCTCGAATGGGGCGAGTATAAGATTCCATTTAATACAGTTACTCCAGACTTAACCTCTGCGTTAACCTATGCCCTTAGATTTGCTCAGGCACAAAATACCGAAGCCGGAGAGCGCCTTGGACTCGAGTTTCTGCCACGATTTATGAGTGAGTTGGAGCGAAGCCTTAAACAAATGGACGATGCAGAACTCGAAATAGATCGGATACGCAGGCAACTCAGAGAGCGGTCGCGGGCTGATCAGCGGGCGCGCCTAATGGCAAGATCACAGCATCTGGAAAATAATCTGCGCCGCTATCATCGAAGCTACACCAATAATATGTCGCGACTTATTGTAATGCAGCGTATTTTTTATATTACAGGTAACGAGTCTATAGCAGTTTCAATAGCAGACGATATAAACAGGATGGTTGGCACAGAAACCAATTTTCCTCGTACCGAGTCAGAAAATATGGAGCATTTCAGCCGTATATTCTTTTAAATGGAATCATTTGAATCTTGTCTCGCATTTTTACTTATTTTTGAGTTTGGTCTGTGTTAAAAAGGTTTCATATTTCTTAAACAATGAAACCTTTTTATTCAGTCTGCGTAATAAGTTAGTTTATCCGGGCGAATTACACTGCCCTTTTAGTTTTATGAAATATTAGATGCCGTTTCTGGCCTTGATTTTGAATGAATAATTAAAAATCTATGATTTTAACTTTTTCGACCGATAACATTCGCGAAATTACTGAACTGCTGGGTTGCGATTACAAGCAAATCGGGGAAGTATCCCGATTTACAGTAAAACCGGAAAATAATGAGCTTAAAACGGTCATAGAAATACATATGGGCCTTAAAGTAGACGGTAAAGAAACCAATATCGTTTCTGTCTACTCTCATAATTCTTTTCTTCAACTACATAATTGTACTGGTTTTGTTGCGAGTAAAACCCTTCAGCAAATTACGTTTTTTGGGAAGCTGGGAGGGCAAACAACAGGCTTGATTATTGAGAAGAATGGCGGCATCAGCATGTATGCAAATGTTGATGACACCCTTTTGAACGGTGACTTTACTAAACTTCCGCCCGAGGTTATGATGTGTAGCGTGGCCCTATCTCTTACGGAGTCCTTAGATTTCGAAGATTTTTCTTTCGATGATGATGTCTGAAATTGAATTATGCATGCCATCAATTTGAATTTCACCTGTTAATTAACCATTTTACCAGCACATACTTACAGTAACCTATTCAAGTATTGGAGCAAAATACGTTTCACCTTAGCATAACAAATCAATCCGGTTTATCTCATAACATAGATGCAGCTCGCCTTGAAAGCCTGTATCTTTTAATGTCTGATGAGGAGAAAGTGACGCTTCATTTTATTGAAATTGTACTGATAACCGAAGAGATGATTGTACAAATTAATAAAGAGTTTTTGGGTAAAGACTACATTACAGACATTATTACTTTTCCTTACCACGAAGATGGTGAGCCAATTGAGGGCACGCTTTTTTGTTGTCTACCGCGTATTTATGATCAGGCTAAAGAGTTTCTGACTACAGAAACTGACGAATTATACCGAATTTGTATCCATGGTTTACTCCATTTAGTAGGTTATACCGATACATCCGGTCCTGAAAAGAAACGAATGACCCATAAAGAAAATGAGTATTTAGAAAGGCTAAAAGATTTATGAGAGCAAGTGTAATCGATTTAATTATTCGTATTGCAAAAGATATCCACTCTGGCAGTAGCCTGCAGGAACTAGACAAAAATGCATTTAGTAATGTTGACACTGCAGAACGTTCGGCTGCCTATTCATGGATTATGCAAAAAATTGAAAATGGGGAACTTAGCAGCTCCGAAAAAACAAAGTCTAAACGCAATTTAAGAGTGTTGCATATTGCTGAACGCTCTATGATTACAACAGAAGCCTATGGATACCTTCTCGAACTCTATAATCTTGGGCTAATTAACCACAGCGACTTAGAAAGTATTATCGAAAGCTTTATGATGAATGCGTTCGAAAAAGTAACACTTGAAAAGATGAAAGAAACGGTTGCAAGAGTCGTATTTGGGAAAGATGACAAACAGCGCCCCGGTAATGTATATCTCAAAGGAAATGAACGCATTAATTAATAAAATATTAGCTACAGATTTCTATTAAGGATTTGTACCAAAACAAAGAAAAGTGCCTGATAGTAAATTGTCAGACCCTTTTGCCTTTTGCCTTTCTGTATAATGGTCTCCGTCTCAAAACTTATCCTTCTGATTGTAGAATCTGAAATAATTGCCAGACGGATTAGAAGATTTAATCTTCCCGGGATTGAAGTTTTAGCTACAGCCGGGTATGCATGGAAACCGAAGATTGATCTCCCCAGGCTTAAAATACAGGCTAAGGCAGATCCTGAAGCTGTGGCTGTAGCTTTCAGAAAAAAACTAAAGGAGCTTGCCCCTTTTGCCCATCATATCATAATTTGCACGGATTCTGATCCAAGCGGGCGCTTTATTTCTCATTGCATTGTAAAGTTTTTGGGTAATTATGCCAATAAAGCTTGCTTTGGTCATCTGACTTATCTGTCTGCAAATAGTATTCAATCGGTAATTGAGAGGGCTATTTTACAAAAACCAGATTCCTCAGAAAATGCAACTGCAATCCCTCTCCTATCCGGTGCTGTTATTTCAGATCAAATTTCGAGGAAAATCAAGAGAGCTACTAGCCGTGTTGGCAGATTAAATCCTGCTTCTCAAAGAGATATCTTCATCCGGTTTGCAGCATGGCTCGCATACCTGGAGACTATTCAACGAACCCCCTATTTTGCAAGTAAATGTGGCAGATATATTCTTGGTCCTACACAAGAAATAAAATCACCGATTAAATTTGAACAGTACTATACAATTGAGCCGGTCAAAAATATTACGCAAAATTTTTGGAGGCCTGTTGTATTACCCGCCTCTACTGCTTTCATACCCTGTATAAGCGGAAATAGTTTTTCAGAAACACAGCTATCATTAAATAAACTTTTTGCATACGACGACCCTGATTTCCCTGACGGTCTTATAAGCTATCCCCGAACTTCATCTCAATTCTATTCTGAAACTACCTGGAGAAATCTGCAATCTGATTTACTCATAAGCCATCAAAATATTTCTCAATACGAATTACTGCCGCTTCAGCTGCAGAAGAATCATCACAAGAGAGGACATCAGGCACTGCATATTTTTTCATTTTCAAATACACCGGAGGATATTGGCTACAGATTTGAAAAAAATCAACAGATAATTTACAAGTATATTTATCATAAAACATTGGTATCTTTACTTTTGCCTCAAGTTACTCCAACATCCAAACTTGCGTATTGTAATGAGCTTCAAACTAATCTGTATTTCGTAGACAAGAGTGAAATACCCGAAAATTACACAATGGGCAAACTTTACCTTAAACCCAGGGTAGTTCTTGAAGATTACATGCAAAATATTCTTAAATCTGGTATGGTTAAACCTTCCTCTTTAGGTAAGTCGATGGATTACCTTATACAGCAAGGTCTGATTAAAGTATGGCGAAATGAGACTACAGGTTTCGATTTTGCAGAATATTACGATGATCTGTTTCAAAATGATGAGTCGGAAATTCATAGAAAAATGAGCCCCGCTATGTTATTCCAAAAAATGTATTCTCTGTTTGAAGATGAAATACATCGTATAGATACAGTTGAGGAGCTAAAAAAACTTAGATCTTCAGTAGACTCACTTTTTAACGCATAAAATTAATATGTCTGAAAACTCATCAAGCCCGAAATTTGGTAAGGATAAAAAGAAATCCGCTACTGAAAATTCTGCAGACTGGAAATTGATTATAAAAAAGTACACCAGCCAACGTACGAGTACTAGTGCAAACCCGGCCGATAAAACAGATGCAAGAAATAATACATCGGCAGCTAATACCCAAGACCCGGGTGACAAGCAATCAACAGGCCTGCTGGTGTTATTTGTTTTTCCTTATTTGTTAAGCGTTTTGTTTGTTTTGAGCTTTTTTTGGGATTTTGATGGTATAGTTTTCCATCTACCATTTTTTTCTTTGAGTGCAGAAGGCTTGGTTCGTACGCTTAGTGTTGCGGGGCTTATTGGTTTTCTCACCAACTGGCTGGCTATACAAATGTTGTTTTACCCAAGAAAAAAACGTCCTGTTCTGGGTCAGGGACTTATTCCTGCTCAGAAAGATAAAATAGCTTTACGCCTATCTGCTGCTGTAGAAAGAGAGCTCATAAACCCGGAGTTAATTAAGCGAGAGTTTATCGAAAGTGGAATTTTAGACCATTACATTAATCGGTCTATAAGAGGATTATATGATACAATGCAACAGCAAGATTTCCGGGCTGATGTAGATGCTCTGGCCAGAAAATATATCCGACAAACACTGGAAAATGAATCTGTTATCCAGAAGCTTGTTCAAGAGTCGGAGGCCATCATCCGGAAAAGAACAGAGAGCAACAGCGTGGAAAAATCGGCGCTTAAGCTATATTTACTCTTAAAAGGTAAAACTTTAGACGAATTACTACGAGGTATTATTTCATCACTGCCAGAATCGGTTGATGAAGCGGCTATACCTTTTCATGGCATTGTAAGTAAACTACCTGCGCAGTTAAGGTCGGAGCGTGCAGGGTTTCATGAGCTTATTTTAAGTTTACTCGAAAAAGTGGTTGACGAAATAAAAATCGGAAAGATTATTCAGGAAAATCTACATAGGTACGATGAAGTAAAGCTGGAAAAAATTATTCGTAGTACTACAGACTCTCAGCTTCGGTACATAAAATATTTAGGCGCGGTGATTGGCACAATTGGTGGGCTTGTGATATGGAGCCCGATTCCAGCGCTTATTTTATTGTCGGCTATAACCGGAATAGTTTTTCTTACAGATAGAATACTACAACCTGCATCCGATTAACTTTTATAGATTTGCAGTAATACCAATATGAACTTTCCCATTCGAAAAACTGTCTTCTGCAGATAGCGCGTAGCTAAACTGCAGCACGCCCAGTGGAATCGTATAGGCAAATCCGAGTCCGTAAGAATATAGCCGGTCTGTGGTCCATTGTGTTCTGCCAGAGAGGGCTGCTCCTGATTCTCGCTCTGTCACTTCAAAGATAAAGTCTGGCCTCTCGTAATATCCTGCAGCACCAAAAAGAAACGCATAAGAAAATCGGTCCAGTAAATATCTATATTCGACATCTGCCCATAGCATTCTCGCAGACTGAAACTGATCTTCGCGATACCCCCTTAAATCTCTGGCACCACCAAACCGGTTCAGGTCAGATTCGGTAAAAAAGGGCGAAAGCATTAGAAATGCATTAATAGACGGAGATACAACCTGCCTGCTAAATGTTGAAAAAAAAAGCCTTGTACTTAGATTAAGCTCTTGCTGAGACCATCTTGTTTGACTTGTAAACTCGTCTAATGCAGGATCATTTATATTCTTGATTCCCGATTCTGCTAAAAAGTTAAGCACAAGACCACGGGTTGGATTTTCAAAACTATCAGTATTACGAATTTCCAGACCAACACCTGTAAACAAAGTAGTCGCATCAAAAACCCGCCTTAGGGCTCGCGGGTCACCGCTACCGGCTGAAGTTTCCTGTCTTAAAGAACCAATTAAAGCGGTTGAAGTCGTTAGCCGATACCTTATAAACGACCGGATATTTCTAATTTGATAATCTACATTCTGCTGCTCAAAATCAAACCGAAAACCTGCACCGAATGGTGTTGAACCAATATATATAGCATCGTAGCCTAGATCAAGACGGGTTACAAACTGCTGAAGCCGCTCAAACCGTACATCGAAACGGCTTCCCGGTAAAAATAGGTTTCGAATAATAAGTTCACCGCTTCCGATAAACCTGCCGCTTGACGAAGAACTGCCTGAACCCGGCACGCTTACGCTCTGCGCCTGAGGCACATAGCCCAAAAGAAGATCAAAAGCATTTGTTCGCCTCTCTCTTACTTGAAATACTACAATAAAGCGCTCATTTTGTTGAATTAAAAGAGGTTCTTCTACAGCCCGGAATAATCCGGTATTTTCCAATCTGCGAACAGCATCCAGTAATGTAGCCGGAGTTAGCACATCCCCCGGAACAATACGCACTATTCTTTCTAAAAAGTCCGGACTATTCCGCTCAAGATCAGGAAAGATAATTTCATAAGCTGTAACCTTATTGCCAGGCGTTACAGAAATTTCAAAATTCACTCTACAAGAATCACTTTCAGGAAAAACCGTAAGCAGGTCTGCTTTAACAAAAAGATAGCCTTCATTTTCCCAATACCGGATATACTCATCCATCACTCTGCTAAATCGTCTTTCCGTATATAAGCCTCGTTCGCGCCTCAAAATTCTATCGGTAGATATTTTTGCTTTATCCTGAATTGGCTGAAAATGATCGTGATTAGTCTCATCCTCCAAATGAAAACGCAGACTACCAAAAGTAAAGGCACAGCCCTTGGTTATATGTAAATGAAGGGTGGAATCGCGTAAGCTTATATCATCAATATTTGCGTTTAGCCAGCCATTGCTTCCTAAAAACGAAAGAACATCCCGGGAAATGCGATTTTTGATTTCATCGGTAGATTTACCACTAATTAGCATAGTACGCAGAGAATCGGGCAAACGAACAGCTTCATTCTGATCTATAACCCGGATTTGAACAGAGTATGACAAAAGAGTATCAACTCTTTGTTCGACAAACTGATCATCTAAATAAATCTGTGCTTTTTCAGTTTCGGCAGCAGAAACTGAAAAAGGATAAAATAGTATAAAAAAGAAAAGCCCTGCAGTATAATATACTGAGGGCCTTTCAAAAAAGAACGAACTATTATTTGGCAAAAAATTAGAAAGCATGGAGCAGACTCCCATGCCAGCGGTTACTTCAGAATTTGACGCACGAAACCTGGCAGTGCAAAACATCCGCTGTGTACGTCTTGGTTGTAATATTTGAGAGTATCGGCAAATGATGACAAACGATTATTAATATCACTGGTAACTTCATCAGAAAGAGGATCTCTCTTCTTGCTTGCAATAGACATAGACCACATTCCCGTAGGATAAAGAGGTATGTATGTTAGAAATAATTTCGCAATCGGGAAAAGATCTGAAATCGCATTCTGCACGCTTCTTATACTATCGTGATATGATTCAACGAACGGGCTTTCTGTTTGTGATACCAAAACACCATCTGTTTTTAAGCAGTGGTGACATTTTTCATAAAAGTCTTTCTTAAAAAGATCTACAGCCGGGCCTACAGGATCGGAACCATCAATAATGATTACATCATACTTGTTTTCGGGTCCGTCTACAAAAGTGAGGCCATTTTCGTAAATCACATTTAGCTTTGGATTTTCGAAATCACCAACTTCGGGCATGTACAGTTTACTGGCACGCACAACGGCTTCATCAATTTCTACCATATCTACCTGTTCTACTCCGGGGTGCTTCAGCACTTCTCGTGCTGTGCCACCATCTCCCCCGCCAATAATTAAAACGGTTTTAGGATTTGGATGCGTTAATAAGGGCACATGCGCCATCATTTCATGATACACAAATTCATCCTTCTCGGAGAGCATAACCATACCATCTATGGTCATTAAGTTGCCCCATGTGTCGGTTTCAAACACTTCAACGAGTTGAAAGGGTGTTTGTTCACGAAAAAGTTGTTTACCTATACCTACAGTTAGTCCTGTAGCGCCGTTGTAAAACTCATTAAAGTGTAAAGACATCTAATGAAAGAATAAAATTAAATTAAATTTTCTTATTTGTACCAAAGAACGGCAGCGGCGTAAACAGCACCTTTCTTGATAACCGTATGCTCAATTCCAATAGTAAGAATTTCGCGGTATTTGCGGTTACGATATTCATAACCATCCACCACCATCTGGCGTACAATATCCTCTACTTCTTTTAGTGGCGCAGTATCTTCAAATTCCATAATAAGGCCTGGCTCACCGTCTTTTTCAGGAAGACCAACACCAATAGCAGCAGAAATAACTTCACCCGGATTAGCAGAATTAATAGCTGCATAAGCTACGGGAATTAAGGCACCTTTAGGGAGGATAATTTTATCTACCAATTCGCAGTTTGGCGGTATAATGCTACTCATACGAACAAGATTTGTATCACCAACACCGGCATTAAGAAGGGCGAGGTCGAAAGCATTAAGTACTGTATTTCCCTCACCGGAACCTTTTACGAGAGAAAATATTTCTGGGTTTTTAACCATCATAGCTTTAAAATTCTTTTCAATTAAATAATTACTTAATTCACATTGTTGTATTGTGCGGAATCTTTGGGTTTAAACAAGAGTTCTTCGCCTTCGGCAACTTTAAACATACCTCGCTTCATCTCAATACTTGAAACGTTCTTCGATTGGAAAGAATCTTTGATAAACTCTTGTATAATCCAAGGATCTATAGTTTCGCCACAAGTGAATATGTCTACTGCTGCATACCCGTACTCGGGCCATGTATGTATGGCAACATGCGATTCGGCAATAACTACCGTACCACTAACACCATGCGGGCTGAATTTGTGAAAATTATGGGAAATAATACTGGCTTTCGACCTTCTGGTGGCTTCGAGCAATATAGACTCAATTTTAGCAACATCGTTAATAATATCGCTGTTACAATCGTAGTACTCTACCAATATTTGACGTCCTAATGCTTGCATGACTTTAACCTCTGCTTATTAAAGTGTGGAATTTATAGCTTATAAACCGACAGATAGATTGCCCTAAAACATAAAAAGCAACACGTACGGAGACCATACCGGAATTAATAAATAATTCGGAATAGGTAATCTCAGAACGGTTGCAATTGCAGAGGCGCTGTCTGTTAGAGTAGGTCTGAACAGCAACTCCTTCACCCATTAATTTGTGAGCAGGTGCTGCTGATGCCAATATTTTGGCATAAGATGCTTTTCTAAACAATTCGACTCAGTTTCCTTATTTATAGTGAAAAAGATCAGGAAGTATCTTGCATAAATTTTTTTTTGGTTAAGATATCCAAAGGATATCTTGTCTGAGCTTTTGATTACAATATAGCAGGCTGCAAGTGCACTGCTAATTAATTAAAAACACAGAATATTAAATATAAAGAATTATCAACTCAAATTGAATGAACACAAATAATTTATTTTCAGACCCTGTAAAAGCGTCTGAATTGTACTTCAATCTTTGTTTACCTAGAAGAATTGAAGAAAAAATGCTCAAACTTCTGCGACAAAATAAAATTTCGAAATGGTTTTCGGGAATTGGTCAGGAGGCTATTTCGGTTTCTGTAGCCCGCGCTATGCATCCAGAAGACTATATATTAACCATGCATAGAAATTTAGGAGTCTTTACGGGTAGAAATGTGCCTTTGTATCCCCTGTTTTGTCAACTTTTAGGCAAAAAAGACGGGTTTAGTGAAGGCCGTGAGCGTTCATTCCATTTTGGGATTCCTCAGCATCGTATTATTGGAATGATTTCTCATTTGGCTGCCATGCTGCCCGTTGCAGACGGTCTTGCACTAAGTGGTAAATTGAGAAATGAGCCATTCGCGGTTTTAGCTTTCTGTGGAGAAGGTGCAACAAGTGAAGGCGACTTCCACGAAGCACTTAATCTTGCCGCTGTGTGGGATCTGCCCGTAATTTTTCTTGTAGAAAATAATGGATATGCCCTCTCTACTCCGGTCAAAGAACAGTTTCGTTGTAAAAACTTGGCAGACCGAGCTGCAGGCTATGGTATGAAAGGAATACAAATAGATGGCAACTGTGTAGAAACCGTATACCAAACTATTTCGGAAGCACGAAAATACGCTTTGGAAAACTCGGCTCCAGTACTTGTAGAAGCTATGACTTTCCGTATGAGGGGTCACGAAGAAGCTTCCGGTACGGCTTACGTACCACCGCATTTATTTGATGAGTGGTCCAGAAAAGATCCATTGCTGAGATTTGAACAAAAAGCGATTGAATCTAACTTGATGTCGGAAGCCGATTTTGAAAAAATTCGAGCCGAGGCAGACGCCAGCTTTTTGCCTGAACTTGAGCGGGCTCTACAAGCAGAACAGCCTGCTTTTGATGAACGCACCGAGTTAGAACGGATTTTTGTATCTGTAGATTTTTCAAAAGATGTAGTTAAAACTGCCGTTGAAGAATCCGCTAAAAGTATCTTAGAGTATAAAGACAAAGGAATTCGTTTTATAGATGCAATTCGATTGTGCTTATTAGACTGCATGAGGGCCGATAACGACATTATTCTTATTGGGCAGGATATCTCAGATTACGGAGGTGTCTTTAAAATTACAGATGGTTTTGTGGACGAATTTGGCAGAGAACGCATAAGAAATACGCCTATCATAGAATCCGGTGCACTTGGCGCTGCGCTTGGTTTAGCTTATGAGGGGTTTAAACCAGTGGTTGAAATGCAGTTTGCCGATTTTATAAGCTGTGGATTTAATCAAATTATTAACAATATTGCCAAATCCAGATACCGCTGGAGTGATGGTGTTAACATTACCATAAGGGCTCCGCATGGCGCCGGAGTTGGAGCCGGCCCATTCCATTCTCAAAGTCCGGAGGGATGGTTTATGCAACATCCCGGCTTAAAAATAGTAGTGCCGTCTACGGTAGAAGATGCAAGAAATCTGCTTCTATCCTCAATTTATGACCCTAATCCTGTCTTATTTTTTGAGCATAAGAAGCTGTACCGAAGCCTCAAAGAATCTTTGCAATCCCCGATGATGCCGGAACCATTAGGTAAGGCAAAAATAAGAAGAGATGGAACAGACGCCAGCATCATAAGCTTTGGAATGGGAGTAATTTGGGCGACTGAGCTGGCTAATAAGCTCTTTTACGAAGAGGGAATTAACATAGAGGTTCTCGACTTGCGCACATTACAGCCACTTGATACAGAGGCCATAAAACAAACAACGACTAAAACCGGCCGCGTGCTTGTGCTTGAAGAAGCAACATCTGTTCTGGGTCCTGCAAGCGAGATAGCCTCCTGGGTTGCAGAAAACTGCTTTAGCAGCCTGGATGCACCCGTAATGCGATGCTCCTCACTACATACGCCCGTGCCATTGAATAAACATCTTGAAGAAGGCTTTCTTGCATCTGGCCGATTAGAAAAAAAGGTAAGAGAATTGCTCTCCTATTAGCCTTGAGTACCAATTTACTCATTGATGAACTTTCGGGGATTAATAACGAGCATTAACTATTTGATTCGTAAAAAATTCGTTTTGAGAAAGTAGTTGCTTATTGGTGAGATCTCAAAATTAAAAAACCTCGCGCCCATAATATGTGGACGCGAGGTTTTTGCCACTGGCAAAATGCTTTCCTAAATAAATTTACAAATTTTTATTAAATGCCTGTTTTAAAAAAATAGAATTATCAGAATTTTAGGCTGCGAATGTAACGCTTTCAATTTCGTTTTTTAACATTCCCGACAACGTTTCCTGTAATTTAGCTCTGCCGCGGTTAAGTCTTGACTTAACCGTTCCCATAGGTAAATTAACGGCAACTGAAATCTCTTCGTAAGTAAGATCTCGGTATTCTCTTAACTGAATAAGCAGCTTGTAATCTTCGGGTAATTCGGAAACGGCTCGTCTAAGCAAGGAAAGCATTAGTTCTGTCTGTGTGTTTTCTGCAGGGTTTAAGGCAGGATCAGGCAGGTCGTAAACGTAACCAGACTCTTCGGTTGTGGGCTCTGAAATAGAAAAAGTCTGCATCCTGCTTTTCTTTTTGAACTCTGTTCTCATCAGATTCGATGCTATTGTATAGAGCCAGGTAGAAAAGCGGGCAACTTCCCGATAGGCGTTTCTGCTTCTGTAAACTCTCAGAAAAGTTTCCTGAATAAGATCTTCAGTGTCTTCATGGTTATGTGTAAATCGAAGCATGAAATGATACAGACGATTTCTGTAACGATTACACAATTCTGTATAAGCGTCTTCTCTTCCGCTTTGGAACAATTGCATAAGTTGTTCGTCGCTTGTAGCCGAAAGCCTGATTTTATTCTGAATTAACATAAATAGTCACCATTTGAGTGTCAGAAGTAGTCTTCATTCAACTCAGGCGATTATCCGTTGCAGCATCATTACAAATATTGCTTTTGTGTCGAGCTTGCTAAAACCTTTAATTGCCCGGTCTGCGTCGTACAAGGCTTCAAACACCCGTGGCATTTCCGCTTCTGAGAAGCGTGATGAATCGCGCGCTATCATTTTTAGCCTGAATGAACTGCGGATATTCATCTGCCTGGACAGCTCTGCTTCTGGTAAACGCTTTGATTGAAGCCTTTTATACTGCCAGATATTTGAAAAACTTGACTGCAGCAAGGCAATCATACGGATTACTTCGCCTGTGTCTGCAGTGGTACCTTGCAAAATACGTTCCGCTATAAACATGGTCCGTTTTATATCTTTGGCAAAAATGGCTGATTGGAGCTCAAAAGCTGAATACTCTCTGGAAAAACCGGCTAATTTTTTTACATCTTGTTCTGTAATTGCATTTTTTGAGCGATCAAACGTACAAATTTTAGACAGTTCACCAGTTAATTTATGTAAACTATTACCTACAATTTGCAATAATATTATTGCTGCCCTCGGTTCAAGCTCTTTGTTATGCGTTAATTTTAACCAGCTTTGAAGAATACCCGGTATTTGCGACTCGGCAGGAGAATCAAACTCGAGATAAATGCATTTATTCGACTCAGCCATTGCCTTATAAAACCGTAATTTCTTGTTTGGTTTCTTACTATCGGTTAAAACCAAAACCGTAGACGGTACGGGATTTTTGAAATAGGGAATATATGGCTCAAGTGCGCTGGCCCCTATTTCTTCTGTATCGTAGTCGGATACCTCTGTAACAGATCTAACTTTTTTTTCTATTGATTGAAAAAATTCCCTTACAAGTACGAATCTTTTTTCAACCATCATTGGATAGCTTCTTGATATATCAAGGATTTTAGCCGTATCAACATCGTTGCCATACAGCATATCAAAATTGAAGGATTTTGATTCCTCTGGAATCAGTGAAAGAATTTTTTCCTGAATCTGATCAATAAAAAACTGCTCATCCCCGCAAATGAAATAAACAGACTTTAGATTACCTGAATCCAGATGCTGCATTGCCTGCTGAAACTGTGCGAAAGGATCCGGTTTTGATTTTTTAGCCATAAATAGTGATTACATCTAATAATAAAAATGAACTGATCCGTATAAGTCCGTCTTGAGCTTTTATCATTTTATAAAATAAGATTATCAGAAAGCATTTCCATGCCTACTATTTTCCTCTTTTTAATTAGACACAGAAAATTATAGCTACAAAATATTGAAACAATGCAAATTTACTGAAGACGCTAAATGTACTTTATTAAAATAAAAAACCGGAAAGAAGGCATTTTAAAGCACTACTAACCGGTTTTTTAAATGTGATAGCTTTCCAAATAATTCCGGAAAAATAACCCATTCAGAATATTAAGGTGTAAGTCTTCCCAACATTCTCGGAAAGGGAATGGTTTCCCGAACATGCGGGAGACCGCAAATCCAGGCTACAGTTCGCTCAAGACCGAGTCCAAAACCGCTATGCGGCACTGTCCCAAACTTTCTTAGCTCCAGATACCATTTAAAGGTTTCTTCATCGAGGCCATGCTCTTTAATTCTTTCAAGTAATAGCTCAAGACTATCCTCTCTTTGCGCACCTCCAATCATTTCGCCATATCCTTCGGGAGCAAGCATATCTACACCCAAAGCTACTTTATCATTTTCGGGGTCACGCTTCATATAAAAAGCTTTAATGGCGGCAGGATAGCCGTGTACCATAACCGGTTTTTCGAAATGCATCGTTAGCAGAGTTTCATCGCTGCCACCAAAGTCGTCGCCCCAGATTTTTTCAGTAGCAGATTTTCTCCAAACAGGTATGTTACGCAACTTTTCTTCAGTCTCTTCCCTGCTTGCCCGTAGCTCCTTTAATCTGCGATCAATTTGAAATTTCCGACCTTTCTTCGCCTTACCGTGTTCTGCTTCAAGTTCCGGGATTTCTATTTTGATAGATTCGAGCAGTTCAAGCGCTTCTTTTTCCATTCCGTCGAGAAGCGTACTGGTTTTAGGGCCCGTTAGTAGCTCTACAGCTTCTGTATAGGTGATGCGCGGAAATGGCTTTTGCACCTTTTCAAGCTTACTAATGTCTCTGCCAAGTATTTCAAGCTCCTGACGCGAATTTTCGAGTACTTTTTCAACAATAAAACAAACCATGTCTTCTGCAAGATCCATATTCATTGCCAGGTCAAAGAAAGCCATTTCGGGCTCAATCATCCAGAACTCTGTTAGATGTCTTCTGGTCTTGCTTTTCTCGGCTCTGAATGTCGGACCAAAAGTATAAATTTTGCCATGTGCCATAGCCATAGCTTCGCCATAAAGCTGCCCTGACTGACTCAAGTAGGCCTTTTCTTCGAAATAATCTGTCTCGAATAAAGTAGTAGATCCTTCAGCTGCATTACCGGTAAATATGGGGGCATCCATCTGTATAAACCCCTCTTTCTGGAAAAACTGATGAATCGCAAAAATGATCTGATTACGCACTCTCATGGCCGCCCATTGCCTTTGGCTTCTTAGCCATAAATGGCGGTTTTCCATCAAGAACTCAACACCGTGTTCTTTAGGTGTAATTGGGTAATCTGTAGAAATCTGTATAATTTCAACAGATTGAACGTGCAACTCGTAGCCACCAAGACTACGATCATCTTTCTTTACCATACCTGTAATCCTGAGCGAAGATTCCTGCGTAAGACTCTCAGCATCGCTCCACACATTTTCGTCGGTATCTTCCTTAGAAACTATACACTGGCAAAGGCCGCTTCCATCCCTCACAATTATAAAAATAAGGGCTTTACTGCTGCGAATGTTATGAACCCAGCCCTGCAGGGTTACCGGAGTGTCTCCGGCCTTACTTAGCTGACTAATTAATAAAACGTTTTTGTCTTTCATGTTTATTCTGGTGATAAAATCGTTTCTGTAAACTGGTCTTGTCTGAAAAATTCCTGCGAGAAGTTACGAATCTCATCTGAGGTTACCGCATCAATTTGCTCAACAAGCTCATCGAGATTAATATAACGGTCGAAATACATCTCGCTTTTGGCGAGACGGGTCATTCGGTTACTCATACTTTCCTGCGCTAGCAGCAGTTTGCCTTTAAGCTGAGACTTCGCCTCGCTCAATTCCTGTGCAGGAAGTACATCATCCCCCATTTTTCGCAATTCGTCGTATACAATCTCCTGTACATGATCTACGTACGTCTCATCGGTTCCAACATATACCCCGAAAAGACCAGTATCAGTATATGACTGGTTGAAGGAATTAATAGAGTAGCAGTATCCGTATTTTTCGCGCACATTCTGATGAAGGCGCGAGCTCATGCCACCGCTAAGAATCGTATTTGCAAGCAAAAGCTTATAGCGGTCGTCATGATTAGTACTCAGCGATCTTCTACCCAGAACAAGATGGGTTTGCTCTATAGCCTTTTTAACCTGTTTCTTTTGTTTCTCGTACGGGCTTAATTCTAATACAGGAACTTCCTGGCCTTCAGATTTTGTGGCCGAAAAATATTTTTCAGCAAATTTAATTACATCTTCATGCGAAGCATTTCCTGCTACGGCAAGCACGATATTGGCCGGGTTGTATCGGTCATCGAGATATTTTTTAAGATCATTTCTCGTAAAACCGTTAACGGTATGCTCAAATCCAATAATAGGACGACCCAGCGGATGGTTATTAAATACCATGCCGTTAAAAATTTCGAATACATAGTCGTCCGGGCTGTCGCGATACATTTTCATTTCTTCAATCACGACTTTTTTTTCTTTTTCAATTTCTTCTTCCGGAAACGTTGAGTGCAGCACCATATCAGACAGTACATCTACAGCGCGCTCCAGCTCGGTGTCTAAACATCGGGTATAGTAGCAAGTATGCTCCATAGAAGTAAAGGCGTTGAGGTAGCCACCTACCGATTCCATAGTTTGGGCAATCTGGAACGGCGTTCTTTGCTCTGTACCTTTAAAAAGCATGTGTTCCAAAAAGTGGGTAATACCGGCTTCGCGGTCGGTCTCGTGCCGGCTTCCTGTTTTTATCCAAACCCCAACCGACAAGCTCCGCACAGAGCTAATATTTTCGGTTACCACGCGCAAACCCGAAGGCAAAGTGGTTTTATTAATAATATCTTGGGACATATTTTAAAAAATAAATCGAATGAATGATTACGAATTGCTTAGTTACACTTCGACAAATACAATATGAATATCTAAATCCGGGAAAACGTTTAAACTTTTCTGCTAACTTTAACTAAACTCAGGGAAAAATTATTCAGTTGGATCTCTCTTATATCGATATAATTAGAACCCGGTTCGTAAAATGATAAAAGCGCCATCAATGTAATATGATGGCGCTCTTATTCAACGGCGAATTATAGATACTGCCGGAACGGAATTACTCCGAATCTGCCAAGGCACGCATTGATAGACGAAGTTTTCCTCCGCTCTCAACTTTAATAAGCTTTACTTGAATTTTTTGTCCTTCGGTTAGAACTTCCTCCACATTACGAATTCTTTCATGAGAAATTTCCGAAATGTGCAGTAAGCCATCTTTTCCGGGCATAATTTCTACGAAGGCACCGTATTCTTTAATAGAACGCACAGTTCCTTCATAAATCTCACCTTCTTCCGGCTTACCAGCAATAGCTTTAATACGCGCCAATGCAGCTTCGGCTTTTTCAGCGCTGTCGGCAGCGATAGTAACGACCCCTTTATTATCGATTTCCTCAATAATAATTTCGGTACCAGTTTCTTTTTGTATAGCCTGTATCACTTTACCGCCCGGGCCAATAATGGCGCCAATCATATCGGTATCTACGATATACTTGGTAAAGCTTGGGGCATATTTGGAAATCTGCTGACGTGGTGCAGAAATGGTTTCAGCCATTTTTTCCAGAATATGAAGTCTGCCTTCGCGAGCCTGAAGTAGGGCTTTATGCATAAGCTCTTTATCAATTCCCTGAACCTTTATATCCATCTGGCATGCGGTAATACCATCTGTGGTTCCGGTAATTTTAAAATCCATATCGCCAAAATGATCTTCTTCTCCGGAAATATCGGAAAGAACCATGGGCTCGCCATCACCAACACAAAGCCCCATAGCAATACCTGCAACCGGTTTCTTAACGGGAACACCGGCATCCATTAGGGCCATAGAACCACCACAAACGGAAGCCATGGATGAGGAACCATTTGATTCAAGAACATCAGAAACTACGCGAATGGTATAGGCAAAATCTTCTTCAGAAGGGAGCATCATTTTGAGGGCTCTTTCTGCAAGATTACCATGACCAACTTCCCTGCGGCTTACGCCACGCATCATTCTGGCTTCTCCCACACAAAAGGGAGGGAAATTATAATCAAGCATAAACTTTTTGGAGTTCGTATCGAACAAAGAGTCAACAGATTGCTCATCGCGCTTGGTACCCAGAGTAGCCGATACGAGAGCCTGAGTTTCGCCTCGTGTGAAAATTGCCGAACCGTGTGTACGTGGCAAATATCCTACTTCGGTCCAAATATCGCGTACTTTGTTGGCTTCGCGCCCATCTAGACGAACCCTGTCTTTTAGCATCATGGTACGGATGGCATCATTCTGCAAATCGTGACAGATATCACCAATAACTTGCTCCATTTCCGGAAAGTCTTCGGCAAGGGTTTGTTTAACTTCTGTATAGATATCCTGTATGGCCTCTGAATAAGCTTTTTTACCGAACTTAGCTTTAGAGGTAGTATAAAAACGATCGCCAACCAGTTCCTTGATTTTTTCAACAAGCGCAGCATCTGGTTTTTCGATAACCACTTCGCGCTTTTCTTTACCAAATTCTTTACGGAGTTCTTCCTGGAATTCACAAAGTTTTGTGATGCTTTCCTGTGCAAGACTAATTGCCGCGAGCATATCTTCTTCGGAACACTCTTTCATCTCTCCCTCTACCATCACTACGCTGTTTTTTAGACCTCCAACGGTGATGTCCATATCGCAACCGACAAGCTCGTCTACAGTTGGGTTTACAATAAACTCGCCGTTAACTCGCGCAACACGTACCTGAGCCATTGGACCGTCGAACGGAGCGTCTGAGATATGCAGAGCTGCTGAGGCAGCAACCGCTCCCAAGACATCTGCATGGTTCTGTGCATCTGATGATATTACCTGGCAAATAACCTGGGCTTCGTTCATAAAGCCCTCGGGGAATAAGGGTCTGATGGTGCGGTCTATCAATCGGGAGGAAAGAATTTCCTTTTCGGAAAGTCTGCCTTCACGCTTAATAAAACCACCGGGAAATTTACCACCTGCGGCATAGGTTTCCCTGAACTCTACAGTTAGCGGGAAAAAGTTTTGCCCGGGTCTTGGTTCTTTTGCAACAACGGCTGTTGCCAGTACCATTGTGTCACCCAAACGTGCTACTACGGCTCCGTGTGCTTGTTTAGCCAGACGTCCTGTTTCAATAGAAAGTACCTTTCCTGGCGCGAATTCAACGGTTCTAAAATCTGCTTTCATTTCTTTTTTCTTTCTGCTTTTAGCTGCTTGGATTGCATGAAAATTCTGGAATACTTTTTCCAGTTAATACAACCCGGTTAAATGTTGCCCAAAGAGTTTCATACTCAAACGGGCAGATATAAAAAAGGCACGAACAAGCCGTGCCTTTACGTAGAAATTATTTACGAATTCCTAATTCCTTAATGAGCGTTCTGTAGCCTTCTATATCTTTCTTCATGATATAGTTGAGGAGGCGACGACGCTTACCTACCAATTTAAGAAGCCCTAAACGGGTAGAATGATCTTTTTTGTGTTCTTTAAGGTGAAGTGTCAGTCGCTGTATACGCTCTGTAAACATTGCAACCTGTGCTTCTGGTGAGCCTGTATCTTCGATATTCTTTCCGAATTTCTCAAATATGGCCTTTTTTTCTTCTGAAGTAATATTCATTTATAAATATGCGCTTCCGCTTTAGATTAATACCATGCTAAAGTAGAACTTTAACGTTACAGCCTTCTAAGTTAATGAATTAAAATATGAGAGGCAATCTGCCTTATCGTTATCAAGCTGTTTTTTTAGCGCCTGTATACTCTCAAACCGAACTTCATCTCGTATTCTGGCATGAAAAGCAATTTGAAGCTCTCGCCCGTAAATATCTTCGTTAAAATCGAATATATGTGCTTCAATACGTAGCTCCTTTGAGTTTGTAACCGTTGGACGAATACCAATATTAAGCATTCCTTTGTAGAGTACGCCTTTAAGCTGTACCTCAACCGCGTACACTCCGAATTTAGGAAGCACCTTTCGGCTTTCTTCTATTCGCAAGTTAGCGGTAGGGTAACCTAAGAGCCTGCCTTTTTTGTCGCCATGAACAACCATTCCTGATAGCGGGTAAGGCCTGCCCAGCAAGGTTCTTGCCAACAATGTGTTTCCCGAATCTACCAGTTCTTTCCGTATTAAAGTTGAGCTTACAGTATTATGCTCAACTTCATGCGCATGAACAAGATGCACGTTATAGTCGAGAATTTTTGAAAGGTCTTCAACAGTCTTAATAGTGCCTTCTCTGTTTTTTCCAAACTGATGATCGTAGCCAATAATAAACTCTTTAATTCCGATTTTTTTATAAAGTATCTTCTGTATAAAATCTCCGGAACTTAACAGTGAGAAGTCGCGGTCGAAAGGGATTACTACCATCTGATCCACGCCAAGATCTGAGAGTATCTCAGCTCTTTCTTTTATGGTGGTGAGTAAGCCAACCGAATTATGGCCGCCATGCAGAACTTCACGCGGATGCGGATTAAAAGTAACAAGTACGCTCCTGCCCCCTATCTCACGGGCTTTTGTAACTAACTTTTGGATTAGCGTGCGGTGACCTAAGTGCACACCATCAAATGTTCCTACCGTAAGGGCAGTATTTGCGTTTCGCTTAATTTCATCAATGTAGATTAATGGAGTCATCTGCGTCGAACAAAGTTATGAGTTGTTCTGGAGTAAGGGCATTTTCTGCGAGATAGTTTCCTATAGAGGTTCTTCTAAGAGCATCAAGATGAGCTCTGCTGTCGAGTAAAATACCAAGGTCGTGGGCTATTGAGCGAATGTATGTGCCTTTTGAACAGCCAATTCGTACAGAACCAGAGCTGCTCTCCTTTTGTTTTTCAAAATGCAGCAGTTCTGTATTATAAACAGTAATCTTGCGTTTTTTTCGCTCAATTTCTACACCTTTTCTGGCCAACTGATATAAGCGTTTTCCTCCTACTTTAAGAGCAGAGTACATGGGAGGAACCTGTTCAATATCGCCGCAAAAGCGCAATTTCAGGGTCTGCTCTATGGTTTCCGGTGTGATATGTTCAAAGGCCGCAATTTCATCAGGTTCAGTTTCTGCATCGTAACTGGGAGTAGAGCTGCCAAAACGAATACCTGCGATGTACTCTTTATGTAACTCTTGTGCTAAAGATACAGACTTAGTTGCCTTACCACAGCAAATTACCAGTAAACCCGTGGCCATTGGATCTAAAGTTCCGGCATGACCGACTTTTTTTATCCCAATTAATTTCCGGATTAAACCTACAGCCCGAAAACTACTCCAACCCTTAGGTTTATCAACAAGAAAAACAACTCCACTTGAAAAATCTATCGACTTTTCTTTAATGGCATCCAACAGCTCCGGATTAGTGTTGGAATCTATAATTGGATATGAATCCAGCTTTGCTGGTTGTTTTTTGGGAATATCCAATGCAGGCGAATCTAATTTTCTTCTAAATTATCCGGATTTTCTATGGTCTTAGCTTTTCTGAAGAGCTTTTCCATTTTACTTGCGTACTCTGCTGTTTCATCGCGAAAAAACTGTATTTCAGGTATCTTACGAACCTGATGCCGTAATAATTTTGCCAATTCAGTTCTTATTTCTGTTTTTTTCTCGTTCAAAAGATCATAAACAGCTTCTTCCGAGCCACTTGTATCGATTACACTTAAGTTTATTCGGGCAATGGAGAGATCCGGAGTTACCTTTACAGCGGTAACCGTAATCATGTTATTGTTTTGGTACTTCTGCAAAATCCGGCTTATGTCGTTTTTAATTACAGAAGCCAGCCTTTCTGTTCTGATACTCATAATAAATTTTCCTGTATAAAAAATGAGCGGCGCTCCTGGCTAATTCGCCAGCCAGCGCCGTCATTTACATAAAGCTATATTCGGAAACCTTCGTTTTTAACGCTGTTCTGTTAATCAGAAACCAGTTTCCGCTTAGTTTCAATAATCTCGTAACCTTCTATTACATCACCAACTTTAACATCGTTATAGTTCTTAATGCCTATACCGCATTCATAGCCGGCAGAAACTTCGCGAACATCGTCTTTAAAGCGTTTAAGGGAAGAGATTTCTCCTGTAAAGATAACGATACCGTCTCTAATAAGACGGATTTTCGTATTCCGGTTCATTTTACCTTCTACAACATAACAACCGGCAATAGTACCGATACCCGGCACTTTAAAGATATCTCTGACTTCCACACTACTTACAATATTTTCTGATAAATCTGGTGATAACATCCCTTCGAGAGCATCTTTAACCAGATCTACAGCTTCGTAAATAATGCTAAACAATCTAATATCGACTTCCTCTTTCTCAGCAAGTTTCCTTGCATTAGATGTTGGACGAACCTGGAAACCGATAATGATAGCAGATGAAGCCGTTGCAAGCAAGACATCCGATTCGCTTATAGCTCCAACCCCTGTATGAATGATGTTTACCTTAACTTCGCTGGTCTCAAGTTTCTTAAGTGAGCCAGAAAGTGCTTCAATCGAGCCGTCTACATCACCTTTAATAATGATATTTAGCTCGGAAACATCACCCTGAGACATTCTTCTGGAGAACTCATCGAGGCTCATATGTTTAACTTTTCTCAGATCTTGCTCACGCTTAATCTGCTGACGCTTGAGAGCTATATCTTTAGCGGTTTTCTCATCATTTGTAACGTTAAACTTATCGCCTGCCTGTGGCTGTCCGTCAAAACCGGTAATCTGAACAGGCGAAGAGGGGCCGGCTTGATCAATACGCTTACCGAATTCGTTTTCCATAGCACGAACGCGACCGTAGTGATTTCCGGCTACAAAGGTATCACCAATTTTAAGCAAACCTTTTTGAATGAGCAGGTTGGCTACTACTCCTTTTCCTTTATCCAGTTTTGTTTCGAGAACTATACCGCTTGCATTCCTATTAGGATTGGCCTTTAGTTCGAGTAATTCGGCTTCAATCAAAACTTTTTCAAGTAACTCGTCTATATTAAGACCAGTTTTAGCAGAAACTCTTGCACACTGAATGCTTCCTCCCCAATCTTCAACCAGAACATTATGCTCGCTTAGTTGCTGCATAATTTTTTCAGGATTAGCCTCGGCCTTATCAATTTTATTGATGGCTACAATTATTGATACACCTGCTGCCTGAGCATGGTTAATCGCTTCGATTGTTTGTGGCATCACAGAATCGTCGGCCGCAACAACCAGAATTACAATATCTGTAACCTGCGCACCACGTGCACGCATTGCGGTAAACGCTTCGTGACCCGGGGTATCCAGAAATGAAATTTTGCGGCCATCATCGAGCTCTACATTATAAGCTCCGATATGCTGTGTAATACCACCTGCTTCGCCTTCGGCAACCTTACTCTTCTTAATAAAATCGAGCAAGGATGTTTTACCGTGATCTACGTGACCCATAACCGTTACAATAGGAGCTCTTGGAAGCAGATCTTCTTCAGCATCCTCTTCTTCCTCGAAAATATCTTCTGCTACAGTATCGGCATCAACAAAACGAATTTCCTTATCGTATTCGTCTGCAATAAGCTCAATAGTTCCGGATTCCAGCCTTTGGTTTATAGAAACCATCAATCCAAGATTCATACAGCTGGTAATAACCTGAGTTGGCGTTACATCGAAAAGGGTTGCAAGATCACTAACCGTTAAGTATTCGGTTACTTCTATTACAGAACTTTCCTCTTCCTGCATAATAGCTTCGAGCTCGCGCTTTTCGGCCATTTCATCCCGCTTCATTTTACGGCGTTTCTGGCGTTGCTTGCCTTTACCACCCTGAATAGAGGAAATTGTTTCTTTAACTTTCTTATCAATTTCTTTTTCAGAAACCTCTGTCTTACCACGCTTTTTAATACGTTTTTTCTTGCTTTTCGCAGAATCATCTGCATCAGCAGCAGGTTTTACAGGTTTCTTTGTTTTAGCGGTAGCTGTATCATCCTTGGCATCTGGAGTCGCTTTACGGGTGCGTTTCTTTTTCTTTTTACGCTTAGTACCCGCATCTTCTTCTGCTTCGTCAAAAGCTTTTCCGACTTTTACATCAACAGTTCCCAAGACTTTGGTACCTCTCAACCTATTCGAGCTTCTGGCCCTGATAGTCTCGCGAGGAGCTTCTACTTCTGCTTCTGCCTCTTCTTCGGCTACTTCTTCTTTCTTCTTAGCTGGCTTTTCCTTGGCCCGAATGTCTTTTTTAGCCTTAGATGAAGAGTCATCTTTTTGCTCTTTCGAGCTTTCTTGCTTAGCTACTTTAGCCATTGGCTCTGCTTCAGCTTTTTCCTTTTCAGCAGAAACGTTTTTATCGTCTTTTTCAGGCTTTTGTTTTACCTCAGTAACCTGAGCAGCAGCAGCTTCTTTGGAAGGCGATTCGACGACCGGCTTTTCGGGCTCACTTTCTTTTGAAACCTTTTTAGGCTCAACGGAAACAGATTCAGTCTCTTTTGCCTGCTCGGGTTCCTTAGCCTGCTCCGGCTTTGGTATATTTTCTACAACCTTATCCTTTGCTACTTTTTCTACTTGGGATGGTTGTGGCTTTTCCAATGGCTCTAAATCAGGCTCAGACCTTTTCTCAGCAAAAACTTTTGGCGCTTCTTCCTGAACAGGCTTTTCTTCAGCCTTTTCAGCGGGCTTAAGGGAATCTTCTGGTTCAAGCGGGAGTAAATTGTCTTCAGGTTCGAGCATGGTATCAATGGTAACCGACTTGTTACCACTCGCCAGAATTTGCTCTCTTTTGTCTTTATATGCCTCCTTCGACTGGTCATGACTTGCGCTTTTAGCCTTGTCTTCGCCATATAAAGATTCCAGCACCGAATACATTTCAGGTGTAACCTTAGTAAGCGGTTTATTATCGATGGAAAAGTTTTCCCCGGCTAATGCATCTACAATTGTTTGTGTAGAAACATTAAACTCTTGTGCTACTTTAAATAATCGTTTTGGCTTTGAACCTTGCGACATAGAATAAAAATCCTGCTTTTAATAACGTTAATTCAACTCATCTTCACTAAACTCATCACGAATGGTTTTGAAAATCATTTCGGCGGTTTGCTCATCAATTTTCCCATTGGTTCTTCGCATAAGTTCTACGCTGTCCATTTTAAGAACGGCACGGGCTGTATCACAGCCTATATCATACAAAACATCAATGGTTTCATTCCCAAATTCTTCTGCAAATTCAGAAATTTCAATATCATCTTCAAAATCAGGTTCGCGATACACATCGATTTCACAATCTGTAAGCATTGATGCCAGCCTGATATTGACCCCGCCTTTACCTATCGCTTTTGAAACCTGTTCTGCCGGCACATAAACCTTGCAATTTCTGCCATTCGGCCCCATCTCTACAGAAAGTACTCTTGCGGGCTGCAGAGCTCTTTTTATAAACTCAACCTTATCGTCGGTATAATTGATTACATCTATATTCTCGTTACACAATTCCCGAACAATAGAATGAATACGCACACCTCTCATTCCCACACAGGCACCTACAGCATCTACTCGTTCATCGTTAGAAATAACGGCTACTTTTGAGCGATCGCCAGGTTCGCGAACTACCTTAATAATCTCGATAATTCCATCATAGACTTCAGGAATTTCGTTTTCAAATAATCGCTCTAAAAATACCGGCGATGTTCTCGAAACTATGATTGAAAGATTACCATTATCACGTTTTACCTCATGAATTACGCAGCGTATAGTATCGCCCTTACGAAACCTGTCTTTGTAAATCTGATGCTTCTGTGGCATTACCATTTCGGTGCCATTGTGATTAAGCAACACATCACGGCTACGGATTTGATAAATATCTCCCATCACGATTTCTCCGACTCTCTCGGAGTATTCTTCGAAAACATTATCCTTTTCGATTTCACGAATGCGCTGCGCAAGAGTCTGCCGCGCCATCATTACAGATCTGCGGCCAAAATCTTCTATAAATATTTCCTGAGCAAATTCATCAAAAAGCTCAATATCAGGATCGTGTTTTTTTGCTTCAGTTATAGAAATTTCAGAAACGGGGTTTGAAAGTTCATCATCCGGTACTACTTCCCGTATATGAAGCATTTGAATATCACCACGATCGGGATTCAAAATAACGGAAAATGCATCATCAGACTCGTATTTTTTACGAATCATGGAGCGAAATACTTCCTCCAGAATGGAGAGCAGCATATCCCTGTCGATACCTTTTTCCTTTGCTATTTCCGCAAAGCCTTGAATAATCAGTTTTGAAGCATCACTGCGCATGAAATTCTCCAGACTAAACCGGCTAAACTACCGGTACAATTTTTGTTTCAATTACATGGTCAAAACGAACTAAAACCGTCTTGCCGTTTTGATCAATAAGAAAATCATCTTCATTGATTTCCTTTAAAATTCCTTCAACAATCTGAGTTTGCTCTCCAGATCGTAAACGAACCCTCGCCAGACGGCCCTTGTTTACCACATATTGTCTTTTAATTTTAAGTGGCCTGCTAAGACCGGGCGAAGAAACGTTAAGAGTAAAACGTTCCCCAAGAAGCTCATTTGCCTCAATTACCGTTTGCAGTAACCGGCTGATTTCGGCACAGTCATCCAGCTTTATACCACCCTGATCCGATTCCAGGTATACAGATAAAACCGGGTTGCCATCGCTTCCCTTTAGCTCTACATCTACCAGAAATATCTCATCCCTGGCGATTGTACGCTGGACTAGCTGTTCAATTTCACTAATTCGACTGTCTCTGAATGCCATTCGTGTTAAAACCATAAATACAAAAAAAGTGAGACCCCGCTTATGAGCCTCACTTCAAACAGATTGCTAATATAGTGAATTAGAGATGCGATAACAAGCTGTATTAAACGTAATCCAAACAACCGAAAGCATATGGCCACATACTCTTTAAACTTATATAAGCGGAGCACAAAAAATCAAGGGATAGGCTTTATCACCTTTAGTCTCTTTAAACATCGATTCTTAACATTCTGTACCGTATGGCCCATTTTTCATTCGCTCCGGAACGTCTTGCGAGGGTAAGTTATTAAACTCGGCCGAACAGCTTTATTTATTTTTTTTTGAATGTTAGCAGGCTTTTATAGCCTTCTTATTCACGAAGAAACTTAGTTTTGGAGTAGGAGTATGTGAATAGGGAGCGGCACACTAACTGTGTATATTGATCAAATTATTCTACAAACAACGAAGTCCAGATTAAAGTGTAACGGTATGGAAATCGCTTTATTTAGCGCAAAGTGTTCAAAAACATTTTGACTTTTATATGGTACCTAACTCATGGAAAGACTGTTGCATTCGATCATTTATTTTTTGTGAAGTATGCAGGAAAAAATACAAACCACCTTTTGTTCTTCAAATTATAACTACTACTAAATAGCAATCCTCAAATATCTAAATCATTTTAAAGATTAAAATAAATACAATTTTTGCCCTAGAACACCTGTACGTATCGTATTTGTCAAAATATTTGCAACTTATTTGCATTATTTAATTTTGATCGTCGGTTTTTGTTCGTTAATTGTGTCTCACATTGTTAAATTTGGTCTTCCTCAGTGCTATATAGCAGAAGACGATAAAAAAAACGGTTTACTAAGTCTTCCGGAAAACCTCTCCAAAAACTTAATGACAGGCTCAAATTGTTAAATATGAAGTTATTCAACCCTAGAAATACATCTTCAATATTAATAAGTCTATTGCTTGTAATTTTACTTTTTTCCTGTGGTCAAAATCACGGGGAGCAGTCGTCAAGTACGTCCGAATCGACCTCGGGACGCGAGCTAAACTACACAGCTGAAGTCCGTTTTTTCAAAGACCGTGAGTTTACAGATGCGATTACCTCAGCCCGAATGGCGATAGCTGAAACCGATCGTGAACGACAGGAAGGTTTAATGGGAGTATATCACATGCCATCCGATGCAGGAATGATTTTCCTTTTTGCACGTGAGCAGGAACTAAGCTTTTGGATGGCAAATACTCCCCTGCCCCTCGACATTATTTTTGTAAACAGCGATAACAAAATTGTTCGAATTCACAGCAATACTCCACCATACTCGCAACAGAATTTCAGCTCTGGCGAACCGGCTATAAAAGCCGTTGAAGTAAATGGAGGATTCGCTGCCCGCTACGATATACAAGAAGGACATTACGTAGAATTTTTAAGATAAAATAAACTAACAGATGTTTTTGTCCATAAAATCAACGTCTTTCCTGCTTACCCATACAATTAAATACTATGGCATCCATTCAAATAAAAAACCTTCGGAAAACTTATAAAGACCCCGCAACCGGAGTACCATCCGATATATTGAATATTTCGTTTTTCGAAACCGGCCCTAAAAAACATCTCGCTATTCGCGGTGTTTCAGGCTCTGGTAAAACCACTTTTCTGCACTGTATTTCAGGAATGATAAGTGCCGATTCGGGCGAGATTAATGTTCTTGGTACTAATTTAAGTGCACTTACCGAATCGAAAAGAGATCGTTTCAGAGCAAACCATATTGGCTACATATTTCAATCTTTTAATTTGCTGGATGGCTTTACGGCCCTAGAAAATGTAATGCTGGGAATGCAGTTTTCCGATAAAGGCGCAGACCGTGAACGTGCCGAATTGCTGCTGGAAAAAGCCGGTCTTAAAGACCGGATGTTTAACCGGCCTTCTCAACTTTCTGTGGGTCAGCAGCAAAGGGTGTGCATTGCCCGAGCATTGGCAAATAACCCCGAAATTCTTCTGGCAGATGAACCAACAGGATCGCTCGATCCTAAAACCTCTGCTGCTGTACTCAACCTTATACGAACAGTTGCCGAAGATAAAACTCTCATTTTAGTGAGTCATGAGCCGGAAGTGCTGCAACAATTCGATTCTGTTACCGATTTAAATGAAATAAACCAGACTGCACAGGTATGAATCCCTTAAAAATAGTTTTAAAAAATATGAAGCTCAGGTTACTGAGCACCGTTCTTACCATAGGGTCTGTTGCATTAGCGGCTTCCTTGGTTATTGCTGTTCAAATTCTGGAGCGAGAAACAGAAAGAAACTACACCCAAACCTCTGTAGGCTACGATCTGATTCTGGCAGCCCCCGGTAGCAGAATGCAAACAACCTTAAACACTATCTATCACTTGGAAACCTCCACGGGCGTAATTCCATACGGTGTTTTTGAGGCTGCATCAAGAGATCCCAGAATAGCTAAAGCTTTTCCTTTTTTTGTAGGAGATAACTACCGCGGAGTACGAATAATTGGTACGAATCAGCAGTTTATTGATAGTGCAGAGCCACGTGCCGGCGTACAATTTGAGCTGGCCGAAGGCCGTAACTTCAGCGCACCGTTCGAAGCCGTAATTGGCAGTGCCGCCGCAAGAAGACTTGGAATTGAAGTTGGTCACAAATTTTATATGACCCACGGCGTGTCTGAAACTGGTGGCGGTGCAGAAGCCCATATCCACGACGAGCATGAGCTGGTGATTGTCGGGATATTGGAGCAATCCAGAACTGCGAATGATAATGTTATTTTCACAAGCGTATACTCTACCTACGTCGTTCATTACCATGACCATGACCATGACCACGATCACAACCATGATGATCATGACCATAATGGACACAGCCATGGCAACAACGCTGTTCATGAGCATGAGCATGAGCATGAGCATGAGCATGGCCATAATCACGATCACGACCACAATGGCTCTCACTCCCACGACGATCACCACCATAGTGAACATGATGATGATGATGAACATCACCATCATGGAAGCCATTCAGTTACATTAAGCGAACTTGAAAGTAGAGTTACTGCAATAGACGCTGTTTTGCTACGATTTAATAACCAAGCTGCCGCGATTCAGTTAGCTGGGTTAATTAATTTCCCGGTACCCGACAATCCTCTTTTCAGGCAAAACGCCATGAGAGATCCGTTCTTCCAATATAAAGATGATTTAATGGCTGTTATACCTGCTACACAGATTCAAGAGCTGATGGGAATCGTAGGAAATGCAGAGCAAGTACTGCGGGCAATCGGCTGGCTGGTATTTATTGTTGCCTTGCTAGGTGTACTAGTTGCACTCTACAACACAATGGAGGAAAGACGCCGCGACATCGCAATTATGCGTTCGCTTGGTGCTTCAAGAAGCAACATTCTAACCTATATTCTGCTTGAATCTGCATTGATTACGGGAATTGGCTGTATTATTGGCCTTCTTCTTGGCCTTGGTATCGTTGGTTTCAGTGCTCCGCAAATCGCCGAACTGGCGGGAATCGTAATCGATTCTTATCAAATCGAAGCTACACAAATTACAACAATTGCTATTTTTACAGGTTTGGGTATATTATCTGGTATAATTCCTGCGTTAAAGGCATACAACACAGATGTAGCTACAAATCTGGCACCCTAATTTTAAATTACTTTATGAATATCCGGTCTGTAAAATTTTTAGCTCTAGTAATCCCTTTATTTGTTTGGGGATCAATGATTTATCCTACTCAGACTGAAGCGTCGACACCTGGTATACAAGCTGAAACCAGTACGTCGCTTACCGTCAACTCGCCGGTCGAAAGAGTTTATTTTAAAGATCTGAGACGTTATCCAATTCATAGAAGCAATCCTGTGATCCCAGAGAACTTAAAAGCACTTGACGGAAAGGAAGTTTCTATTGTTGGGTATATGGTTCCATTCGACAGAATTGAAAATATCACTCAATTTATCTTACTTCAGGCTCCTTTTATGGGGTGCATGCATGTGCCGCCACCGCAGGCAAATGAAGTAATCATGATAAAAACAGAACGTCCGCTTTCAAGCTATACCTACGATCCGCTCAAGATTACAGGCAAACTTACCATTGATGAAGTCTTTGTTGATGGATACCTTATTAGCGTTTATACCATTAATTCAACCAATATACAGTCGAGCACAGCATCTGATGCAGAGCTTGATGACCTGCCTGCAAATTTCCACTTTTACGGAGATATGTAAGATTTAAATTAAGCGGTCTTCTCCCCAATAAATTTTGTTAAAAACACTCTTTGAATTTCCGAAGAGTGTTTTTTTTTGGCCTGTTCATATTTCAATTATTCGGTTGTAAAGTTCTTCTGCATATTTTTCAAGTTCTTCTGCTGAACTATTATTGTATATAACAAAATCGGCCATTTCCTTCATTTTTTCAACAGAGAGCTGTTTTGCCATTCTTTCCCTTACCTTACTTTCGGGTATATTATCTCTGTCTAAAACTCTTTTGATGCGAATATCTTCGGGAGCATCTACTACTACAATATAGCTAAACTCTGTCGGGCGACCGTTATCCAGCAAAAGAGCCGCCTCCTTTACAAACATCCTCGTTCCCTTCTGCTTATGTTGCTTTATTAAATTACGCGTAAGTTGCCTGACAGCAGGGTGTACAATTTTATTTAGCTCCTTAACCCGGTTTTTCTCAAAAGCTTCCCGAATTAGAAAAGCTTTATTCAGATTTCCATCACTTAGGTAGACTTCCTCACCAAAGGTTTCTACAAGTTGCTTTCTCACCATTGGATCACCAATCATAAGCAGACGCGCTTCATGATCGGCATCAAACAGAAAAGCCCCAAGGCTCTTCCATTTTTGCGCCACTCTAGTTTTTCCAGATCCGATTCCGCCGGTTAAGCCAATAGTCTTCATAAACAATTAATACCATGTTAGCTACAGAATTGTATGGTGCTCCACTTTATCATTTAAATGCGGGTAGTCTGTAGTGTAGTGCAACCCTCTGCTTTCCTTCCGGTTCATGGCCGACCGAATAATAAGATAAGCCACCGAAATCATATTTCGCAGCTGACACAACGGTTCGCTCACTTTTGTGCGCTGGTAAAAACTTTCCACTTCTTCATGCAGAAGACGCGTACGGCGAAATGCGCGCTCAAGTCGCAAATTGCTGCGCACAATACCAACGTAATCCCACATAATTTGCTGAAGCTCCCGGTGATTATGAGAAATTAAAACCCACTCTTCTGTATTAACGGTGCCGGAGTCGTCCCATTCGGGAACAGCTGCATTTATTTCCTGATTTTTTGCAAATTCTTTTGCCTTTAGAACTGCATTATCTGCAACAACAAGGGCTTCAAGTAAACTGTTTGATGCGAGCCTGTTTGCACCATGCAACCCGGTGCATGCAACCTCGCCGGCTGCAAATAAACCTTTAATAGTTGTCTGGCCATGAATATCGGTCCAAACGCCACCACACATATAATGAGCTGCAGGCACGATTGGTATTAAATCCTGAGACATATCCATACCATGCCGCAAACATTCTTTGTAAATATTCGGGAAGTTTTTTTGCAGATCTTCTTTACCAGCACTACGAATATCAAGATAGACAAAATCATCTCCGCGTTTTTTAAGCTGATCGTCTATGGCTCGAGCTACAATATCGCGTGGCGCAAGCTCTTCTCTTTTGTCGTATTGAGCCATAAATGCTTCACCGGCCTTATTCCGGAGCTTAGCACCATGGCCTCTTACTGCTTCGGAAATTAAAAACGAGTTTGCATCGGGATGATACAGCGAAGTTGGATGAAACTGGATAAACTCCATATTCGAAACTCTGGCTTTAGCGCGATAGGCCATTGCGACACCATCGCCGGTTGCGATAGGAGGATTTGTAGTATGTTGATAAACCTGACCTGCTCCACCCGTTGCCAGTAAAGTTGTTTTAGAAAGTATGCGCTCTACTTTAGACGTTTGTAAGTTAAGTACATATGCCCCGTAGCACTGGTTATTTTCGGTATATCTGGTAACTTTTTGTCCCATGTGATGCTCTGTGATGAGCTCCATGGCAAAGTGGTGTTCCAAAATTGTAATACCAGGGTGGCTGTCTGCATTTTCAAGTAGCACACGCTCGATTTCACGACCCGTCATATCATCGGCATGAATAATTCGATGGTGCGAATGCCCGCCTTCTCTCACAAGGTGAAGGCCACCTTCTTTTTGAGTGAATTCAGCTCCAAGAGCAATAAGTTTACGAATAGTTTCGGGTCCGCGGCGAACCACTTCTGCTACAACTTCGGGATCGCACATTCCGGCTCCGGCTACGAGAGTATCATGTACATGCTTCTCAAAAGAATCTGCAGCGTCAAGTACGCTGGCAATACCACCCTGTGCATAGTTTGTATTCGACTCGGCGCTGTTTTTTTTGGTAACAATACATACCGACCCGAACTTTGCTGCTTCCAATGCAAAAGAAAGACCCGCGCTGCCACTTCCTAAAACTAAAAAATCGTAAGCCTGCATTTCCGTTTATTAATTTAGTATTTAATTTCCTGCACTTAGCGGGCTTCGCTCATGAGGAAAGCCTTTATAAAAGCATCAAGATCGCCTTCCATTACCGCATCTACATTAGAGGTCTCATGATCTGTACGGTGATCTTTAACCATATTATAGGGATGCATCACGTAAGAACGAATTTGTGAACCCCACTCATTTGCTTTTTTTGTGCCTTCTAGAGCATCTTTCTGCGCTTCCTTAATTTCTTTTTCAAGTGCATAAACACGGGATTTAAGAAGCTGCATGGCTTTCTCCCTGTTCTGCAGCTGACTCCTCTCCTGCTGGCACTCTGCAACTACCCTGGGCTGAGATCCATCACTAAGGGTTCCCGTCCATACTAGCCTCACACCTGTTTCTACTTTGTTCACATTTTGCCCTCCGGCTCCCGAAGAGTGAAAGCGCTGAAGTTCGATATCGGCTGGATTCAGATTTATCTCAATTTCATCATCTACAATGGGATACACAAAAATGGAGCAAAAAGAAGTGTGTCTGCGGGCATTGCTGTCGAAGGGCGAAATTCGTACAAGGCGATGAACACCATTTTCTGCTTTTAAATAGCCATAAGCAAATTCGCCGGTTACTTCGATTGATGCACTTTTAATTCCTGCTACTTCCCCGTGCTGATATTCTACAGTGGATACACTAAATCCGGCTTTTTCTGCCCAGCGTACATACATTCTATACAACATATTCGCCCAATCCTGGCTTTCTGTACCACCGGCACCCGGGTTAATTGTAACAAGGGCGTCACGGCGATCATCTTCATTCTGAAGCATATTCCTGAATTCTAAATCTTCTATGCCCTCAACAAGTAGCCCTATTTCTTGCTTCAGTTCCGCCTCTACAGCTTCACCCTCTTCTATCATTTCCTGATAAACCTGAATATTTTCTCTTCGCTCATGAAGTGAATCCCAACCCTTAACCCAATCTTTTTCAAAGTTAAGATCTTTCATAACAGATTGGGCTCTGTCCGGATTATCCCAAAAGTCCTGCGCCTGTGTAGATTGCTCGAGTTCGGCTATACGAAGTTTTCGGTGATCGTAGTCAAAGATACCTCCTTAGCTGGTCGAGCCTGCCAAATGTCTTTTTAATAAAATCGCTGGTATAATGCTGATCTTTAAGATTCATGAATTATAAATTTGTTAAAAATAAATGAGTACAGTAAATCTGTCTTGGTGTAAAAATTACTTAAGTTTATGAATGGAAGGCTCGACAAAATTTCTCAGTTGCCTTTTCATTACTTAGTTCAAGGGATTAATATACATATTTTTGATCTGGCGTTAAAAACACCACTACTGTGATAAACGTGCTTTCTTGATCTTTTTTTAGAAGGCTTTGCAAAACCACTCTTTTGCCCGCCTTCTTCCTTGGGTCAAAAATAAAATCCTCGAATAGATAGCCTATACTCCGGTTTTATTTTTGCTCCCGCGTCGAATACGAACAAAATAGAAGGTTTTTCAAAGCCTTCT
>JAIULZ010000023.1 GCA_022565805.1 Balneolales bacterium
TCTTCTTCCTTGGATCAAAAATAAAATCCTCGATTAGAGTAACTAAGCTCCGGTTATATTTTTGATCAGGCGTCGAATACGAACAAAAAAGGCTTTTTCAAAGCCTTCTAAAACTGAACTCTGGTTAACTCAATGAATAAAAGCGAATTATAGTTTTAAAACAAATCCTTTGGTCTTATAAATTGTGGAACTCAGCCTTTGTTAAGCTTGGTGGGAATATACGTATAAGCCCTTGCAATTACGCATACAAGACAAATAAATCTTTACCTATTTACAGCTTTAGTTTTTGAGAGATACACGTATGCATATTTTAAAGAAGAAATTTCATTTCATAGTTACAAAAATGCAGAGTATAACAACTATCAGGAAGTAACTTTAATCGCTTTTTCTTCAATTATCTCATCAACAATGCTTTGTATTTCCTTTTTACCCGGCAATTCTGAAATTAGCTCATCTTCAAGCAGAGATGCAAAGCTACGCATATACAAAACGACATCGTCTCTCCTTTTGTGATTCATTGACTGACGCCTTTCTGGAGCGATTCGGTACAATACACGCTGATCAGAAAGACGTTCTAGATGTAGAAGATCTTGTCTCGTTAAACCAATCTCGAGCATAGTTTGAATAATATGATCAATCGTAAGACCGGTGGTTGTACAATGTTCTACAGACTGACTACTCCAGTCACCGGCTTTTTCAAGAGCCATTTCATGGATTCTGGCAGGGCTCAGTTTCGTGATTGTTTGCGCCAGGTGACCACAGTTACATCTGCCCATATGGCACCAATTATAATCTGCACCATTTGCCAGGCGCTGGGCAGTATTTCTTAAGGCATTTATTAACTCTGCGTTGGCTCTTGTTTGCATATTTCTAACTTTTGTTTTGCAGTTTTTTTGTTAAAATAAAGCCTAAGGGTACTTATGAAGAATCCTCAAATGCTTAATCACATATGATCTGGAGATTCACTGGTTTTATGCCTTAGGCACTGTTCTATTAATTAATATAATCAATAAGCCACAACAGATAAATTCAATTTTTCGTGCATTCTTAGCGGGCAAAAGTGAATTATATCTGTACTCAAAAGTACAAAAATACTAAGAAACATGAAGTAGAAACCTCTTGAAATTCGATTCTTACAGTTTTATAAGCCATTAATTACAAAGGTTTGAACAACATTTTATGTGTCTATGAATATTTTCAACTACGCAAAAAAGCCATGACTCTTATGTAAGAATCATGGCTTTTTTAAGAATTTCTATAAATCAGTTTCGTGATTTAAGTATACGCTACTACTTTTTAGCTTCTGCTGTTTTGCCCGATTTGGTAACATAAAGTACAACCATCACCAGAGCAACTAGTCCTAGAATAATTGCCAAAATAAGGTAGTTACTGCCTCTTGGCTCTGCCAGAACGCCCCACTCACTTAATTTACGATCGATTGTAGCAATATTTTCGTGTGTCAGAACGCGGCCATCAATTATATTTCCTTGCCAGTTCATTTTCACATCGTTATGCCATACATCAGCAAAAGTTTCAAAACGAGCCTTTTCTTCTTCGCTACCAGCTTCATCACGAAGTGAATTGATGCGACCATCAAGATATGAGTTTAATGCACTGTAAAAAGCTGAAGATGAGTTAAAAGATGCCAGTTGAAGGCCTCTGTTCTCAAATGAAGCAGAAAGTGAACGCCACACAGACTGATCCAAGCGATTCTTCCAGGTATCCATCATGCCATTTACTTCATTTACTTTTTCGGCACGGCCTTCAGAACTTTCATAAACTGTCGCCAGTTTGTTACCAAGCTTAGACCATGCGTTTTCGAAACGATAGTAGTTAGCACGAAGATCAAGGAAATCTGCGCTTGATAGCTGTGTGTGAGTATCTACAAAAGAAATATTGCTTTCAACTACAGCTGCTATATGGCCAACTACATTATCCCGATCTGCTCTAAGGGCAAATTCTTGCCTTTCTGAAGCAGAAAGAGAAGCTAAGCTTAGATTATCGTAAGCAATAAATAAGGAGTCTACAAGACCGAGAATAAATTCATCTCTGCTTTCGAGCTGGCGACGTAGATTCTGAGCCACAGCGCGGTTAGCGTTTCGGTCGCGCGTCATTTGCTGTAGCGCATTTCTCAATGAATCAGATTCGGTGTTAAAACGCTCGATCTGATTGGTGAGATCACCTACTCTTTCATTGAGTTGAGTAATCTCATTGGCCTGAGAAGCAACCCGATTTAAATGTCGCCTTGAGGCGTTTGCCAAATCGCGCAGGCTTGCAACCTGTGTATTAAAATTCTCAGGGAAAATGTAGCGATTAATTAATGCTGCATTACCGGAAAAATCACTGTTCAGTCTGTCAATACGGCCAATTACGCGATCTGCGTCCTCAACGGAATCAAGGGTCTTAATTGCATTAAGCACCGTTTGATATTCGGCCTGATAGTTACGAACAATTTGGTAATCGGATTGATGCTGTGCGTTAAGCTCTGCGTTAAAACCGGCAAAAACGACCAGTATCACAGCAAGAACGGGTATGCGGGAAATAGTTTTCATCATCTTTTCTGTGTCCTTAGATCAAAGTTATCTTCGTCTTATGATTGAATGCCGTTTTTAGTCAGGTTAATTATGCGGTCACCATCGATTAGCTGTATAAGCGGATTTCTTTGGTTAAAAGCAGGGCCCTGCAGTCTATTGTCGGACACACGAATGATGTTCGTGGAACGAAGCTCGTTTTCACGAACCTGCATAACGTAGACATTTCTAAAGCCGGCAGCGGTTACAAAGTAATACCCCTGGTGGTTACGAATAAAACGTACTTCGGCACCACTAAAAGCAGAGAGTTCTATCCCCTCTTTTTCGAGCATAGGTAGCACATTAAACGTAAGACCAGACCGTACATCTTCGAACTGTCCCTGGGCATTAGTTTGAGCTACAACCTCGATTGGTTGTGCAAAATTTACATCCTGAATGGCGACTCTGCTGCTGCAGGCTGAGAGCAGCAATGCAAAAGATAAGACAATCAGGATTTGGGTAATCAGATTTGATTTCATATTTCTATTATCGTTCGTGTTCGTTGTGTGTTATATAAACATGAAGTTGCTACATTAGCATTACTACAGCCTAAAGTTAAACGGCTCTGCCAGCAAGCTGAATATAGGTAATTCAACCGCCTTTATAAACGCGGAAATGAATTTAAACAATATATTTTTTAGTCACTAAAATGTTAATAATGCGTCGAAAAGTACATTGTTTTTTAGTTTTTTTGTTCCTTCAAGAAAAGACAGGTTAATTAGAAAGGAGTAGCCAACTACTTCTCCCCCCAAACGTTCTACCAGCTCGGTAGCAGCCGCAGCTGTACCCCCTGTTGCTATTAGGTCATCATGAATTAATACACGATTTCCTTTAATTATTGAGTCTGCATGAATCTCAACACTGTCCTCTCCGTACTCCAGCTTATATGAAGCTGAAATAGTCTTTGCAGGTAACTTGTTGGGCTTACGTATGGGTACAAAACCCGCATCTAATCGCATAGCAAGAGATGGACCAAAAAGGAATCCCCTTGACTCAAGCCCTACTATTAAGTCTACCTTTTCTTTTAAAAATGGTTTGGCCAACAACCTGTTTGTCATGTATAGCGTATCCGGGTCCCTCAATAAAGGTGTTATATCTTTGAAAATAATACCCGGTTTCGGAAAGTCCTTTATATCCCTAATTTTACTATTTAGCTGTTCAAGACAAATTTTGTCAAACCCTGACATGTATTATACCCGAAATTAAATATTATTTTAATTTATTAATTCGTCAACTCACCTGCTGCAACCGTTTAGCTAATCAGAACGGCTTATTATTTTACCCCAAGCTTTTAATTGCTGTCCTTATTTATGACACATACAATCTACTAATCTTAAACCAAATCAATTTTGGGTCTGTAATGTATCAAAAATAGTAAATTAAGACCTCACGATAAAGCTTAAAGGTTTTTTTATCTGAAGTAGCTTTGGAATGTGATTTAAACCGTTTGTTAAGCTTTACACTTAATAAAACCGTTACGACTAAACAAAATGTAAAAAAAACTGATTAAAGGAAGTTTTTCACTAAAGTTTTCACCTTATGCATGCACTTTTACAAATATAGTTGAATTTGACTTTAAAATATAGGCTTTGTTTCAATTGAATGAATAAACCAATTTTATCTCATTTTGGTAATGTATATGTTCATTTAATGCATCATATATAGCCGATTACTATTAGAAGGCTTTGCAAAACTACTCTTTTGCCCTTCTTCTTCCTTTGAGCAAAAATTAAATCCTCGAATAGATAACCTATACTCCGTTTTTTTGCTCCAGCGTTGAATACGAACGCAATTAAAAACTTTTCAAAAATTAATAAGAGACAATAATTTAGCTAAAGAAAAACATGTTTAATAATAAAGGTGAAAACAAACACAGAAAATTCATGCAAATGGCATTGGCAGAAGCGCAGCTTGCACTTGCTAAAGGTGAAATTCCAGTGGGAGCTATTGTTGTTAAAGAAGATCAGGTTATTGGTCGCGGCCATAATTTAGTGGAGCAGCTTAAAGACCCAACAGCTCATGCCGAAATGATCGCCATATCGGCCGCATGCAGCACAATTAATGATAAATTTCTGAGCTCATGCACTATTTATGTAACCATGGAGCCATGCCCTATGTGTTCCGGCGCACTAGTATGGTCGAGGCTAAAACAGGTTGTTATTGGCTGTCTTGACCCTAAAACCGGATCATGCGGTAGTTTATTTAATATTGCTTCCAACAAAAAGCTGAATCATCAGCTTGAAATTGTTCACAATGTTATGGAAGAAGAATGTAGTCAGCTGGTTAAGCTATTTTTTAGAATGAAGCGTTAAAAATGGCTTAATTAGTGAAACCCAATAATAATTCACGTATTTACGTACAAATTATTCTGCAAAATATAATCCGTGATAACAGGGTTTAATGGCATTTGATGTATACTACTTCGGCTCTGCATGCTAAGTTTTTTGCGCACCTCAGTAGAAGAACAGGCTTGGGGTTTATGCGGTACAACAATAAATGAAGGGCTGTTTTTTGCAGCAATTGTAGATACATCAGGTCGCTCTGCTACTAAAACTTTTGTTAGCCTGAGAATTTTTTCCGCGTCTTTCCATTTATGAAAAGACGCAAGATTATCTCCTCCAATACAAATTCTAAAACCGTATTCCGGATATTTAGCCAGTAAAAACTCTACAGTTTGGATGGTGTAGCTAGGCTGTGGCAAATGGCGCTCAATATCGCATACTCTTACATTTTCTAAGTAACCAAAGGCCAGCTTTGCCATTTCTAACCGATGTTCGAAGGTTGTAAAATGACCATTTTCCTTAAACGGTGAAGCCGCAGCCGGAAGAACCCAGACTTCATCGCATAGTTCTGATGCAAGAAAACGATCAATAAGAGTTTCATGCATAATATGTGGCGGATCAAAAGATCCGCCGAATAACCCAATTTGTCTTTTTGCCATTTTGGGATTTACACTTTTACTTATTTAAAAGCAGCAACCAAACAGGAAGTTTTCCCGCAGATGCGGTTAATTCACAGCAGATCTGTCTTCTTGAGTAGTATTTGAAGAAGCACGGTTGAGGTTAGCAATCGCAGTTACGGCCCTATCGTTATATCTTTCGGCAATATCTCTCGATTCTCCCCTGGGAAAGAGCTGTACGTATGTTTCATAGGCTTCTACTGCTTCCTGAAAGCGCTCTAACTGGCGGGCAGAAACACTATTCTCCGCAAAATAAACATGCGCCATAATTTTATTCGCTAGCGCCTTTTCTGCATAAATGGTTTCCGGGAAGCGGTCGAATGTAATTCCAAAGTAAATAGCGGCAGCTCTATAATTCCGCGCCTCACGTCCGGCAAGACGTACATATTGTTCAGCAGCTCTAAATCGTTTAAGAGCAAGCTTTTCTCTTAACTCATCTATATAATCGGCTGCTTCTGAAGCCTTTTGATTATTTGGATTTCTGCTTATAAAAAGCTGAAAGAGTTCAATTGATCGGATCGTATCCGACTGATCTAAATTGTATCGCGGGCTTAGTCTGTAGTAGCTAAAAGCTTCGGCAAATTGAGCATCAGCGGCTCTTGCAGAACGAGGAAAAAACACATGATATCTTTGATACTCTGCCGCTGCTAAAAGAAATTGCCTGTTGTTAAAATAGCTTTCAGCAAGAAAAAACTGCGCTTCCTGGCCAATCTCGGTTCCGCGTCCAACAGTAATTACTGTTTCGAAAGCTTGTGCGGCATCTCCAAATCGGCCACGATCGTAAAATGCCATGGCTTTATCGAAAGCAACTTCAAGAGTGTCGCCCGGCCTTATTTGATTTCGGTTGCCGCATGATGCGAGGATAATGACTGCAAGAAACAGGACTGATAGCTTGAGGATACTGTTTTTCAAAATGATAATCTGCAATGGATTTTATAATGATTAATATCTTTTTTTATGATGAACCGGTCTAGGACTTCCTTTTTCTAAGCGACTCTATAAGCTGTACAACAGCAGACTTAAACGGGCCATCTTCGAAATGCTCTAAAGCCGACAAGCACGTAATATAACGATTATTAATTGCTTTTTCAGTTTCTTCTATTACTCCTAAATCGTAATATAACTGCGTAACGTAGCTAACCTCTTGTTGAGTACATGCATCATTCTGCAAAATAGAAGAAAGTTTTTCTTTGGTTTCGTTTTCTGCTCTCTGAAGGGCCATTAAGCTTAAAAAAGTTTTTTTACCCTCATAGATATCACCACCCTTTTTCTTCCCGAAATCTTTCGGATCTGCAATAGCATCAAGTAAGTCGTCTTGTATTTGAAAAGCTACGCCGGCTTCTCGGCCAAGCGTGCCAAGAATTTCAATTTTTTGTTCAGAGGCGCCTGCTACAATACCGCCCATCTGAAAACTCGCCTGCAGCAATGCTGCCGTTTTGGCGCCTATCATATCCAGGTATTCGTCTACAGCTACATCCAAACGTTTCTCGAACTCCATATCGCTCGCTTGCCCTTCACAAACAATGCGTGTTGCGTTACCGAAAACAGTTAGAAGATCTTTCATGCGATGTAAGCCATACTCTGTTTGAGCATAAACAAAGAGCTGTTCATAGGCCATATTAAACATCACATCGCCGCTCAAAATGGCAACCGATTCATCCCATTTTTTGTGAACTGTTGGCTGCCCTCTCCTGCTATCGGCCTTGTCCATAATATCATCGTGGATAAGGGTGAAATTATGCAACAATTCTACGGCTATAGCAGCAGGCATAGCTTCTTGTGGATTGCCTTTTGCCATACCGCAGGCATTCAGCACTATTAATGGCCGTATACGTTTGCCGCCAAGAAGTAAAATATAGCGAACAGGATCATAAAGTCCGGAGGGGTATTCTGGAATAATCAGGGCTTCCAAAGCCTCTTCAAATTCGGTTAGAAAAGGAAGTTTCAAAAGAATATGATCGTTGGTGTTTTAAGATTCGGATATTTAAGATACAACATCGCTGTGTCACGAAAAATAATATCTGGCTTCATAATCCGGGTTTAAGAAGGCATCTGCTTTTGTAGTTTTCGGCAAATATATCTATAGTAAAAATTGCAATTTATTTGAATATATTTCTATCAACAATTACATCATATATTATGCTATATATCTTATTTTTTGCAGATGACTATATTCGAAGGTTAAACAAATAGATTCATAGGTTCTTCATATAAATTAATGAAGTGGAATTAAACAGTCGGGGCCTAAATCTTCGATGGTATCACAACCAAGTAAACACATGGCTATTGTAAATTGTTTTTTCCAGGTATCAAATAACTGCTGTAAACCAACTTCACCGTCTTGAATTACTGCTTTTATTACAGGCTGAGCACTCCCACCCAGAGTTGCGCCCAAACAAATTGCCTTAAGCAGATCTAAACTGCCCGTAATGCCTCCAGAAGCGATAATGCTAACATTCTGCTCCTTACCAAGCTCATTTTTAATTTCCTGAATGCAGGTAGTTGTAGGGATGCCCCAATTATTAAATATCTCTGATACCGGATCTATACTTATTTTCCGATCATTCTCGACTTTAGCCCAACTTGTACCGCCAGCTCCGGCTGTATCAATTACCCGAATACCAGCTTCGTAAAGTTGACGTGCAGTACGTCCGTCTATTCCGGCGCCGGTTTCTTTTACAATCATCGGCACGCTCAGTTCGCCACACAAGACCCTTATGGCATTTAAAATACCTCTGAAACGGGTATCTCCCTCAGGCTGCATCAGCTCTTGTAACGGGTTAAGATGAATGATTAACGCATTGGCTTGCACACAATCTATCATTTTCTGGCATTCTTCTTTGCCAACATTTTCGATTAGCTGACACCCTCCTATATTTGCAGCAATAAATGCAGTTGGCGCTATGTCACGAACAAGAGAAAAAGATGATGCAGAATCAGGATTTTCCAGCATTACTCGTTGACTCCCTACTCCGAAAGGTATTTTATTTTTCTCACAAAACGCTGCTATAATGGCATTTACGGCTCCACCCCCAGTGTAACCACCAGTCATTGAAGAAATAAACAGCGGAAATGAAATTGTTTTACCCAGAAAAGACATTGAGGTGTCAATCTCTTTAAGGTTTACTTCTGGCAGAGCTTTATGCCTGAAATCATACAAGTCGAATCCCGCAGACTTTTGGTAGGATACATCACCTTCCGCACATAGCCTTACATGGTCTTTTTTTCTGGCCTCTATGTTCATTTCAGCTATATTTTGGAAAAGTAAACAATTTAAAAGGTGAGGGTACTATACAGTAACTGAATTCTTAAGAAAAACTAAGGTTTTTTTAAAACAGATTATAATGCTCATAATAAGATACTTGCTGAAGTCTTTACCAGCCAGGGTTAAAACCTCACCAAATTATAACATAGCATAAACAATTATACTGCTTTGGGCTGCTTTGATTTTTTATAAACGGGTACAAAAGAACAAGCCTCACCATACATTAACCTCTCGGTGTAGGGTAAAATACAAGCTGTAGCGGCAGCGTATATTGCCGGGTTGAGCTGTTCAACGCTACATCCTTTAAAAAGAACTCTTTTACCATCGTATTGTGCCCAATTGTGAGCCTCAAGATTTTTTATAGATAGCGACAGACGAACACTTTCTGGATTTCCAAACACTGTTTTACTGGCATAATCAGACGCATGAGAAACAACAAGCATGAATGCCCAGTGCGCAATGATTGCGTCTGTAGAACAATGCACAGCAATAATTTTATTTGTACAACTAGTCCAGTCAAATTCTTTAAGGGATTCACGAAAATCTTTTTCTTTCAATATCAGTTCCATGAAAAGAAAATCTTTCAGATCGAAAGAAACAATTTCTGTTTTTTCTACAAACTTCTCTAAATCGAGAGTAATGAGACCCGATTTAGCTACTTTATTTTCAAACATAGTATTTTTTTATTTCAATGTTGTGCATTTAACAGCATGGCAACAAATTTCAACCTTATTCACGGGAAATAATTTCTATATCTAAATTGTATAGAACAACCAAAAACAGGCTTTGAAAAGCAATAAATTTTGTTTGTATGCAAGGTCGAAGCAAAAAAAGAACAGATACCAGCACCTTTGGTCAGGTTTACAGGCAATTGAGATTGTCGGAGAAATTGTTCATGAACGTCATATAATTCATATAAAAGATTTTCTCGTCAATGCCCTTTTTCCAATTAAAAAAGGCCTTGATCTGTTTAGCGATACAAAGCCTTTTATTAATTTAAAATGTCACACTTTTCTTGTCATACTGCGAAGGATTCACCACAAGAGCAGGTTCTGCTTGCATTTGGGTTGCTAAAATGAAATCCTTTTCCTGTAAGACCGTCAGTATAATCTAGTTCGGTTCCGGCCAAATACAGAAAACTTCTCATGTCTACGATGAAATTTATTCCGTTGCTTTCAAAAAGTTTATCTTTTGTTTTTTCGTCAAGACCGCTTTCATCGAAATCCAGCTTATAAGTTAAGCCAGAACATCCACCGCCTGCTACTCCAATACGAAGTAAACAGCCGCTTGATCTATTCTCGGCTTCACGAATTTCCTCGATTCGCTTTGCGGCCCGCTCACTAATTGAGATTGCCATTCAGAAGTCCTCCTGTTGTTTCAATTTTGATTTAAACAGACTTAACCTCTATTTCGGGATGAATTCTTTTCACCATACTTTCGATAGCGTAAAGTGTTCCCGTTGTGGCTGTAGGGCAAGTACCACAAGCGCCCTGATAATGAACTTTAAGTATATTTCCATCTAATCCCAGAATTTTGAGACCACCGCCATCTGCAAGCAAATAAGGGCGTACCTGCTCATCCAGCATATCGTTTATTTCTACGAGTCTGGGATCATTTAGCGCCTCTTTCGAAACATGTACTTCATCATCGTCTGATTCAAGCACGCCAACGGCTTCTGCTTCCCTAATAGGCGGCGCCAATTTTCGTAGCAAATCGTTCCAGTCTGCTTCACCGTCTTGTGTAATGGTAACATACTTATCTACGTAATACACATTAATTACGTGATCTATTTCAAAAAGCTGTGATGCGAAGGGATCCTTACCTGCCAGTTCGGCAGACTCATAAGAACGTGTAACTCCCTGAGAAATAGGATCTTTAAGCACAAAGCGAATTGCATTGGGGTTTGGTGTACGTTCTATTTCAGCTATTTTTGGCATAATAATCTCCGCTGTTTTCTATTCTGTTGAAATAATTTCTTTGTTGTTAAGCGCTGCATCCAAAGTGTGCCAGGCAAGTGTTGCGCATTTAACGCGTGCCGGGAGATCTTTAACTCCTTCAAATACGCGAAGTCTTCTAAGCGCGGGATCTTCCGAAGCACTAATATTACCTACGGCCATATTGTGAAATCCATCGAAAAGCTTTCTTACTTCGTCTATGTGCTTTCCTTTTACGACGGTCGTCATAATTGAAGCCGATGCTTTGGATATTGCGCAACCATCCCCGATAAAACCAATTTCTTCAACTATTTTTTCATCATTAAGCAGCAAAAACAAATCCAGCTTATCGCCGCACAGAGGATTATTACCCTTGGCGAAATGGCTGAAACGCTCTGGCTGTGAATAATTTCTGGGATTTTTGTTATGATCAAGAATTACTTCCTGATACAGATTTTTTGATCTGTTATTTAGTAACATTAAAAAGCTCCGTTACTTTATGTAATGCAAGTACCAGCTCATCAATTTCTTCGAATGTATTATAGAAAGACATAGAGGCCCGGGTTGTAGCAGGTATTCCAAATCGTTTCATTACCGGCTCTGCACAGTGCTGACCTGTTCTCACCGCAACACCTTCCCCATCCAATATAGATCCAATGTCGTGCGGGTGCACGCCATCAATTACAAAAGAGTGCAGGGAAACTTTATTTGCGGCCTTGCCAACTATTCTAAGTCCCGGTACCGTAATCAATTTTTCTTCGGCATAATGCAATAATGAATCTTCGTATTTCTTTACTTCTACTCTGTCCAAACTATTTAAATAGTCTGCAGCGGCTCCCAAACCAATTGCCTGTGCAATAGGAGGCGTACCTGCTTCGAACTTAAATGGAAGCTCGTTCCACTCAATATGTTCGAAAGAAACGCTAAGAATCATATCTCCACCGCCCTTAAAGGGCTCCATGCCTTTTAAAATATCTTCCCGGCCATACAGAATTCCAATTCCGGTCGGTCCGTGCATTTTATGACCAGAAAAAGCGTAGAAATCAGCTCCAATAGATTTTACATCTACACTATCGTGGCTTACAGCCTGTGCGCCATCAATTACGGTAATAATACCCTTTTCTCTGCAAAGAGCACATATTTCCGCTACCGGGTTAATGGTACCCAAAGCATTTGAAACATGATTTACGCAGAGGATTTTAACTTTCTCGTCACGAATCATTTCATGAAGGGCATTCATGTCGAGAGTGCCATCATCCAAGATCGGAATTACTTTAATTATTGCACCTGTTCGCCTGGCAACCATGTACCAAGGCACAATGTTAGCATGGTGCTCCATTTCTGAAATAAGGATAACATCACCTTGTTTCAGGTTATAGCCACCATAGCTGTTTGCTACCAGATTTATTGAGTCTGTTGTTCCACTTGTAAAAATAACTTCACGCTCGCTGCTAGCTCCAATAAAAGCGCGAATTTTCTCTCTGGCACCTTCATAAAGTTCCGATGCTTCCTGGCTAAGTTGATGAACACCTCTATGCACATTAGCATGATGGAAGCTGTGGTATGCTGTGATGGTTTCCATTACCTGACTAGGCATCTGCGTAGAAGCTGCATTGTCGAGAAAAACCAAAGGTTTCTCATACACCATTCTATCAAGTATGGGAAAATCTTTACGATACTCCCGGACAAAGCCGGGAGTATTTGTAAATGCTAAAGTGGAGAGTTCTGCAGTTGTTTGCATGAATATTACTTATAACGAGTTGTAAAGTGCCGGATATACGGCGAAACAAATTTAAACGATATCTTTAGCTTCGATAGATGCGCCGGTAAACGCGGCCACATTGTAGCTTAACTGCTCACGTAAAGACGGCACGGGAATATTTTCAATTACTTCAAGTGCGTATCCATAGGTTAACAGCTGAATGGCCTCAGATTTGGTAATACCACGGCTTTGCATATAAAAAACTTCCTCATCAGAAAGTTGACCGATGGTAGCACCGTGGCTGCACTTAACGTCGTCTGCGAAAATCTCAAGCTGAGGCTTGGTAAATACATTCGCATCTTTCGACAGCAACAGGTTTCTGTTTTCCTGAAAAGCATCAATAAGCTGTGAATCTTTTCGGACAAAAATCTTTCCGTTAAAGACCGACTTACCTCTGCCATTAGCAATTACCTTATGAAGCTGATGGCTTGTACAATTTGGCTTTAGATGGTCTAAAGTACTATGAGTATCAGATATCTGATCCTGATCTACAAGTACAAGACCGTCTATGGTAGCATGTGCATTTTCAGCATCTACAAGGGAAAGCGGCTCATTTCGGAACATTTTAGCACCGTTAGAGATCATGTAGGAGTTAAAATTACTTCCACGCCCCAGTTTTGAGGCAACTCTGCTGATATGAACAGCTTCTGCAGTTTCACGCTGCATTTTTACGTGCAGTATGTGAGATTCATCTTCCAGAACACTTTCCGAAACCGAAGTCGTAAAATAAGCATGCTCACCTTTGCCTATAAAATCTTCAATAACGGTTGAATCGCTGTGGCGCTCTGCATAAATAAATACACGGGGGGCAGTATACACAGAGGCATCAGAAGCATCTGTAACATGCAATATATGAATTGGGTTTTCGAGTGCGACACCCTTCTTTACAAAAACAATTACAGGATCGTGTGTTACAGCCGTATTAAATGCAGTGAAAGCATCCCGCCCGTATTGCGCAACTTTACCGTAAAAATTGTTTACCTGATCAACCACATTAATCGGTGCTTTGCTTACGGGTCCGGCATAGCAACCTGTAGGCAACTTATCAACATTAGATAATTCGGGGCTGAAATAGCCATTTACGATAACTATTCTGGCCGACGCAGCTTCAGTAATAAGAGCATGTTCTATGTCGGAATGCGCTATTCCTGAATTTACGGGTGCAGGAGCGAAATGCTTCCGCACTAATGGTTTAAGAGGAAATTGCTTCCAGTCTTCATCCCGCAGGCTTGGAAGATCCCATATACTGAGATCGTCGGCGGCCTTTAATCTCGCCTGCTCAATAACAGAAACACCAGTTTTAACGGGCGAAGAAGCAAGCTGCAATTCCTTAAGATAATGCGTCTTCTTGTTCTCTTCGTTAACTGTCATCAGGCTTCTCCATTTACGTGAGTTTCTGTCACAAGCCAGTCGTAACCCTGATCTTCGAGCTCAAGTGCGAGTGAAGAATCTCCGGAACGAACAATGCGACCCTGCATTAAAACATGCACTTTGTCAGGCTTTATGTAATTGAGTATTCGCTGATAATGCGTTACAAGCAGAAACGCGTTCTCTTCGGACCGCAGCGAGTTAATTCCTTCAGAAACAATGCGCAGAGCATCGATATCCAAACCTGAATCGGTCTCGTCTAAAAGAGAAAGTTTGGGGTTCATAGCAGCAAGCTGCAGTATTTCATTCCTTTTTTTCTCTCCACCAGAGAACCCGGCATTTACACTCCTATCCAGAAATTTCTCGTCCATTTCTACGAGCTTAAGCTTTTCAGCGATAAAATCTTCAAACTCAAGAGGATCCAGTTCTTCTTCACCGCGAGCTTTTTTAACAGCGTTTACGGCTTGGCGAATAAGCATAGAATTGCTAACACCCGGAACTTCTACAGGGTATTGAAATGCAAGAAACATGCCCATACGCGCTCTTTCATCGGGATCCATTTCGAGAATATCTTCTCCGTTAAACAAAATCTGACCATCAGTTACTTCATACGCAGGATGGCCTGCAATAACTTTTGCAAGGGTGCTTTTACCGCTGCCGTTTGGACCCATTATAGCGTGTACTTCACCCTGATTAATCTCTAGGTTAATCCCCTTAAGTATTTCTGTCTTTTCGCCCTCAACTTTGGCGTGTAGATTAATTATTTTTAACACTTTAAATGAACTTTAGAATTAATATTAGTATGTAAAACCCTTTTATCCTACGCTGCCTTCGAGTTTAATACTCAGCAACTTGGTAGCCTCTACGGCAAACTCCATCGGTAATTCTTTAAATACTTCTTTACAAAAACCATTGATGATGAGCGAAATCGCTTCTTCCTCATCAAGACCTCTTTGTTGCAGATAAAAGATCTGATCTTCACCAATTTTGGAAGTAGTTGCTTCATGCTCTACCGAGGCAGTGTTGTTAGATGATTCAATAAACGGAAAGGTGTGTGCGCCGCACTCAGAACCGATAAGCATAGAATCACACACAGAATAATTTCTTGCCCCATCGGCCTTTTTGCCAATTTTAACCAAACCACGATAGCTGTTTTGTGATCTTCCGGCAGATATTCCCTTCGAAATAATGGTACTACGGGTGTTTTTCCCGAGGTGAATCATTTTGGTACCGGTATCGGCCTGCTGATAATCATTGGTTAGGGCTACAGAATAGAATTCTCCAACAGAATTATCGCCTTTGAGAATAACGCTTGGATATTTCCAGGTAATAGCAGAACCAGTTTCTACTTGTGTCCAGGAAATTTTTGCGTTGTTACCTTTACAGATACCGCGTTTGGTCACAAAGTTGTAGATACCACCTACGCCATTTTCGTCGCCGGGGTACCAATTTTGTACCGTTGAATATTTAATATCGGCATCATCCAACGCAACAAGCTCTACAACTGCGGCATGTAGCTGATTAGTATCGAACATGGGCGCTGTACACCCTTCAAGATAGCTTACCTGTGCGCCTTCCTCAGCAATAATAAGTGTACGCTCGAACTGACCTGAATCCTGATTATTGATCCGGAAATAGGTAGATAGTTCCATCGGGCATTTAACCCCTTTCGGTACAAAGCAAAAAGAACCATCCGAAAACACTGCTGAATTCAAAGCTGCGAAAAAGTTATCGTTGGTTGGTATTACGCTCCCCATGTACTTCTTCACTAACTCGGGATGATCCTGTATAGCTTCACTTATAGAACAGAAAATTACCCCTGCTTCTGCTAATTTCTTTTTAAATGTAGTGGCAACCGAAACGCTATCAAACACAGCATCTACAGCTACGTTTTGAAGCATTTTCTGCTCATGCAAAGGAATACCCAGCTTCTCGTAAGTAGCAAGTATTTCAGGATCGACCTCATCCAGGCTCTGCTTTTTAGGCTTTTCCTTAGGAGTAGAATAATAGATAATCTGATCGTAATCCGGCTTTTTGTAATGCACATTTGGCCAATCCGGTTCTTCCATTGTCAGCCAGTGGTGAAACGCCTTTATACGAAACTCAAGCATCCATTCGGGTTCATTCTTTCGTTTAGAAATTTCCCTGATGATATCCTCATTCAGACCCCGTGGAAATTCTTCATATTCAATGTTTGTCTTGAATCCATATTTATATTTTCTCGATGCGGCCTGATCTACCGCTTCTGCTTCTGTAAGTCTTGACATTTTATGGAATATTTTAAGTGGGTTCGCTTTTTCGAATTATGTTATAAAAAACAATCGGATGAAAGCAGTCGTTCAGTCTCTGCGAAACATATCATCTCTTTTTCATCACTAACACAGAGTACGTTTTGTAATATTATCGGTCAGTAATATAAGCAATCATAACCTTTATTTCTAATCAATCTAAATAAGCATTAGTATATTCTAATATTTACATGATAGATTTACTCATCTGGAATCTGTTGCATTTATACTTTTGTTAATTAGCATTTTGCTTTAATTGCCGAATCAGTTTGATTTATGCAAAAAAAGAAGCCTTCTGCTTTAAACCCGATTCTATACAGAATTTTACACTCACTTAACAGGCATTGAATTAATTAATACTAACTGAAAAGCCTGCATTGCTATTTTTCTGAAACATATTTTCCACAAGCCTTTTTATCAATTGGCCCAGCCACATCCTTTTCGGTTTTAACACAGAGCAGAGCTCTAAAATCTTTATTCTGTTGTGACGTATTTGGCAATAAATGCGAATATTCCAAAAGTCTTTGATAATTATACGGCAATTACCGTGCCATATTATATTAAACTGACACCTCTTATTTTAAATCCTTATCTAAATAACGACTAACCCTGCCCCGAAAACCCTGTTCTTTTGTCTGTATTTTTAGCAATCAGAAATTATGAGCTGTATTAAACTAAACTTTTGGCTTGAAATCAGAGATTTATACTCAGAAAATGGGAATGAGATGATATTGGGATGAATCCTATAATTAGCCGAGGTAACTTACCTTAGCTGCCTTTTATTACCATCGAAACTATTTTTATCCAATATACGCAACGCCATTAATAGCACCAGAAGGCCTTGCAAAACCACCCTTTGATTGTGTTTCAACCCGCCTTAGAAGGAAGTGTAATACGGAAAGTTGTTCCGCTTCCCTTTGTACTCTCAACTTTTATGTCTCCTGAAATTAAACGGATATAGCTGCGGCAGATATGAAGTCCGAGTCCAGTACCCTGAAATTTCCGGCTGATTCCCGAGCTCACCTGTGTGAAAGGTTCAAAAACCTTATCCAAAAACTTTTCTTCAATACCAATTCCGGTATCGCTCACCTCTATTATGGCCCTATCTATATCGGCATCACCGAAAATACGTATACTTATACCACCTCTCTCTGTAAATTTAATAGCGTTTTTTAAAAGAATATCGAGTACTCTGCGTAGTAAATCCGGGTCTGTTATGGCAATTATTCCGGTATCTGCTTCAACATTCAGACTTAAACCGGAAGAAGTAGCCTGATCTTTATAATGCTTGAAAGTGCCCCTGTAGTAACTACCCAATTCTACTTCCTGCATTTGACGCTTAATTTTACCAGACTCAATCTCTGCCAGCATCAAAATATTGTTCATAGTTTCAAGCAGGCGCTCTCCACTTTTTTTAATGCTCTCTATAAATATGAGCGACTCGTCCTCTTTATCCTGAAATTGATCTTTCAAAATAGAAGCGAAACCGATGATACCCGTAAGCGGAGTTCTCAACTCATGGCTCATATTCGAAATAATATTCGATTTAAGCGCATTTGCTTCCTCGGCTTTCTGTTTTGCCTCCAATAACTTATGCTCGGCTTCTCTGTCTTTTGTAATATCTCTGGCAATAGCCATCAGGGCTACGGGCTCATCAAATTCATCTTTTATAAATGAAGTAGACAGGGCTACCGTTATAAGCTTGCCATCCTTCGTTTTATTTATAATTTCTCCGGAGAAACCATCTTTTGCTAATGTATTTTCAAAGATAGTACTACCTATGTTGGGTGCATCAATATCCGGATAAAATATTTCGGAGGTCTTTCCGTGTATTTCTTCGATAACATAGCCATAGAGATCTGTAAATGCTTTATTAACGTAAATAATACGATCATCCAGAGAAGCGATATTAATGCTGTCGTTAACATCATCTAGAGAAGCCATCAATTTGGTCAGAAACAGTTCATTTCTGCTTTTTTTGCTGGAATCGAATACCGTGCCCTGAAGCCAAATTAACTTACCCTCCGCGTTTTTCACTCCAACTGTAGTACCAAAAAGCAAGGCTGAAGAGCCGTCTTTCTTTATAAACTCAGACTCTGAGCTAATTATATGAGACTGTTCATTCAGTTTTTCTATTAGTTTATATCTTCGTTCCGGATTCTTATAGATACTTCTGGCATCTGAAACATTTAAAAGAAAATCATTTTCATCGGAGTAGCCGAGCAATTTACAAAACTCAGGATTTACGATTATAAATTCCCCTTCCGGGGTAGACTGATACAAGCCAATTCTGGCATTACGAAATACAGCCTTATAGCGAGAATTACAATCGAATAAAGCCTGATAAACGGCTACATTTTCGGTAATATCTTGCAGGCGGGCGACGTAGGTATTGGCAAATGGGTCTCTTTTGTGAATATTTACTGCGAGGTACTTACGACTAATTTTTGTGCTGTAGCTTATGGTATCCTGACTTTTAATCCATAGTTGTGGCAGGTTTTTGATCACCAGTTCAACTATTAGTTTTTCGGGGCTCATTCCAACAGTGGCTGCCAGCTCAAGTGCCGCCTGATTACAGTTTGTAACTATTCCGTTCAAAGAAAAAGTTAATCCAGGTGTATCAGATTCCTCCCTGTAAGTGTAAGGAAGCTGTTTTGTGCTCCTACTATTCTGAACAAAACTTGATTCAAAAATCAGTATATGCCTGTTTTCACTTATGGGTATGGCTGTATACGAGTATGTTTTACTCTTATGCTCAAATCTCCCGGCAACCAGATCTTTAGCTATTTTTGCCAGTAAAAACGCATGCAACTTCTCAGTTTCTTTTAAATCCGTTATTTCACTGAAAAAACTGTAGAACTCCTGGTTGCTGTCCACGTGTATTAAATCATGATCATTTTTGATGATACATGCAGGAGCTAATATGTGATTTAATGTGAAAGACACGTATTTAGAATAAATATGTTTAATTAAAAAAGCATAGACAACGCTAATAGCCTCTAAGGCCAAATACCTTTATTCAAATACAACAACAAAACCGATGGCTTATATCCTGTAATTCAGAATCGTATTTATTATTAATACACTCTAGTGCGTCTTCCCGATAAGAAATCTATCCTTCAATCAGGTATATCGAAGTATACAAAATAGACCCTTTGGTACAAAACAATTACTTCACTTTATCGGCAAAGTAGGTTCATATCCGGTTTTAAACAAGCTTTGTTATGGTTGAACTGCAATTATAGATCAAGTAATTCTTTAAAATAGTAAACGCCAATTTTCCATGAACTTCCTATTCCTTTTCTGCACAGTTTTATCAATTCATGCCCAAAAAACAGGACCACGATATAATCATAATTTGTATATTTACAATGTCTTATAATATCTGTTTTGGGATTGCAAGGTTTGTTAAATTAAAGAATGTAAGCGCTTACTTTTTTTCTTAAATTAGAATAACAAATTTCACTCCGGCTAATCAAAGGCTTTGTATCTGCAAATTAATTCGCTTGGCATTACCCCTCTGTCTTATTTAGGTAAAGTAATAAAAGCGCTTTGTGCGTTACATGGCGATGAAAAAAGCCGTAGTGCCTGGCTTGCCAATGCCATTTAATTGGCTTTTTTAAGTAAAGTAATATTTAACCATCGTTTTAGGACGATTTGTTTTGATTTTTAATACAGTGATCGCTCTTATCCTTCTTTTACAGATAAATTAGCGATTAAATTTTTAGAGGACTTTGATAAGCTTCTAATTGTGTATTGGTCGGTGCTACGTCAAGTGCCGTTTTTTTCAATTTCAAATCACAAGATTATTTTGATAACCCGATTTAGATTTATATGAACAGAATTATATTATTGACAGCAACCTTGCTTGTCACTCTGCTTACCTTCTCTTGTCAGACCGCAAAAAATGGAGACCATCCGGAGTTTTCTCCCCCTGAATGGAGCTACAATGCAACCATTTATGAGGTAAATATCCGTCAGTTCTCCGAGGAAGGCACCTTTAGTGCAGTTGAAGCACATCTACCCAGGCTAAAAGAACTGGGTGTTGATATTGTTTGGCTTATGCCTGTTCACCCTATTGGCGAGAAAAACCGGAAGGGCACAAAAGGTAGCTACTACGCCGTTTACGACTATTTCGATGTCAATCCGGAATTTGGTTCAAAAGACGACCTTCGATCTTTAATCCAAACTGCCCATAGCCTGGATATGAAAGTTCTTTTAGACTGGGTAGCTAACCACACGGCATGGGATAACCCCCTAACACAGACCAACCCTGATTTCTACGTTCTTAATGAAGAAGGAGATTTTATCATTCCGCCCGACACCGACTGGGAAGATGTTATTCAGCTGAATTACGACAATCCCGCGGTTCATGATTATATGGCTTCTGCCCTTCGCTATTGGGTAGAAGAGTTTGATATCGATGGATACCGCGCTGATGTGGCCTACTTAGTGCCAACCGAATTTTGGATAAGAGCCCGCAGAGATCTGGATGCTATCAAACCGGTTTTTATGCTCGCTGAAGCGCACACTCCAGAGCTACACCCCGCCTTCGACATGGGCTACAATTGGGAAATGCATCACCTTATGAATCGCATAGCCCGTGGGGAGTCTGTCCCGAATGATATTGATGCTGTCTTGAATGATGTGCGAAATAATTTTCCTGAGAATACATTTATGATGAATTTTATTACCAATCATGATGAAAACTCATGGGCCGGCACAGAATTCGATCGTCTGGGTGAAGGCAAAGATGCCTTTGCGGTTCTTGTGGCCACAATGGAAGGTATGCCGCTGCTCTACAACGGACAGGAAACGGGATTTAACAGAATGCTCGAGTTTTTTGAAAAAGATCCTATTGACTGGGATTTCGACAGCAAATATATCGAGTTTTACACGAGGTTGAATCAATTGAAGCAAACACATGCTGCCTTACAAAATGGTGCGCGTGGTGGCAAAATGGAGCGCGTTGCTACTACTGCAAACGATCAGATTTACGCCTTTACGCGAAGTGCTGGCGACGAGCATATTCTCGTGGTGCTGAATCTGAGTAATTCGATAGCTTCTTTCGAAATAGAATCACAGCTTCCTTCGGTCGGGATGGATGCATTTTGGGGTGATTTAAGCTTTGAGGCCGGGAGTTTCCCAACAGAGCACCAATTTGGCCCCTGGGAGTATCAAATCTTCACCAGCTCGAGATAGTACTATTTAAGGTTTTAGACGATTTCCATTTTTACGTAATAATTTTACTGATGGAAACAGTTTTCAAATTTAACCAAAGGCTTTGTCGTGTATACGGCAAAGCCTTTGTAAATTCAATTTGAGGAATAAGTACGCCAAGGTCTTAAATATCTATTTTCTGAGATTGAATTCAGCTTGTAAATAATTTCATACCCACGGCATTTCATCAAAATTTTGATTCCTTGCACCAGATAGATTTATCCCGTTTATCACTCAAGCTATGGAATCGAATACCTATTGAGCTATCCAATAACTCCTCCATTTATTTTATTTCAATAGCTGAAGTTCTTGCTTAATCTGACAATTTGGACAGAATAGCAATCAAATATTCGTTTGATGCATTACAGTGATGGGCTTGGTTTAAAATCTCATTCTCATTTTGAATAAAATCGTCTTCTATAAGTTCGTGACGTCCGTTTTCGGTCATTAATGATAATGCATCAGGAGTTACTTCAAGGTGAAACTGCAGCCCTAAAACTTTATCTCCATAAAGAAAGGACTGATTAATGCAGGCTTCCGACTCCAATAAATTTACAGCTTTGTCTGGCAGTTCAAATGAATCGCCATGCCAGTGAAAGGAAATAAACTCCTCAGGTATCTCGCTCAATAAGCTGTTTTTTTTGCCTTCTTTAGTTTTGGTCAAAGAAAACCAACCGATTTCCTTTTTCTTACCCGGATAAACTTTAGCACCTAATGCAGATGCAATTAGCTGTGAGCCAAGACAAATACCAATTACTGTTTTTCGGGCCTCAATAGCTTTGAGTATAAACTCTCTTTCGGCCTTTATCCAGGGATATTGATTTTCTTCATAAACCCCCATTGGCCCGCCCATTATAATAAGCCAATCGAAGTCATTTAAACCGGGCAAAGTATCTTCTTCAAAGAATTTTGTACTGCTCAGAGAATGTCCGTTATTCTTTGCCCAAGTTTCAATACAGCCCAATCCTTCAAAAGCAACATGTTGTAAATAATGTATGAGGAATTGCTTCATTGTTTCGGAGTCTTTCGTTTAGAAAATTACATTTCTGCCGTAACATCGTAAACCCTTAATATCTTAATCGCACAATAGCGACGTTACTGCAGACATAAGCACAATATCTGCAGTACTACAACCACGAGACAAGTCATTTACGGGTTTTGCCAATCCTTGCAGAATAGGACCAAGTGCAACGGCCCCGCCTACTCTCTCCGTTATTTTATAGCCAATGTTACCGGCATCAAGATTGGGGAATATATACACGTTGGCTTTTCCTGCTACCGCAGAATCGGGCGCTTTCCTGTTAGCGATTTCAGGCATAAATGCGGCATCGAACTGTAGCTCGCCATCGGCTTCTAAAGTTGGCTGCTCCTCTTTTAGCAAGGCAAGCGCGTTTTGCACGAGTTCTACTCTTTCGTGACGCGCGCTTCCTTTGGTAGAAAAAGACAGAAGGGCAACCTTAGGTTTCTCTGAAGTAAGTTTACGGTGTGTTTCTGCAGAATCTGCTGCAATTCTTGCGAGCTGTATTTCGTCGGGATAAGGGATTACCGCACAATCGCCATAGGTAATTTCTTTTCCATCGGGAAGAATCATCAAAAAGCAACTGGAAACCATGCTTCCTTTTTTCTTTACTCCAACCGATTGCAATGCCGAACGTATTACCTCTGCAGTAGTATGGGTAGCACCGGCCAGAGTGCCGTCAGTCAGCCCGTTTTTTAGCATAAAATTGGCAAACCAAAGGGGCTGAAAAAGCATATTATTTGCGGTTTCGAGAGTCAAACCCTTTGCTTTTCTGGCTTCAAAAAGTTGCGCCGCAAAATGCTCTCTTTCGGGATGTAAAGCGGGGTCGGTTATGGCTATACTATCGGGTAATTCAACATTATTTTTTTCGGCGGCATCTCGTATTTGTGCTTCGTTGCCAATTAAAACAGGGGTAACAATACTATCGGCATGTAATTCGACTGCAGCTTTTAGTGTACGAACATCTGTAGCTTCTGGCAATCCGATTTTTTTACCAAGTACCGATGCCTGTTTCATAATTCGTTCTACAGGTGTTAGTTTTTCCTCACTCATAAATTTCCTTTTTTTAAAATAAAAAATCAGTTTAACAGAAGGTTCTGAAAAATCCTTCTAATAATGCTTTTCATAAAATAACGGTTAAGCTTCCCTCATTAAAGAAGCAATTTTTGAATATGCTTACGTCAAAAAAGTTAAAATATAAATTGCGGCAACGGCAAGCATAATCCCTGATATCTCTTTTAGAGCTGGTCTGTCTTTCCAGAAAATAATTCCGGTAATGGTTCCGGTAACTACTACGAGTACGTTAACAGTGCTATACACCACGCTTGCATCGAAATACCGAAATGCTTGTATCAAAAAATAGGACGACAGTAAATTCGGTATCCCTATTGCGACTCCAAGACCTGCCTCGGCTGGTTTCATTTTAAATAAGCTGCCAGACTTTACGGCAGAAATTATACCAATTATCAATGCGGTAAGAAAAATAAAGCTGAGCATCTGTGCTTCGGTTGCGATACCACTGAATTCTTCCTCATATACTTTTAAGGATGCATCTGCCATGCCGGAGCCCAGAAAAAGAAGTATCAATAAAGATGCGCCGCTTATTCTGGTAAAGCTAATATCTTCACGAGCCCACAGTATAAGCCCAAGTGCCGCAAAAACCAGAAGAATTCCGGCAACCCGCATCGGACCAAGAGTATCCTGATACAAAAATATAGAAAGCAGCACCGGCAACAGTAAAGACATTCGCATGCTTGCGATACTTACACCTACCCCGTTTGCGTGAACTGAACGGCTAAATATGAAAAAATTAGCAATAAATAGGGTGCCGGTTAACAGACAGAAAACCCAAAACCAAAGGTTGTACGCAGCCAATAATGTTATATTTCCCGCAATATTTATGAAAAAAGCTACAGCCACAGCAGTAGCGTAGTTCCATGTAAGTACGTTTATAGTTGAATAAGACCGGCTTTCGCCAAGTTTCAGGAAATTGGCAAGCAGTACAGAACAGCTTACGCTAAGCAGAATAAAAATAATACCCGGGGAAGCCAACGGAATTAAGACCTAATGGTTATTACGATATTGAACATAATATCCTGATCTGTTCTCGGAAATACACCGCTCGACCTTGGCGATAGCTGGAAATAACGATACTCGAAGTTAGCGCGTATGGTTTGTGAAAAGGTATAGCCAATACTTGGCGTAATAGTTATCCGGGCATCTCCCCTTTCGGTAGGCTCTGCAGGCTCATAGAAATCAGCATCCCGAATAATTTCATCGGCAGGTCCGCGGAATACATCGGCTAAATCTGAAATAAGGGCGTAGGTTCTTCTCAGGTCTTCGGCGTAATTAACGTTCAAATTTAAATCAAGCGTATTTGAAAATCTTCGGAAAAACGGAAGTCTGAAACCACGCTTGCTGTAGCCAATCTGTACCGTAACTCCACGCGAGTCTGTTTCTACTACATTACTGTTATTAAGACTTAAGGTAGTCGTTCTGGATTGGTTATAATTGATGGTCGCACGAATGCCATTGGTAAACGTAAAGTTTGCTCCAATTAATGGCTGGAATGATCTGGTTAAGGTTATATTTTGCGGCTCAAACTCTGATCTGAAATCGACCGATGAGAAATCTCCCACATTTCTGCTAACCTCATTACCGGCATCAGGGAAGAATCTCCAGTCGAGCCTGTAGTTCGAGCTGTAATTATGTGAAAGCGTTAGGCGCGTAACATAAGACCTAAGAAAGCCAATTCTTCGCTCCCAACCGCCCCAGTTTACCCTCCAGGTAGGCATTGGAAACGGAAGATAGTCCCTGCTGTCTAAACTGCCGCCAATGCCGGCAAGGTAAGATGCCCTAAACTCCCGCTGTATAGTGTTTGGACTCAAAAGCACATCCCCATCTTCAGAAATAATCTGATTTCCGGATTCCGGTAAGTTATCCAGACCGGTTTGCAGGTGTCTTCGGTATAAAGCACGATACCCCCCGCCAAAAGACCAAACAGAGGTTTCTATACCACCACTCTGTCGCAAATCTGTGCTCACAGAATCCTGGAAAATAGTTAATGTATTATCACGATTTTCCCGCAGACGAATGTTCCAGTCCAGATCCACCCGGAAATCCCGGAATGGTGTAATAGAGGTTCGAACTCTTAAATCGTTATTCTCGGTAATTCTGGTAACCGCATCTATAGAAGTAAATTCGTCTTCGGGCCGCACTAAATCCAAAAATGGTATGGAATTACTAAGACCCAGACGGTAACCAAAGTCCGGAGAGAAGTTCGTATCTGTGCTTTCATTAAATGCATCGAAAATGGATGCACCACCCCGGTAACCCGACTGATCGTGCGTTCGGTTTGTGTTGTAGGTAATATCGAAACTTTGCATACTTACAGTTGCAAGAAGTATCTGTCGCAATCTGTACTGTACATTATCTGCAAGTGTTCTGTCTTCGGCAGGCGGTTGAGAACCACGCCCTCCTCGCCTCAGTGATGCCGGCTCCGGTGGGTGCTCTTCGCCACGTTCCAGGGCACGCTCTTTTTCACGCTCCCATCTCCGCTGCTCCCGCGCGCGTTGCCGTTGTTCCACTCTTCTTCGGGCCTCGGCTTCACGCTGCCGGAATTCCTGCTCATTAGCTCTAACCGCATTATCGTAAAACGGTACTCTTCTAAACAAATCCTGTATACGAAGCCCAACAGTTTGATCTAAACCGAAGGTGTTGCCGACACGGTTTCCTAAAATAGAACCCTGCTGTGCATTTCTCCAGTTAAATCCACCTCTGTAGTTGGCCTGATATGTTAGCCAGTTTAATGATCTGATTTGATTAAAGCGTGGTCGCCAGCTGGCTGTATAATTTTCCTGATAGCTTTCTCTGCGAACATCTGTATCCGAATCAAAAAGGGCATCATTTAGTATATCAAAAGTTGGTCTGATGTTAAATGAAGTGGAGTCGGCATCAAAGACACGTGAAATATTGTCGAAATTGTATTCCGACCTCGTGTTCATTCGAAGGGAGATCGGTGGAGTAATATCGTAGTTAATATTAAAGGTATTCACATAAGTGAACTGGTGCTGTTGCTGCAAATCGAAAGCTGGCTGTTCGTCGAAAGAGCGACGTTGCAGCTCGGAATAGCTTCGGTTTAGCGTGTGCTGCATACCAATGCTTCGCGGCACATACGCCAGTCTAAACCCTGAGATTAAATTTAAAACCGGTAAATCTTCAAGAAAGCCAAGGGGGCGCACCGTTTCTACGTTACGAAACGTAAGGTTATAGTTTAAACCCGCAGTGTAGTTCCATCTGTCATCAAACGCATTATTAGGGCTACTTGCCTGCGATGTAGTGTAGTTATACGAAAGCGTAAACGGATCTACCAAATTTCTTAATAAGAAAGATCGGGAGTTATTCTTTGTTAGCCCGGTTAAGTTAATGGTGTACGATTCATTCCGTGTCTGTATTTCTTCCAACTGATTTCGTATGATCTCGTCTCTAATATCGGGATCAGGCTCGTCTGCTTCTACAGCCGAACGAAATTCAGAAAAGCGGATATCCCCTTCTCTTGGCAAAAACCGCGGGGTCGATACCGAATTACGCGTACTTAAACTCACGGGGATATTCCAACCATACCCCTCCGGTATAAACCGGTGCAGATTTACGGTTGTGCTTAGATTATATGATGTTTCGTCGCTTTTACTGCGGTCTACCATTCGTGAATCGATAGAGCCAAAACCATCTTGCCTGTGGCTAAAGGTTGCGTTAAAAGTGGCAAAGTCGGCCATTTGTATCCGTGCCGATACATTACCTGCCCAAGCTCTCTGATTATCAAAACCCGACACCCTGAGTTCATTTACCCAAATCTGTGCATCCAGATTTGGCACACCCTGGCTATTGCCCCGACGCAAATCATTTGGTCTTCCCACAGCTGCATCTCCCCTTATCGTTGGCACTACGGGGTTTGGATCCCGGCCTGTGCCATGGGGGTTTCGAATACCGATTCCTATTTCTGTTATACGGTCGAGCGAAGGATTTCCAACTATGGCCACAAGTGCACCGGGAACCGCATCCCTTAAAATATCGGCTCTTTCATAAATTACATCTTCCGGAACACCTTCGAGTCTTCTAAGTTGCTTTAGCTCGTTAAAAGTGCTCAGCACGATATTCATACTATTCTCGTCGGGCAGCCACACCTGCTGCGCATCTTCGGCAAGCAGAGCGTCGCGGTTTGTCGTAGAGCCCGATACATTACTAAATTGAAAAGTAGTATCTGTTGGTGTAACCGGCTGACGATATTCGTAATAATTATTTTGTAAATCCCGCCCCAGGCGAACAACAAGCTCAACATCCTCGCGGTTTTCATAACCCTCACCATGCACAAACATTCTCATATTTGAGTAGTTTACCAAACTTAGGTTACCGGGATAAACACGGCTTATCATCCGTATATCCTGCGATTTCAGGTTTTCTACCGTTAGCACAAGCGACTGCTCGTTATCTACAATAGTCTCCTGCTGACCACGAATTGTGGAACGAATTGCTCCCGGAGGAATACGATACGGAACCGGTCTGCGGGTTGCATTTTCTTCGAAATTTATGGTAGAAATATCAAAAATAGTTGTCTGATCTTCGGTATTGCCCACATTATCGGCCTTACGCCACAGGTTACCAACAAATTCGAATGTTGCAAAGCGAAGCGTAAAAGGCTCATTATAGCCCGTCATCCACATACGGATATGCGTAACACGCTGTAAATCTTCTATACTTCCTACAGAACGCACGAAATCGCGAAGAGGAATTCTTACCTGATACCAGGGCGCGACATTATCCGGTGAATCCTGACGATCTACCACGTAGTTTTGGCCCACTCTTAGCGAGGTCGTATCTGCAGGGTTCAAATTAAACTCAAACTGGAAAAACGCATTTTCGGTATTTACAACCGCTGGATTTAGCAAACCTTCAGAATCAGGACGATTGGTTACCGCACGTTGTGTACCTTCCGAGATAGAATTACGCTCATAGTAACCATACATTCTGTAAAAACGCTCGTGTAATGGTAAACTGCGCACACGGGCATCATCATAGTAAACATAATTATCGTTAGAAGGGTCGTCTCTGAACTGCTGCGCACGATCGGGCATATCAGCAAACTGCGACTCCATTTGATTTACAAACTCCATGAAAACCTGTTGCTCATTCAGACCATCATTACCTGTTGAGGGCAAACCGTCCAGACCTACATCCTCACGATTAATATTTGCAACAGAAAACTGACCGTTAAATTCAACAGGCGAGCGAAGAACATATGAACGTGTGTTATCCGGATTATCGGGACGCAGGTTATTTTCGCGCTCGTAAAGACCGTCTTCGGTATTAAGAGTATTGTTTGGAATTACATCTTCTGTTACTGTACCAATATCGAATATAATTTTACCATTATAATCAGATGGGTTTAGGGATCCGGGAGGAGCGCCATCCGGTAAAACAGGCTGCACCCAGAATTCCAGAAATTCAATATTTTGCTGCGTAAAGTCACCTAATCCGCCGGGAAGAACCGCCGTCATACCGCCCCACATGTCTTCTCTTCTGTTTTCAAGAAGATTGCGCATTTCCATATTATAATTGTATTGCCCGCGCTCGTGAGGATTAAAATAGATATCCAGCGTTTGTAGCGTACGCTGGTCCTGCGTACTTATTTGTCGGTTCGGGAAAACGTCTTCAATCAGGATTTCGGCAGATTCCGGAAAGAACGTACCACTACGATTAATAGTGGTTGGAATCATGTAATACGAAAACTGAGCGCGGAAATCAGATCTGATTCCACGTTCTGCAATGGATTGACCAGCATTCGACATATCCGGATCTAATGCTGGAAGTGCATATGGCGCGGCAGCAAGAAACCAGCGGCCGGGATTTAAAAAGCTGATAGTTGAGCGCGAGCCTTCAAAATCGTCGATAAATGCGAGACCATTTTCTTCATCCGGGAAAAGCTCGTTTCTGTCAATAGCCCGTTGAACAGCAGAAGTTTGCGCAATTCCGGGCCTAAGCTGCGCCCATTCGCCGGAAAGATCGATGGTTGATGGTGCTCTGGTTTGAAGTAACGGCAGGGCATTTAAAGCTCTCGTAAGCCAGGGGGCTTCGAACCTGGCATTGGCATCAAAACCGATAATTGTATTATTGATGGGCTCATCGCCAACCGGAATTTTATCCTGAATTGGACGTTCACTAAGGCGGAAATAAGTACCACCAAGGCGAATATTATCCGTAAAATTATATTGGGCCCGAACTCCCGTAAACGTAGTTTGTTGAATCTGAAGCATCGCATTACTCTCATACTCCACTTCAATATCCTGACCCGCAGAAAGATACGAACGATTTGTAATTATAATATTACCAAGTATATAATCCACCTCATAATCGATACCTTCAGAAAGCTCGATACCGTTAGCTCTAACGCGTACAGACCCCGGTATTAAACCAAACCCCAGCATAAAACTATCAGAAACGCCGCCTCGTGCAAGCCCTCTAAGCCTGTAAATAGAATTTCGTGAATTTTGTCCTGCAGTATTTGGTCTCGAAGTGTAAAGCTGAGGAAAGGCAAAATCATTTATAGCTGCTTCTCTTTCTGCTTCCGGCAGTCCCGAGGCGTTTATAATATCAATAATACGCTGACCAAATGGCTCCAGATAAGGAAAGATCACGCGCCCGTTTCTGGGATCGAGCGTAAAGGTATTAAAGTCGATTCTGTTATCGGGTGTAGGATTTCCCTGAGCATCCACGCGGTCGAGCCCTAAATCCTGAAGCAGAATATTATTCAGGCCGGGTATATTAACTTGATCTACGTTACCACCCGTAAAGAAAACATCCAGCTCGAGATTATCGCGGCTTAAGTTGGAAGTATTCAACGAGTAAACGTTACGCATTGTAAGCGGCCATGCACGGCTGCTTGTACTCAGGTTAGAAGGGCGAAGTAATTTCAGAAAAAGACGATCATTAGAACCGGTAGACTCATCACCAACATATACAATTTCATTGGTATTTCTGTCCCGGTAAGAAAAAGCAATAGCCAGAGCCTGACGCTCATCAAGGCGGGCCCGAAGCAAAGATATGTAACCCAGGTTTTCGTTAATCTCATAATCGATGTTGGGCTGCAGCGGAATAAAAATACCCTCTTCGAATTCATCTGAAGCAACCCCAAGCTCCTCGGGAGATACAGGAATAGTGGGATCGCGATACTGATTAAGTAAACCGGGGTCGAAACGGTCGAACTCTTCATTAGGCGGGCCGAAAACTCCACCCGTTTGAATAGTACCTAAATCCAGAAGTGCAATAGCCGGTACACGACCTTCCTGCTCTGTCGAAGAAATATCCAGAACATATACATCAATATTAATGATGTCGAATAATCGTCTGGGATTCAATACATCGGCCATAATGCCTTCAAATTCCTGCCGGGAAAAGAAATCGAGGAAAAAATGTCGATCATTCTCGTACTGATTGGGCGCAATATCTATAATAGTTTCCTGCGAACCACCCGAAATAGTCTGGGTTTGCGAATCACTCTCCTGCTGCGATACAACCGTAGTAATATCCAAAGCACCAAGCTTCGCGCGCGCCTTAATCCCAAACAGTGATCCCCCACCGCGAATTAGGCGGTTTCCTGTTTCCATGGAAACATTACCCAGCTCAATCGACTGTATAATTTCATCTTCGTAGCCGGTGTAGAGAATGTTTAGCCTGTTTTCATATTCGAACTGCCTTTCTGTATCCCAGTCTGTCGAAATCGTAAGCTTATCCCCGATTGTACCGGCAATATTTAGTTTCAGATTCTGATCGAATTTTGGATCGACCCGCCGCTGCTGATCAGCCGGAAGCGCCGGATCTTCGGAATCTGATATAGATACACCCACATTCATATTCGCGCTACCCGTTACACGCAAATTTACTTCAGGACGGCCAAAAATAGTCGTAAAAGCCGAACTTTGCCCGCCGGGCACTGTAATCCGGAAATCTAAAACCCCTCTCCTGCGCTCTCTCCTTATTTCTTCTTCGCGAATTAAATCTTTAAATACTTGTATTTTATGATGACTTTTGTGCTCTTCAGCAAACTGCTCAAATGTATATCTGCTGCTAAAGGGAACTTCAACCCCGGTAATCGTTCTCCTTACTATCATATCGCCCGAAGCACTGTCTCGTTCTACTTCGGTTCTGTCGTCGTTAAGACGTATTTGCAGCAATTTGGGAAGCGTTCTTAGGAATGGCCTTGCATGAACAGATGATCTTGGAAACGGCCATACATTTAAAGAATCCTGGGCAGGCTGGTCAGATTCTTCGAGTAACTTAATGGTATCAGAGTCTTCATCATCTTCTGTATCCGGCATGCCATCCTGTTCGGGCTCTTCTTCTTCTGGTTGCTGCTGTGTGGGAGTGGGAACCGAAGGGGTTGTATCGGCAGCTGCCACAAAAAAACCCGTCCCAAATGGGTTAAGAAAACCTGTAAGGCCTTCTCCAAGAATAAATGCGGGCGCATCATTATTATCAAAATCATGACCGGACCAATCCCCATACTCTTGATTTGAGACCTTTTTATCTGATGATGATATTAATTCTGAAGCCACCGATACATGAGCAAACAGAATAAAAATCAGTACAGAATTCGTAAACCAGCGGTAGTGCTCAGCAATATGCACGAAATGTAAAACTCTGCTTATCTAATAGGTTTTTATTTACACCAAACATTGAACAGATTATTCTTGTTTAAATACAGATTCGCCTTGTATAGCCGTATTGAACCAGCAACAGCATAAAAGCTGATATCTTGAAAAACATACAAGCTGAAATAAGAGCGGCATCACTTTTAAGGGCTGTTCGTGACAGGCATATTTATGATTTCAGGACTAAATAATGGCAAACCTAACTGTTCTACCGCTGATAAATTAAGTATTGCGGAAGACTTAATAAGATAATGGCCACTTGAAAAATCTGAGTTCCGTATCAATTGCTGAATAGGCAAAAAACTTACAGTTGAAAAATTAGATAAACGATACATACCTTTTTGCCGGTAAATATCAGGTAGTAAAGCGTTAATGATTACAAAACCAAATGCTTTAATGCAGTATTTATAGCACAGGCTGTTTGTGAAGCGATAATATAAGAAAGCATGGTTCAAAAACACAGAGCAACCTTACATCTGATCAACAACTTTTTATGCGATCATTTATTTTAGCCACAGATTCTTGAGTATTCTTATGTTTAATGGGATTTTCATTTATTACAGGAGGTTTAGTCTCAATTGGTAGTTAATACAATATTCATAAGGGCTGTAAACCTGCATTTATATTTTTTGTTCCTAAGTTTATACCCGGCAAATCCTCTTTATAATGGATAAGAATTACCTTACTTTATTTTTCTGCAAAATGAATGAAATAGTGGTGCGTTTTCAGATGATCCGGAACCGGAGGTAAACGAATTTGCCGGAAATGATTCTGGTAAGGATCTATATTCTGGCAAAATAAACGTTGCAAAACTTCTGGAAACAAGGAACAAAATGTTTTTGGAACGGCATTTCAAGCCCCGCAATTTGAACTCGATATAACGTGAAAATCAAGCGTAAGCTACAGGCAGAAATACTTAAAAGGCACCTTGGTCCTTTTTTATTTTGCTTTTTGATTGTGATGTTTCTGTTGCTGATGCAATTTCTGATTCTGCACATCGATAAGCTCATTGGGAAAGGAATACCCACAATGATCATCATCGAGCTAATTGCTACCAACCTGGCTTATATGGTAGTACTGGCCGTTCCCATGTCGGTTCTTGTGGCCTGCCTTATGGCTTTTGGCAAGTTTTCTGAGCTTAATGAATTTACCGCTATTCGAGCCGCCGGAATAAACCCGCTTAGCATAGTGAGGCCGATTTTTATAGCCTCTTGCATGCTCGCTGCTTTTCTGATGTATTTCTCCAACGATATTCTTCCGGAAGCCAATTATAAAGCCCGTTCTCTGTTTCTGGATATACGCATGCAGCGACCTGGTTTTGACCTTCAGGAAAATATTTTTTATGATGGTATAGATGGCTATAATTTTCTGGTGCGCAAGATTCCGCCTGCTTCAGATAGTTTGTTTAATGTTACGCTCTTCAGGGAAGGTACCGATGATATTGAAGCAGCCGTAATTAAGGCCGACCGTGGTATTTTAAAATCTGTAGAACAAACTGACTTTCTGAGCCTCATACTGCTGGATGGCTCTATAAATCGAAACCTGAGCAACAGCCCGGATGGCAAAACCCGGATTGAGCGGACTTTTTTCAATTCCTACCGCATCAATTTCGACATGTCGGATCTCAGCTTTTCCCGAACCGACCCAAACAGGAGGCGACGAGACGATCGCACAATGAGTTCCCAAATGATGATCGCCATCATCGATTCGCTGCACCGCGATACAGTTACAGATTTCGACCGCTTAACCGCAGGACAAGGAGTTCGACAGTTAAGACAATTATTTGATGAAGAAGAAGTCCGGCTTCGTCAGCTCAGAGAAAGGGTAAGCCGAGCCGTAGAAAACGAATCTGCTCATTTAGCCTACACCCCTTCCGATTCTGAATACGGCGCAAATACCATAACATCTAATATAGTTTACGCGAGCACCTTTACGGCAGATGAATCAACCGAACTGTTCTATCAAACAGAGGCAACTTTATCAGATGCAGGCTCAGACAATGAAGTCGGTCCGTACAATAGTCGCCTTAAGGTTTTGAATAAGCTGGATTCTATTGAGCGTCAGATCGATGTAACAAACCGATCCATAATTACTCTGCGAAACTCAAGCTCGCAGCTGTCTTCCCTGCAAAATAATATAAACTGGCGCGCAGAGCGTATTGCTCAGTACATGGTGGAAATACATAAAAAGATTTCCATTCCGGTGGGCTGCATAATTTTTGTACTTGTTGGTGCACCACTCGGAATTTTAACCCGGAAAGGGAATTTGGGATTTAATGCTCTTATCAGCTCTATTTTATTCACGTATTATTGGATAACGGTAATTCAGGGCGAAAAGCTGGCCGACCGCATGATAATATCTCCCTTCTGGGGGATGTGGTTCGGAAATGTAACGCTCCTCATTCTTGGTATTTATTTGATGGCTAAGGTGATGTTCGAGTTTAAGTTCTCTGATCTGTGGACACGAACTAGCGGCGACACGGAAACCCAAAGCCGGTCAGAAGTTTCATCAAACGGCCACGGAGCTACTCAGCTTCCAAAAAAAGCTGATAGTGGCAGCAACAAAAGAGAAGCGGCATCCGGTATCAATAAAGACGCAGAAACGGATTCCCTACGATGAATCGAATAGATCGCTTTATCTACGTTCGATTATTGATGGCTACGCTAATGGTGCTGGGTGTCCTTATCTTTGTATTTATCATCATCGATTTTTCGGAAAACAGCGACAGCTTTACCGATCGGGGCGCCACTATGGCACAAATTTGGGGACAGTATTACTGGAACTACATCCCCGAAATGATCCGGCTAGTGTCTCCCATGGCCGTTTTTGTAGCAGTGCTGTTAGTTGCCGGACAAATGACAGATCGTCTTGAGCTAACCGCTATAAAAGGTGCCGGCGTTAGTCTTTATCGCTTCATGCTTCCTTTTCTCGTTTTTTCGCTTGGCATTACTGCTGCCGTAAGTTATTTGGATGGCTTTGTAATTCCGGGCGCAAACAGCGAGCGTATTGCATTCGAAAGAGAGTTTTTAACCAGAACCAGCGACAGAATCGACAGAAGTCGACTATACCGGCAAGAAAGCGAGCAAACCATTGTAACCATTAACTATTTTGATGTTCGAACGCAGTCGGCCTATCAAACGCGCATTATTCATTTCGAGGGCGACCAAATTACACAGATCATTGATGCTGCCCGTATGGACTGGCAGGAAGACACCAAGAAATGGCGCAAAATAAGGTCTAATAGGCGGGTTTTTAACGAAACCGGATTCGATAATTTTTACCATGTAGAACGCGACACTCTCCTTAATATACTGCCGCGGGATATTGCACGAACGACATCAGATATTTACCAGCTTACCTATCCCGAAATATTAGACTATCTCGCATCGCTGCGCAGAAGCGGAGTGGGCGGGATTGCCTTGCCTCAGGTGCAGTTCTACAGCAAGCTTTTTTACCCATTCGGCATTTTTGTGATCTCACTTATTGGCTTGGGAATTTCTACACAGCGAAGAAAAGGCGGGCGGGGTGTTTTATTGGGCATCGGTCTCATAATCAGCTTTTTTTATCTTGCCTTTATGAAGCTTATGGAGCCCTTTGGCTCAAGCGGGCAAATCGATCCGCTAACGGCTTCGGTCCTGCCGCATGCCGTATTCTTTTTTATAAGTTTACTCCTAATCTGGAGAACACCAAAATAAATGGCCTGACTCAGCCAGATAAAATCGTCTGCACAAATAAATATTGTAATGAAGTGCAGGAAACCCTAAAAAAAATTCCTTCAGCCACTCAATTTTATACAATGAATGGCTGAAGGAAAACCCGAGTTGAAATCAGGCTTCGGGCAGTGGCCCGCGATAATTAAACGGGATATCCTGTTTTCCGGAAGACTTAATTTGCCCGTGCTGCTGTTCATACCTGGAAATATTATCATTCAAGGCATTGGCAAGCCGCTTAGCATGGTCGGGGGTAAGAATAAGTCTCTTAACGACTTTTGCCTTTGGCATACCGGGCAAAACCGCGATATAGTCAAACACGAACTCAGATGGTGAGTGCGTAATCATCACCAGATTGGAATAAGTACCTGATGCCTCTTCTTTGGTAAGCTCGATCTCGAGCTTATTCTGCTTTTTTTTACCTGGGTTATTCTGATCCATGGAATTTTTAGTTTAAATACATATTTGGCTTACAAGCAACAAAATGAAAAACAAATGGAGGTAAAGCAAATAAAGCATTTGCAGACCATCTGCATTACCAGGAACGGCCAGCTATCTTAATAAGCGGATTCCCGGAATAGCTTTTAACCCTTTCAGCTACCTTCTGAAACGGATCATCAAAAAAGTCATTCGTTATACTCAAATAATGAGCTTGCAAATTATTTGAACAAAATGGGGCGTATTGCTAAAGCATTTTCGCCCGAATATACTTCTGCAGACCTTAGCCTGAGATATCACCATGCATGCAACTCACATTCCCGTTAGAAGCGGTCTGCCAAACAGGCGTAATGTATGCCAAATTCAGATAAAGGTATCGCATTGCATTAAAAAACACGTCGTGAATGACACGTTTCCTTATCGCCCGGCGGACAGTTTATTTCAGATGGGTACAGAACCTGTCTGAAATAAAAAAAGCCCGGTAAAAGCTCCGCTCTACTAAAGCGTCACTTTCAACCGGGCGAATTTTAAAAAAATCAAACAGCGAATAACTCTACTGCTGTTGCGAAAGCGTTTGAATTAGATCACTACGCGTAATAATGCTGTATCCACCATCTTTAAGCTCTACCACAACCGCAGGATTATTTCTGTTTAATAATCCGCTAACTTCCTCCATACCCGCAGCATAGCTGATTACCGGGAACGGAGCATCCATGATTTCAGAAGCCTTCATTTCCCTTGCCGCAGGATCCTGTATCAGTCTCGACAAAATCATGGAATCGGTAACGCTTCCCACAAACTCTCCCGTATGATTCTGTACAGGAAGCTGAGAAATACCGTTTTTATTCATTACCGAAATTACATCCGACAGGGCATGATCGAGGTTAGCGGTAATGAAAGTCTTGGTGGCTTCACCCTTCATTTTCAGCACTTGTTCTGCTGTTCTTGAAGTAGGCGGCTGTAGAAAACCGTTTTGCATCATCCATTCATCATTATAAATCTTGGAAACGTAGCGCGTTCCGCTATCCGGCAAAATAACTACCACCACATCATCTTTAGTCAGTTTTTCTCTTTTTGCGTATTCAATAGCGCCCCAAGCCGCCGCACCGCAGGATCCGCCAATGAACAAACCTTCTTTTCGAGCCAGTGCGCGGGTGGTGTCGAAAGCCTCATGATCGGGGCATTGAATTACATCATCTATGTAATCAAAATCTATATTACCTGGGATGATATCCTCACCTATTCCCTCGGTGAGATAGGGGGCTATCTGCGATTTATCAAACTCACGTGTTTTATAGTACGATAGATATACCGAACCAACAGAATCCACGCCCACAACCTTAATATTCGGATTTTTCTCCTTAAGAAAGCGCGCTGTTCCCGTGATGGTGCCTCCGGTACCCATTCCGGCTACATAGTGGGTTACTTTACCATCGGTTTGTTCCCAGATCTCAGGGCCAGTCGTTTCATAATGAGCCTGACGATTACTCAAATTGTCGTATTGATTGGGGTAGTACGAGTTCGGGATTTCTTCACTTAATCGCTTTGCTACAGAATAATAGCTTCGCGGATCGTCGGGCTCTACGTTGGTCGGGCAAATTTTAACTTCGGCACCCAAAGCCCGAAGCAGATTCACCTTTTCCATGCTTTGCTTGTCTGTAGTGGTAAAAATACACTTGTAGCCTTTCACCACTGCGGCTAAGGCAAGCCCCATACCCGTATTACCGGATGTACCTTCTATAATTGTGCCACCCGGCTTAATTTTGCCTTCTTTTTCGGCATCCTCAATCATCTTAATCGCAATGCGATCCTTCACACTTTGACCAGGATTAAAATATTCTACCTTTGCCAGTATTGTTGCCGGCACATCTTTTGCAACACGCTGAAGCTTAATAAGCGGTGTATTGCCAATGGTTTCTAATATGGAATTATACCACATAAAATTTTAAAAATATTAGGTTTCAAAACCGGGATTGTTACTATCTTTCTGCCCGGTTTGTTTGATCAGTTTAAAGTGATGTTAATTTCCATCACTTAATTTAAGAGTATCAATAGCGCAAGTTCCCGCCAGCCATCGCCATCTGTAACAGATTTGCATTTTTTGTGAATATTCTCCTATTTAAAGTAAACCGTTTAGCAGATCAGAATGGTTTGTCAGTTTTTTTGCAAATCTTTCTGTCAGCCGATTCAGCCTTTTAGGTATTCTTGTCATCAGGCGGACTTCCTTCCAGCCAGAAACACAGTCGAATGAGCTTCTTTGTTGAGATAAGCCGGACGCACTCCATATAACGACCTAATATAATAAAATCGTTACTGAAGGTCTTCCTAACCAGTAAATCATTTGTAAGAAAGCTTAGAAAACAGATTTGGTGAAACATGACAGCGATAACTCAGTGGCTTGAATTTGAGTACCACATCAAATCTGCCGAGGGTAAGTTTGACCGAGGACCGAAGACGGAAGACCGGGGGATTGTGGTCAGAAGTCAGAAGGCA
>JAIULZ010000024.1 GCA_022565805.1 Balneolales bacterium
TTTTGATCCAAGGAAGAAGGCGGGCAAAAGAGTGGTTTTGCAAAGCCTTCTATTAGTAAACACGAACGAATCCAGAAAATTAAAGATATATATTTTAAAAGGATATTGGGCTGAATATGAGTTTTATCAAAAACTTCCCAGATTATAAGCCGGCTGATTTATTCTCAGGTTCGGCGGATGAGGCAGAGCGTTTTTTAGACAAATTTAACCTTGATTCAAGCTCTAAAGAAAATGTAATCAGGCAGATTAGACTTATCAAAAAGTCTTCCGCAAACAACCTGAATAAAGGAGCTAAGATACTTTCCGGTACTTCAAATCAAGGGGAAGTGGTAAACTTTGCAATACAGACCGAAGAAAACAAAATCCACTTACTACGGATAAAAGAAGACTTGTATGTAAATGATTTCTTTGAGGCTAATGTATACAAATCAATTGTTGAGAAGCAGCATGAGTTAGTATGTCGTTTTTTACCGGATACAACGCTCATTTATATTAATGAGGCCTATGCGAAAGAGTTTGGTGCCCAAAAATCTGATTTGATCGGAAAAAAATTTATACACTTTCTGCCTGTTGAAGATCATGAGCTATTATTTGATCATCTTAAAAAAGTTGGTGCATCAGATACAATCGTGTATTCTTTTCATAAAGTAATAAAAGATGGGGCCGAACGCTGGCACGAATGGGCAGATTATGTGGTAGAGCGAGATTTTGAGGGTAATCCGTCAATTTTTCAGTCAGTTGGCCGTCACAGAAAGAGCGATGTTTCGGATGAGCTTCGGTTAAAGGCCGCTAACGAAAAGCTGCAAAAAACTAATCAGGATTTGGAAAGTCTGCTTAAAAACAGATCTTTTTACGTTATTAAAACAGATATTGAAGGCCGATACACCTATATGAATGAGGTGTTTAAAACAAAATTTGAAGGTACAGCCCCAATGTTGGGAACAAGTTCTATGAATTCTATTATTCAGGAAGACTGGGAACTGTGTATTCAAACGGTGCAGCAGTGTATCGAAAATGTGGGTAAGCCATTCGAGGTAATGCTACGTAAGCCCTACAAAGACGGCTATATTCATAACAAGTGGGAATTTAAATGTTTAGCAGATGATTCTGGTAATCCCCGTGAAATTCTATGCGTGGGCTTCGATGTTAGCACCGAAGTTGAGTCTTTAAACCGGCTTAAAGAAGTTGTAGACCTGCTTAACGATCAAAATGAACGGTTAAAAGAATTTGCACAGATTGTTTCCCACAATATTCGTTCTCACTCGTCTAATATCATGGGGTTAATTGAAATACTTATTCATGGTAAAATAAAAGATAGTTTTAAAGAAGAGTCTCTGTTAGCCCTAAAAGACAGTTCCAATAAATTAGATGAAACCATTCGGGATTTGAATACTATACTGCACATGAGCGATAAAAGACGGCTTAAACCTCAGCTTGTTAATTTATCGGACGTTGTTAGAAGTGTTATTGAAGAGTTTGGCCCTATTATTGAGCAAAAAAATGCGGTTGTGAACTTTAGTATAGATGGGAATCTCCAAATTGAAACTGTGAAATCGTATTTGAAAAGCATTGTATACCAGCTGATCCATAATAGCCTGCAGTTTCAAGATAAAAATAAAAAACAGTTATTAATTAATATATCGTCAAAAAATGCTTCAGATGCCGTTTATTTGATCATTGAGGATAACGGAATTGGAATTGATATTAATAACCAAAAGAATAAAATTTTCGAAATGTATCGGACATTTCATTCCACAGGTAGTAGAAGTAAAGGTTTTGGTCTCTTTTTAGTAAAAAATCAGGTTTCTTTCCTTGGTGGAGATATCGATGTAGAAAGTAAGTTAGGTTACGGATCTAAATTTACAGTTATGTTACCTTTGCAAGCTTAAATAAACCAGGTGTTGCCCCTTTTCTGCTAATTTATATTTAGCTCAAAACTAAGTTTCGCTAATTAGTAATAATGTTATATTTCAAATAGATTTGATGCTAAAGAAAATATACCACGAAAAATAAAAGTTGACATTAAGAAATTTCCATTGTAACATTTGCCGGCCTTGAACAAGGTTGAATAAACTATAAAAAAAATAATCACAGAAATGGACGACAGTCATAGTTGCATAAAACATACTGATTTGCTGAGCGCTTCCTGCGAAAAAAGCTCTGTGATTGTCTGATTGCTCGAATAATTCTTAATTTGAGTATCTGCTTCACAAGCCTTCCCGTGAAGCACGCCCTTAAATCTTATATACTCAGTCTGGTACCATTGTAAAACAGGTATGGTCTAATATGCTTGTTTACCGGTACTGTATGAGTTTGCTTGGTCGAACTGATATGTTTTGACTATGTTTTAGTGCATTTCTAAAAAGGGTAAAATAAATGAAGCAAACGAATTACAACAAATCAATTCCCGATATCGGCTTGTTTATCAGGATTGCTATCATGGTGGTTGTATCCGTATTTCTGCTTGTGGGTCAGGCAGCTTATGCACAGCAGTTCATTATAGATGATGCTGCGGTAACAACCGAAAGATCAATACAAATAGAGAGTTGGTACGGCGAATTCGAATCTGAATTTGTTCCGGCAATTAGTGTTACGAGCTGGTTGGAAGCAGGAGTTGCATTAGCTTTCGATACTAAAGATAACTTTTCATTTGCGGGATATGCGCTCGAAGCTAAAGCAGTAAGCGCCGATTTCGAAGAAGCAGGCCGCGCGTTTGGTCTATTTGCAGGCTTCGGATTTAATAACGAGTCTGTTTTTGAAGAGTTTGTGGCTTATGTACCGTACAGCCAGCTCATTTTTAATGAATCGTCGGCTCTTCACCTTAATCTCGGTATTGCAATTGCTGATAATGGTACCGATTGGGAAACCAGCCTTATTTACGGTTTTCGAACAGATATTGGTTTGCATGAGCGTTTTACGCTTCTAACCGAGGTATTTGCCGAAAATGATGTTTTTGGAGTTCAGGCTGGTGGTCGGTTTGGCATTATTCCAGGTTTACTTGAGATGGATGTTATGTATGGAAGTAGCCTGCGAAACAGAAACAGCTTTCCCGGCTTTACAGTGGGATTAGCCTTTACGCCAGATTCGTTATGGTAGAACGATAAATAAATTATATAACCCAATTAAAGCTTATCGAAATGAAAAATAAAATAAAAAAATCTTTTTCAGAACCCGAACCCGAACCCGAACCCGAACCCGAATTAAAAGAATCAGACTTAGCTCTGAGTCCATACTCAAATTATACAAAACGGTTCAAAAGGTCCGCTCATAGCATGAGGCGTTTAGGCCTCAGAAAGAATTATTTCAATTTATCTAAAAATCTTCAGGCACAGTTATGATTGTATACTCATAGTCTGTGCCTGGATAATCATGCACATATTATGACATTACAAGAAAAGAACTTCACAAACCTTAATCAGGCGCTTGAAACTGGAGATACAGCTAAGCTCCAATTATTCCTGGATAAATTAAATGCTGCAACTATTGCCGAATATATAGAAAGCCTGGAAACTCAAAATAAAATAAGAGTTTTCAAATCATTAAATCGGCAGAGACAGCTTGATGTACTCCGACAGCTTGATATTGCCGATGAATATGACATATTATCCACTCAGGAAATTAGCTTTTTTTAACCAGCTGGTAGAAAAAATGCCACATGATAAAAGAGTGGATCTGTTAAAGAGTTTTCCAACCGAAAAACGAAAGGAAATACTTAAAAAACTTGATCAGACGGAGCGTGAGGATATACAAAAACTCCTTTCGTTTGAAGAGGGAACCACTGGCTCTATAATGACCACAGACTACGCGGTTCTGGATAAAGACATGACCGCTCAAAGTGCAATCGATAAGCTCCGTCTCGTTGCGCCCGATCGCGAAACTATTTATTACGCTTATGTTATCGATAAAAACCGCACATTACTTGGTGCAGTTTCTTTAAGACAGCTTATTACAGCCGAAAAAACGGATAAGGTATCTGAGCTAATGTCGAGCGACACAATTCGGGTAAAGGTAAGCGATGATGATCAAAAAACGGCTCAAATTATTAAAGAAGCCGATCTTATTGCGGTTCCGGTTGTTGATGAGAACGGACGAATCGTCGGAATTGTAACTTTCGACGATGCCATGCAGGTTTTGGAAGAAGATACTTCCGAAACTATGTACCAAATGGCGGGTATTACCGGTCGTTCCGACAGAGATAAAGAGCGGGAGCGGGATTTGGTGAATAGCAGTAAGTTGCTTCAGGGGTCACTTTGGTACCCAATCCGGCTTAGAATGATGTTCCTTTTTGTAACTCTGGCCGGGGGTTTTATTGTAGGTGGTCTTATCGACTTTTATGAAGAAGTACTCGAGGCTGTAATTGTAGCTGCGGTTTTTATCCCGGTTTTGATGGATATGGGCGGTAATGTAGGTACGCAGTCATCCACGATTTTTGCCCGAGGTCTGGCGCTTGGACATATAAATACCCAAAAATTCTTCTCCCATTTGACCAGAGAGTTTTCTGTTGGTGTGGTTATGGGCCTTGTTCTGGGTCTAATCGGTGGTTTTGTTGCATGGTTCTGGCAAGGTGCTCCTAACGGAATTCCGGAAATTGGCCTTGCAGTTGGTATCGGTTTGGCTGTTGTGGTACCCGTAGCTGCTCTGCTTGGGTTTGTGCTTCCATATATCTTGCTAAAACTCGGGTTCGATCACGCTCCCGGAGCCGACCCTTCATAACTACTATAAAAGATTTTACAGGGCTTGGTCTTTACTTTTATCTGGTTGCGACCTTCATAGGGGTGTAAAGGTAATTATTCGTACGCGAATTTGTAATGCGGCATGTAGTTCTTGGTAATAAGGGCTCATGTCGCTTTTTTTCTTTAATTTTAGCTTGAAAACATAGCAGAATGAATGCTTTCTGCATAAACATAAATGAAGCCAAAGTCGCCAGCCGAATTATTCTGTTTGAGTGATAATCCTTACTTTTACGAATATTGCACAACGTTGCAGCCGCATTGCAGTTAGAAATACACTCTCTGAATAGTTTTAAATCATTTTTATCATCGAGCATAACATTATGCCTGTTATAACAGCTTTAAACCCTAAAGACCCTGTTAAAAAAGCGCTCATCATAAGTTTGTGCGTTTCCTCGGTCTCTCTTTCTCTTAAGGTGGGTGCATTTTGGGTTACAGGCTCGTCTGCGGCCTTGTCTGATTCTTTGGAGTCTGTTGTGCATTTGTTTGCAATTGCATTCGTGGTTTACGGCTATTATCTGAGTCTGAAACCAGCCGACGAAGATCATCATTATGGCCACGAGCGTGTAGAGCATCTCTCGGTTGGTGCAGAGGGTGCGATTATTATTATGGCTGGTATTTCTATTGTGTACTATGCTATACAAAGTATGATTCATGGTATTTCGATAGAAAATATGGGTACGGGCTTGTATTTACTCGTTAGCGCTGCTTTGGTTAATCTGGTGCTTGGTACCTATATTTTAAGAACCGGGCGAAAATACAATAGTATGATTGCTATTAGCAACGGTAAACATACCTTAACGGATGTCTGGACCAGCGCAGGTGTTGTTATTTCATTGGTCATCATCCATTTTACCGGCTGGCTCTACATCGATATTATCGTAAGTTTACTTATGGCTGCATATATAAGCTATGAGGCGTGGAAACTGCTCACGTTTTCCGTAAAAGGAATTATGGACACTCGTAATATCGGTGCCGATGAGGCGATCAGGGGAGTGTTGGATTCGGATTTGCCCGGGGCAATTAAAGATTGGCATCATCTAAGGCATAGAACATCAGGTAAAACAACTTGGGTAGAGCTACACCTTGTTTTTGAAGACGGTATAAGCCTGAAACAAGCTCATAAAGATGCTACAATTCTGGAACGTAAACTAATCGATTCTATACATAGCGATGCTGTAATTACAATGCACCTCGAGCCCAGGGATGCGCATGATAAAGAGCACGAAATCTTAAAAGGCGCAAATAAAGAAAAAAGACTCGACGAGTTTATATGATCTCTGGTAAACAGAGGCCATATAATCGGGGATAATCATCATAAAAAAAGCAGAGAAAAAACCGAAAGTGGTTTCTCCTCTGCCTAATGTTAAAGTGAATGGGCCTGTTTAAAGCCTCATCTTCTTTGTTTCTTATTTCTTGGCTTTAGTACCCTGATATTCACGACCTTGCTTCAGCTGATCGCCCACTCCCCAAATGTCGTTGGCGTAGTCGGAAATAGTTCTGTCGGATGAAAACTTCCCGACCCGAGCCGTGTTATAAATGGCTTTTGTAAACCATTGATCTTTATTGCGGTACAAGGCCTCAACTTCAAGTTGTTTTTTCGCATAGGCAGGGTAATCTGCCATAACAAGAAAGTAATCGTTTGAGTCGAGCAATGAATTTGTAATCGAGTGGAAGAGTCCCGGGTTATCGGGGCTAAAGAAACCATCCTTAATCTGGTCGATCACCTTTTTAAGTTCAGGATCGGCCTGATAGTATTCCCATGACGAATATCCGCTTCGTCTGAGTTCCTCAACTTCTTCTACCGTTAAACCGAAGATGAAAATGTTATCCTCACCAACTTCCTCAAGAATCTCTACATTGGCACCATCGAGTGTTCCGATGGTAAGGGCGCCGTTGAGGGCAAATTTCATGTTACCGGTTCCGGATGCTTCCATTCCGGCAGTTGAAATCTGCTCCGAAAGATCTGCCGCAGGTATTAGCTGTTCTGCCAGGGTAACCGAGTAGTTATCCAGGAAGAAGCATTGCAGGCGGCCTTTCATATCGGGATCGTTGTTTATTTTATCGCCAATACTGGTAATCAGCTTGATAAACATTTTGGCCATGGTGTAACCCGGAGCAGCTTTACCGGCAAAAATTACCGTACGAGGCTCAATTTCTACATCCGGATTAGCTTTGATTCTGTTGTACAATGCCGCAGTGTGAAGCGCCGCCATAAGCTGACGCTTGTACTCGTGAATTCGCTTTATCTGTATATCGAATATAGCTTCAGTATTTAGCTCGTAGCCGTATTTTTTGTGTACATATGCAGCAAGGCGCTCTTTGTTTTGCTGTTTGATGGCCGCATATTTTTTGCGAAACGCAGCATTCGTAGCCAGTTTATCTAAAGATTTAAGCTTATCCAGATGTGTAATCCAGGAATCTCCAATTTCGGAAGTAATGAGCTCGGCGAGAGGCTTATTGCACTGTAGCAACCATCTCCGTGGCGTTATTCCGTTGGTTTTATTAGTGAAGCGCTCCGGATACAGCTCATAGAAATCACGAAATATCGTTTTCTTGATCAGCTCGGTGTGCAATGCAGCTACACCATTTACTTTATGTGTACCAACGATTCCCAAATTAGCCATCTGTACAGATGGCTGCTCCCCTTCACTAATAATAGACATTCTGCGAACACGGTTAACATCGTCTCCGAACGTATTATGTACTTTATCTATGAAACGCTTGTTGATTTCGTAAATAATCTGGAGGTGTCTTGGCAAAAGGTTTCGAAGTAAAGAAACAGGCCATTTTTCCAAAGCTTCAGGCAGGACCGTATGATTGGTATACGAAAGCGTTTTTACTGTAATATCCCATGATGTATCCCAGTCGAAGCCTTCTTCGTCCATTAGAATACGCATTAAATCGGGTACAGCCAGGTTCGGGTGCGTATCGTTACACTGTATGGCTACATAGGTTGGCAGTTCGCGAAGGTCGTCGTGGTATTTTTTGAATTCGCGGATAATATCCTGCAGGGTAGACGATACAAGGAAGTACTCTTGTTTAAGTCTAAGTTCCTGACCCACAAATACCTTGTCATTTGGGTAAAGAACCCGTGAAATGTTCTCATGCAACTCGATATCTCTTACCGCATTGATATACTCACCTTGATTAAAGCTAGTTAAATCCAGCGATTTGGGCGAAGTTGCCTTCCACAGTCTAAGGTTGTTTACCACACCGTTCTGGAAACCTGGCATCGGTATATCGTTGGCCAGTGCGTAAACATGCTGCGTGTTATCCCATTTAAAGCGTAAGTGCCCTTCTTCGTCGGTATAGGGCACCGATTTTCCGTAAAACTTGACCGGGTACATAACGCTTGGTCGTGTTACCGCCCAGGGTGTTCCGAATCTGAGCCAGTCGTCGGGTCGCTCAACTTGATATCCGTTTACTATTTTTTGGTTGAAAATACCATAGTCGTACTTTATTCCATACCCGAAGCCGGCTAATCCAAGCGTAGCCATCGAATCCAGGAAACAGGCCGCAAGCCTGCCCAAACCGCCATTGCCAAGAGCCGCGTCGTTTTCCATTTCGCGTATAGACTCGTAGTCGTATCCTATTTCTTCGCATGCTTCTCTAACCTGCTGCTCAATACCCAGGTTTAAGAGCGCATTATCAAGCAATCTTCCGATAAGAAATTCCATGGAAATGTAGTACACCTTTTTGGTTTTTTTATCGGTGTACTTTTTCTGTGTGTCGAGCCAGTTGCCATGCAGGCGATCCATAACCGAAAGAACCACGCTCTTATAGATTTCTTTCTCGGTGGCATTACTAAGGTCAGTTGCCTGCGTATACTTTAAATGATTAAGAATATCATTTTTAATGGATGCAGTATTCATCCCTGTTTTAGGTTCAAGAACCTCTTTTTTTCCCATATCTGAGTTTCGTTAAATGATCAATAAGCTCTTTAAAGGCAGAGCGGATTGTGAAATGGCCTTTTACCGGAATGAACATCAACAGCTACGAATCCCACAGCGGTTTTCCCGGTATGCGGACTGAAAATATAATATTGTGATGTGTTCATTTTTGAATCTGAAATCGAGAGTATGAGGCAACATAAGTGTTTACAGATGCCTTAAGCTGCTCTAACTTTCTTTGTTTTGTGCTGTAAACTAACCGCCTTGTATTACAGCTGTGTATTTGTGTTTTAATCAGAACGCTTTTTTCATCTTCAGTTTGCTGTGCAATTAAGTGAGCACAGTTTCTGTAAGGCATTAAAAAGCTTTCTCATAGCTTTATAGATAAATATTTCAAGCCGGGAGAACGTAATCCGGCATCATGTTTATACTACTCTGTGACAGATAATATTATAGCAAATAGACTTCCAAAATTGCAAATCTGTCAAATTTACACGCATAAGTGGATATATAGCAAAATTAATAAAATATTTAAAGAAGGCTTTGTAAAAGCACTCTTTTGTCTGTCTTCTGCCTTGTAAACCCCATGTTTCGGGGTTCCGGCTTTGCATCCTAATAAGATAGAAGGTTATTTAAAGCCTTCAAATAAACGTACAAGATAAGAAAAATCTTAACCTTTAAGATAAACGTTGTGTTGCGGTGTAAAGCCGGGTGGTGTAAAACTACAGCTGTATTTTAGCTGTACCAAATAATCGTAGGCTTGTCTTGCGGTAATTTCGTGTTCGAAAATTCCGTATACCGCACTGCCGCTACCGCTCATACTTGCATACAAAGCGCCCATATCCATAAACTGATCTTTCAAGTTACCCACCTGTGGATATTTCCGGATAACGGGGGGTTCAAGGTCGTTTCTTAGCAGGTAATTCCATTCATCCGGGTTGTATTCAGTAAGTATATCGAGTAAAGATTCTTCCGGCGGACCCATGGGTTCGCAGCTCATATATGCTTCCTGAGTGCTGCTGTGTATGCCTGGCCATGCTGAAACAATAAAATAGTCGGGTTGTATATCTGCAAACGTAAGTTCTGTGCCGGTTCCACTGCCAATAGCGGTTTGTGCACGGATAAAAACAGGGACGTCTGCTCCGAGTCCGGCTCCGAGTTCACAAAGGTCTTTTAGGGGGATATTCATGTTGTAGATCCTGTTTAAGAGCCTCAGCATTACTGCCGCATTGCTGCTACCCCCTCCAAGACCGGCGCCTGCAGGTATTTGTTTATTCAGGCGGATCTCAAAAAAACCTGTCGTGTTATACCGTGCATGAAATGCCCGTATAGCTTTAACAATCAGGTTGTCTTTGCCGGTGGGAACATCCGGGTCGTTGCAGTTAATTCGGGTAGCATCAGACCTTTGCACTTCAATAGTATCAGATAAACGAATGAACGCAAAGCCGGTTTCTATATCATGATAACCATTAGGTAGCCTCTCTTTTACAAACAGCCCAAGATTTATTTTGGCATAACTGTCTGCGATAAACCATTCGCTCATAGCTTGTAACTTTAAATGTGATTACTGTCTCTTACTATCAGACCGTAGAACCTTTATGTAGCTTATACATAAAAGTTAGTGCTGCTTCGCGTTCATTGGGGATTTCGCCATCAAGAATTGCATTTTGGATTGCATTTTTAATTTTACCGACTTCCGGCCCCGGCTTGAGATCGAGTAGCTGCATGATTTCCAGACCATCTATTGGAGGCTGAAAGTTTCGCACATGATCTTTTTCTTCCACTTCTTTGATCATTTCTTCCACACGGTCGAAATTGGCAAGAAACCTGGCAACTTTGCGATCGTTTTTACTGGTAATATCTGCTCTGCACAGCATCATGAGATCGTCTATATCGTCTCCGGCTTCAAAAATAAGCCTTCGCACAGCGCTGTCGGTAACTTCTTCATTAGCTAGTGCTATTGGCCGCAAATGGAGACGAACAAGCTTGCATACGTATTTCATACGCGCATCTAAGGGCAGCCCAAGCTTTCGGAATATCTTTTTGGTCATTCCTGCCCCAATAGCATCATGACCATGAAACGTCCAGCCATGAACTGGCGAAAACTTTTGTGTGGCCGGCTTGGCGATGTCGTGCATAATGGCAGCCCAGCGAAGCCACAGATCGTTTGTGTGTTCAGAAATATTGTCGAGAACCTGAAGCGTATGCCAAAAATTATCTTTATGACGTATGCCATTTATTTCCTTAACGCCATGCAGTTTAACCATTTCCGGAAAGAACTGTTGCAAAAGCCCCGTCTTGAAAAGCAGACTAAACCCAACCGAAGGTACAGGGGAAAGCACTATTTTATTTAATTCGTCCAGAATTCGTTCTTCAGATATGATTGAGAGACGCTCTGCCATTTTGCACATTGCATTATACGAACGGTCTTCAATCATAAAACCAAGCTGAGATGCAAAACGGGCGGCGCGCATCATGCGCAGCGGATCGTCGTCGAAAGTTTTTTCTGGATCCTGAGGCGTGCGCAGCATACTTTTGTCCAAATCGTTAAGCCCATCAAACGGGTCGATAAGCTCCAGATAATTTTCCTCATTAAGGGACCACGACATAGCGTTAATTGTAAAATCTCTGCGCAGTTGGTCATCTTCGAGTGTACCATCTTCTACCACCGGATTTCGCGACTCCCGTGAGTAACTTTCGCGTCTTGCCCCTACAAACTCAAGGTCGAAGTTCTCGTGTCGTATGTGAGCGGTACCAAAGCTTTTAAAGGTGGTAACCTTACAATTTTTGAGAATGGAGGCCACTTCTTTGGCAAGGGTAATTCCGGAGCCGATCGTTACAAAGTCGATATCGGTTTCCCGCTGATCTTGTTTCCTGTTTAAATAGTAATCTCTTACAAAGCCGCCAACAACATATACAGGTTGTCCACAGCGCTTTCCGGCCTTAGAAATAACCTTGAAAATGTTTGTTTGACTCTGATTAAGCTCTGGCAAAACGGGAATAATTCGTTCGGTTTTTGGTCTGCCTATGTTGTTTGCGGGCTAAAGGAGGATTTACCAATTCTATTAGCCGCGCTAATTTATCGAAATATGAACTTTAAGCATAATCATTTAACGCATTCACGATAAGAATCCGTTAAATGATTATGCATTCTACGAAAAAAAGAAAAAATTTATTAGTTGTGCCCGGCAGTTGGCTAGCACATTGGGCGCAATCTAGTATAACTGCTTATTATTGCAGAAATACAGAGGGTATTTGAAGCGTAAAATGATTCTCTATTTCGCTTTCTGCAAGAATTAATGCGGGTTTAGTTTTGTGATCTTCAGGAAAGAGCTGAGCCAGAAGGCTATTTTTTTCATGCTCAAAAGCAAAAAGGTATTTACTTTCAATTGGTTCAGATGGCGGCATTTCCACTCTTAATGGGTCTACCGGCTGACCATTTTGCCAAAATCTGAAGCAAAGGTGCGGGCCGGTAGCAAGTCCGGTTTGGCCTACATAGCCAATAATATCGCCCTGCCGCACAGTAGCGCCGCGATTCATGCCGGGTCGAATTCTAGACATGTGCAGATAACCAGTTTCATAAACGCTATTATGACGAATGCGAATATAATTGCCATTATTTCTATCGAATGCAGAATGTGTTATAACCCCGTCGCCAACAGCACGAATGGGTGTTCCGGTTGGTGCTGCATAATCTGTACCATGATGTGGCATATTACGACCAAGAACCGGGTGAAATCGTCTGTTAGTAAATCTTGAGCTTATGCGGGAGTAGTCGAGAGGCGCGCGCAGAAAGGCTTTTTGCAGCGAGTTGCCATGTGCATCAAAATAATTTCCGCGACCGTCGCTTTGTTCAAAATAAAATCCATAAAACTCACTATTGCGGTGTTTGAGATAGGCAGCCTTAATTTTGCCAATTCCAACCGTGTTGCCATCAATAAGGCGTTGTTCATAGACTACCGCAAACCGGTCTCCACGCTGTATTCCATAAAAATCTACCTGCCAGGCAAACACATTTGCCAGCGCACTTACCAAAGCCGGGCTACCACCTTGTTCCATAATTGAAACATACAATGAGCCATTAATATCTCCTTCAATTCGTTTTACTTCGATTGTTTCCTCGCGGAAATTTTCTTCAATTACAGGGGACTCGCCCGTTAGATCAAATACAATGTAGCTTCGGTTGTTAGGGCTGTATACAAAAAAGTCGAGAGCGTTTGTTTGCGGATTTTCATAGAATCGAATATTCCGGCCCGAATTAATGCGGCGAACATTAAAGACAGAACGATCTGCTGCAATTTGATGAATTGTGGCAGCGGTAACTCCGAAGGGAGAAAGAATCATAGATAAATTTTCGCCGTTTCGTACTCTCCTCTCAGTTATAGTGTATGTCTCGCCAGGTAAACCAAATTCGTCTGTTTCAGGCTCAAATACATCAGAAACCAGCTCTGCATATTCTGAACCGGTTGACTCGGAAGTTTCTTTTTCGGATTGGCTTAAGCATGCTGAGAGAAACATCAAACCCGTAATATAAAATGAAATGATGAGGGTAGATGAAGGCAACCTTTTAAAGGGCATATAGGATAGTATACGTGTTGGCTTTTTGCAGAGCATTAATAGTAAGAGCCGCGTGAAAGTGATGAACGGAGCTATTACTTTTAAATAATCGGCAAAAGTAGTGGATTGTGTAGTTTATTTTGTTGTGTAATGCTTGCTGGGAAAAAACGAAGCGATTTGCTTTTTTGCTTAAAGCGATAGGATAAACATATTTGATAAAGCCTTAATTCAATTATAAGTCATAAAGACGAGACCGTAGCGTGCATCACTAGAAGCTATGCTAAATTTTATATTAAATCAACGGAATAGGCAGTAATAAGGCGACTGCCTTGCATTTAGTTTAACGACGGCACTTTTAAAACGTTTGGGTTCGTAGACGTTTGACCGGAATTGTAAAATTATGATGATAAACTGCCTGGCAGAAAAAAGAGTGGTTTTTGAGGACTAAATAGCTGAAACAAACGCAGATAATGGGGTAAAGCGCTTAAATCAGTCGGTAATTCTTTTAGCCGTATGCCTTCTAAATCGATAAGGTAGCATGCTAATTAATTGGTAGAGCTGGCATAGGTGTTTTTGTTTAATAGTTCATTTAAAATGTTTTACAGCAAGAATCAAACGATTTGTTAAGATTACCCTATTGTATGGTTAGATGTTGCAACACATATTTTGGCTCTTTGCAGGAATAAACATTGTTCCTACAAACCGGGGTAGCTTGCTTTAATGCATCTTCGGCATTACGTGTAGAAACTATATGCAAAGCATACTTTATAGGATTCACAGAAAAACCAATAAATCTATAAAATTTTAATTACGATTAAATTAGTGAACAACTCACGGCATTATATTTACCAATTAGCAACTTTTGTATTTGCCTTTTTGCTTATATCATCTTGCTCGGGAGACGAAGAAGAAAGTGGCGGAAGAGGACAAGGTTTTATTCCTACGGTCGAAGTTATTGAAACCGTAATGGGGGGCTTACCACTTGAGGAAAGGCTCACCGGAACGGTAAGGGCTCGCAATCAAACCGGCATTTATCCTGAAATTACTTCTGTAGTTACAGAAATATTGGTAAATAGCGGCGATCCTGTAGTAGAGGGGCAACCATTGGTAAAGCTGAGAGACCGCGAATCTCAGGAGAGACTAAGGCAGGCCGAATCGGGCTTACAGATTGCCCGTGCACAGGTGCGTCAGGCTGAAGCAAATGTAGACCGGCTACAGTCGCGCCTGGGTCGTGTGCAGACTCTTAGCGTACGAAATCTTGAGAGTCAGCTTGAGCTAGAGCAGCTGGAAGCCGAAGTAGAGAGTGCAAGAGCTGCTTTATCGCTTGCAGAAGCACAGAAAGAGCAGGCTTCTTCTATTGTGGAGGAGAGGAAAAATGAGCTGGGCTTCACCACCATTAAAGCTACAACCGACGGTTTTGTGGGCAATCGAAGTGTAGAGCTGGGGCAGCAGGTTAATCCTTCTATGCGGATTTTTGAAATTGGAGATACCCGCCGAATGACGATCAGAATTTCGCTTACCGAGAGAATGCTGGCCTATATCGCAACCGGGCAAACGGTAAATATTACCTCAGATGCATTTGGTGGCGAAGTAATACAGACTACCTTAACCCGAATTTCACCCTTTTTAAACCCGGTTACAAATGCAGCCGATGCAGAAATCGAGTTGGATAATCCCGATGGCCTGCTTCGCTCGGGTATGTTCGTAACGGTAGATATTCTTTACGGCGAAAGTGATCAGGCTGTACTTGTGCCAAACAATGCGCTTTTTAATAATCCCAACGATGGCAGGAGAGGGGTATATGTAGCCGATCATTCTGCTTTATCAGAAACGGGGCAGCTGGAGCGTGGCTCTATCATAGGTCCGGTACCGATATCTTTTGTGCCGGTTCAGGTAGTGGCACAGGGACGACAAGTTTCCGGAATTCGCGGTATTGAAAATGGCGATATGGTGGTTACTATAGGCCACAATCTGATAGCGGCCGGTCGCGATCAATCCCGCATTCGAATTATAGAATGGGATAGAATTCTTGAGCTTCAACAGTTGCAAAACCGTGATATACTGGAGCTCATTCGCAGAAAACTTGCGGAGCGTAATCACCAGAATGAAGAGGTCTGAAACCGAAAGTGACCATCATTTTCCTGTATGTTACAGCAGTAAGGTTTAATACAGGTCAGCACTATTTTAAAATCAACAGCTATATCAACAACGTCTTATGTCTATATCGGCTAAATCTGTAAAAAGACCCATTGCAACCACGATGGTTTATCTCATCGTAATAACGCTTGGTATAATCGGTTTCAGATTGCTACCCGTAGATCTTTTACCTCCAATTGAATTTCCTCAGCTAACTGTTGTAGTATCCTACGACAATGTAGGGCCCGAGGAAATGGAGCTTATTGTTACCGATCAGATTGAAAATGCTCTCGCAGGTGTGCCTAATATAGATCGGGTTACATCTAACTCATCGGAGGGTAACAGCCGGGTTACCCTAAACTTTGCACAGGGAACAAACCTGGATGAAGCCACCAACGATGTTCGAGCCGCACTCGACCGCGTTAGAAGAAACCTGCCGCCCGAAGCAGATGCTCCAAGAATTTGGAAATTCGACCCGAACGACAGCCCCATTGTAGTGCTGGGGGCAAGATCTGAAAGAGAACTTTCTGAGCTGACCCGAATTTTAGAACGCGAAATCGGTAAACGTTTCGAACAAATTCCCGGTATTGGTTCCATCGACCTTTGGGGCGGTGTATATCGGGAAATTCATGTTGATATGATTCGTGAGCGACTCATATCGGCAAACCTCACGGCTGTGGATATTGTAAATGCTATTGGCAGAGAAAATATAAATCTACCGGGGGGTAATATAAGAGAAGGATTAAACGACCTTTATGTACGTACCCTTGGAGAATTTCAGTCGGTAGACGAAGTACAAAACACCATCATTACGGTTGTAGACGGCACTCCTATACGAATTGGTGATGTGGCTCTTGTTACCCTCGGCTATCAGGATATTAACCGGTATGTGGAAATTGAAGAGCAGCCCACGCTTAGAATGGGGCTGCGAAAGCAAACAGGCGCTAATACCGTTGCTGTTGCACAGCGGGTACACGACGAAGTGCGGCGAATTAATCTGGAACGCTCCGATCTACAGCTGCGTGTAATAACAGATCAAAGCGATTACATAAACCAATCGATAGACAATGTGCGAAATTCGGCAATTTGGGGCGGAATACTAGCCATTATTGTACTTTTTTCCTTTTTGAGAAACGGTTCTGCTACCATGATTATCGGCATCACTATTCCGATATCAATTATTGCGACTTTTGGTCTTTTGTATTTCGGTGGCCTTACTCTCAACCAAATGAGCTTCGGCGGGCTCGCCCTCGGGGTGGGGCTTATTGTAGACAACGCAATTGTGGTACTGGAGAACATAGTAAGGCAGCGGCAAAAAGGCTTAAATGCCGAAAATAGCGCCCTTAAAGGCACAAAACAGGTAGCCGGTGCAATTATCGCCTCAACCTTAACTACATCGGTTATTTTTCTGCCGGTAGTTTTTATGACAACCATAACAGGTATGATGTTTCAGGAACTCGCTCTGGTGGTTGTTTTCTCACTTTTATGTTCTTTGCTGGTTGCGCTTACTCTGGTTCCCATGCTATCCAGTAAATTCCTGAATGTACAACCAGATGATCCGGATCCGGAAAAACGTCCGAAGTGGCAGCGCTTCATGGAGTCTGTCGAAAACAGATATGCAGGTGGGGTAAAGACAGCCCTTAAATGGAAAGGTACCATAGTAATGAGTACAGCGGGCTTGGTGGCACTCTCATTTTATATGCTGCCTTCTATTCCTTTTGAGCTGGCCCCACAAACCGAAGCCGATGAGATCCGCATTCGCATGAGTATGGATGGCGGTACAAACATCGCCGTAATCTACGAATATATGCAGGAACTAAATCTGCTTGTAGATGAGGTGGTTCCTATGGAAAATGTTCGCTATGTAACCCGCGACATTAGAAACGGTCAGGCACGAATCGATTTAACTTTGGTGGAGCATAACGACAGAACGGTATCTCCAAATGCACTGGCAGACGAAATCAGGTCTAAAATACAGGGGCGCATACCGGGTGCCGATCTTAGAGTAGATGCCAGAACCGGTCTATGGGTGCTTCGGCGCGTGTTTGGCTCGGGAGGTAGCGAAGATGGCGAAGCTGTACAGCTGCAACTCAGGGGTTATAATCTTGAAACAGCAGAAGAACTCGCAATGATGATGCGCGACAGAATCGAGGATATTGAAGGGGTAACCGATGTTTTTGCAAGAATTCGTGAAGGACGTCCCGAGCAAAATATACGGTTCGATCGCGAACGTATGTCTCGCCTTGGAATTAATGCTCAGGACTTAGGTGCCGCTATACAAGCTAATGTTGGGGGGCGACAAGCCGGAGTGTTTAGGCAAGAAGGCGAAGAAATCCCGATTACAGTGCGGCTAAGGCCCGAAGATCGCGTTAGCATACAGGATATCGATAATATAAATGTGCGAACGGCATCGGGCTCGGTAATCCCGATATCTACCGTTGCAGAACAGGTAAACGAAAGGGGACCAACGAGTATAAACAGAGTTAATGGGCAGCGGGTTACTTTTATTACTGCAAATCTGGAATCTGGTGTGGCTCTTGGAACCGCAGTAGACCGTATTCGTTCTGAGGTATCGCAAATTCCGTTACCCGACGGTTTCTCAATTTACTTTGGCGGAGAATATGAAGAGCAACAAAAAGCGCAGCGTGATTTTTCTTTAGCCATTATTATGGCTCTATTGCTCATATACATGGTAATGGCGGCTCAATTCGAGCGCTTTATAGATCCGCTTATTGTGATGTTTTCTGTGCCCGTGGCTATTATTGGGGTAGTACCAACTATGATGCTGACCAACACAACCATGAATCTGCAAAGCCTGATGGGAGTAGTTATGCTTATTGGCATTGTGGTAAATAATGCAATTGTTCTGGTAGATTATATTAACTTGATGAGGAGGGAAGAGGGCTTGAGTGTGAGGGAAGCCGTTGTAGAGGCGGGCAGACTAAGGTTAAGACCCATTTTACTAACGACTTTTACTACAATTCTTGCATTGTTACCGCTTTCTTTCGGGTTTGGTGCGGGTGGCGAATTACAGGCATCACTCGCTCGTGTGGTTATCGGCGGGCTTACAGCCTCTACATTCATCACCCTGTTTCTAATTCCTATCGTGTACGTAACCGTTGCGATAGCTACAGAAAAGGTGAAACAGTTCTTTGCTTCGTTGAAAAAAAATCCGGAGGATAAAAACACGGCTGTTCCACAGTCTGCGGTTTAACTCACGGTATTGTAACTTTGCCTGAAATTCCAAATCATAGGTTATTTCCAAAACCAGCATTCTGTTTTTTAGTTAAGTATGTCGTCTTGGAGAATTACAAGAATTAGTTTTGCAGGAAAAGCCACAGATTTAGCTTACAGTTACTGAATTAAAAAAACTTTATGTTTCTTGTTTGCAACTGGTTCGTAATTTGGGTAACGTATAACACTTAAGTTTCTAAATATAGTTTAGTAAAAGTTTTGTTATAACGTTTATTTAAAGGATTTTACGTGAAAAGGATTTATGCTGGAAGAGATTCCATGTTTGAGTTTTAAATGTGCATTAAAAATAACCGGCTTATGAGTTTGCATTAATGCATTAGCGTGGAGTAATCAAACATATTTACGGTCAAGCAAAGCTACCCTCAAAAGGAAAAATCTGCACCAGGGTTTAGTCGGGTGGTACTTTCTAAACTGAGAATCTTTCTCTGCCGGCACTTAATTACATATATACTATATATCAATTGATATCATGAAAACTTTACATTCTGCTGGAGTTCTTATTTTCATTTCAATGATGTTTGCTGCATCTGTAAATGCACAGAGCGTTTCGGCCACGGCAAACATAAATTTTACGCTTCAGGAGCAAATTTCTGTAGTTAACATTTCTGATCTTGAACTCAATTTATTTCCTGCAACTTCAGATTTCCCGGTACTCGAATATCGCGTAAACCGGAACGGTACGGTAACAGTGCTTAATAATAGCCCGATTGATCGTATCGAGGTAGTCTCTATACCTGTTTTTACAGTAACTGGGGCAGCGGGAAGAGCTATCGATATTCTTTCGAACCTAAGTGCCGGCAGTACAATCACTTTTGATGGCGGAAATATTGTTTTCTCACAGTTTCTTTTAGATGGCTCGGTAACTCTGCCGGGCGGGCTTGGCGACGGGGATACTGATCTCGATATAGCCGTTGGCTTTGATATACTTTACAATAATAGCGCTAACCCGGGTAATTATTCCGAATCGAACGCAATTGAAATTACTGTAAGCTATCAGTAGTCTTTCTGTTACCGGATAATCCGTTTTTGGGGTTTACGTATATTAAATTAGTTATTTTTTTGAGGATTGCGGCTGCGGCTTAAGCATTTATAATGTCCGAAATCTACAGTTACATAACAGGTATCTTTAAATTGTACAGACAAAAGCTTTTATGCAACCGGGTTATAAATTTAAGGCGGCAAAACCATCACCAATCGTGCTATGCCTGCTTGTTTTAATTAGCTTTGCGGTATTTTATTCCATCCCATCATCTGTATTAGCTCAGTCGGGAGAGTTCCGTGTCTATCCTACACGGCTAATGCTGGATCAGCAGCAGTTTGGCTCACTTAACGTAACAAACACTAGTTCGCATAGTCAGCGATATCGCCTCGAAATTATTTACCTTGCTTTCGACGAAAGGGGGGCGCTGAGGCCCGTTGATCCCGATATTGCTCAAACGCAGGGCTGGGCATTAGGTCCATTAATGCGTTTTGGCCCACGACAATTCGTTTTAGGGCCCGGAGAAAGCCAAACAATTCGTATAGCTGCCAGAATGAATACTGCTGCTGAGGGCGAGTACAGGGCACATGTTCATATTCGGAATATGGGTACACCAACAGCCGATTCTGAAAATACCGAAGAATCCGAGAATCAGATTGGATTGAGTCTTAATATTCGACAGAATATTGCGGTGCCGGTATTTGCACGTAAAGGAGATCTTGGAGAGCCTGAAATTACGCTTCTAAGTTCAAGATATATTAAAGACGACCATACAGAAAAAAATGGCCTTGAACTATTGTTCGGTTTCGACTCAAACAGGTCTGTAGTGGGGAATCTTACCGTACACCGACTTTCTGCATTGCAGCTAAATCTAAAACCCGATGCAGCCGTCTCTCAAATTGCCATGTATCCCGACAGCCCGCTTCGGCGTATCTTTTTACCTTTCGAGAAAAGTCCTGAGCAGCAAAGGGTTGTAATTAGATATTCCGGCGAAGAAAACGAAACAGAGGTAATCTGGCTTGAGCAGGAAATTGAGCTCCACCCCTGATTTTAAATCTCATTTGCTGTTTCTTTAACTGTTTTTCCAAGTAGCGGTATTTCCGCTCTATAATGTATTTACCTGCTTGCAAACTGTTTTTAAACATATTATATGGAGCAAAGCTGTATGCCAAACTGCTTGTTTGGCAAGGCTCATAAATGTAAAAGCAGGTAGCTGGCCGGCTCTATTGGGAGTAGCTGGCGGTCTCATCAAACCCTCTGTCTCGTTTTTTAGAGCATCGCACACAACACGTATAGCTGCTGCCTTACTTTTTTCCCTTCTTTTTAGTAGTAATCTTTTTGCCAGCCCGACCTTTTTATTTCCTGATGAAAATAAACCTGCGGTACAAGATGATGATCTTACTTCGCTTACCAAAGAATATAGCTTCGAAGATATTATAATTGTTGAAGTTACCGACCGGGGTAGAGGCCTGAGCGGCTTTGTCGAATTTGTAAGTGCAGATGGGGTTTTACTTACGGATCTGAATCAATTTCTTGAATTTGCCGGACATAATTTTGGAGTGACTGAGCAGGGAGTAGTTCAGTTAGACTTAAACGGCAACGGATGGATTCGCATAAATACAACTCTATTCGAAATCGAAACTCCGGATCTTACTGAAGCTCTGGACGAGTTTGAATTTTTGCGCATTGATCGCCAGTTTTTTCTTTCGATGGAGCGTTTGGCTAACACACTAGCCATTACTTACGAGTTCAATCCGAATACGCTACGACTCCGAATGAGTATAGATGGCGCTTCTCTGAACGGTAATGGCAATGGCAATGGCAATGGATTTAGAAGCAGTAATGGAAGCAGTAACGGAAATGGATATGGAAACGGGTTTAGACCGGTCTCTTCCCGTACTACTGTATCTAACAGCCAGCAAATGTTGGAAGCTGCAGTGATGGTAGAAAATCCCTATTCTCTTATCGATTTTCCCTTTATAGACATCAGTGCGACCTCATCTGTGTTTGGTCGCGGTGATGAAACCCGCCAAGACTGGAGGTACTTTGCGCGCGGAAGCGGTGATCTGTTATGGTTAAATTCTGAATGGAGCATTAGCGGCAGAGAAGGCAGGCCCGCAGATTTTGTGCGGTTCAGGGCCGGGCGCAGAAGCCTCGAGCCAGACCTGCTTGGCATAGCAGCGACCCACTTTTATGTTGGTGATTTAAATACTAGTAGCCGTAGTGCGGTTGCGAACAGCAGGCAGGGGCGTGGGGTTGAGGTTGGTAATCAGCCGCTTGAATTCAGCTCAGATTTTGCACCAACGCAAATACCAGTAAACGTAGCCCCCGGGGCACAGGTAGAGCTTTACCAAAATGGAGAGTTAATAGCTGTAGGTAACGCAGATCCGCAAACCGGTTTCTTTGAGTTTACCGACGTAATGCTCGTCTATGGTCAGAATATTTTCCAGCTGGTGTCGATTGATCAGGCAGGGCAAATGCAGCAAAAAAGTATACGAAGGTATGTAGGCCGCCGGCAGCAACGACCGGGACAACTTCAGTACAGGTTTTCGGCTATACAGCAGAACACCCCTTTATTCGAATTACACGAACGGTCTAACATACAGAACCTGGATGGTGAGGCAAGGCTGTTTGGTGAGTTTGATCTGGGTTTAAACCGAACTTTTTCTCTTAACAGCTGGTCTTACTCTTTACCATTGCCAGACGGCCGGCATAATTACCTTGCGGGTGGGGTAAGCGCGTCTTTTGCATTAGCCGACCTCAGGGCTTCATATATCCATGATTTTAACAGTGGTTTCGCCTTACAAGGCGCGGGCCGGTTCAGGCTTGGGCGCTGGAGCGTTGCTGCAGAGCACACCCGGATGTTTGATGATTTTAGCTCGGAAGCCGATTTTGCATTTGTCCGAAATTACAGCTCTATAAGTAATTTTAGTCTTAGTGGCCGGTTGCCATTTGGTATTCAAAACCAGATAAATGTGCAGGACTTTCGCTTTGATGAAGGCCGATCTATAACTCGGGTTCAGCATAGACTTAGCCGTAATATATTGGGTCTGTTTGTATCGCACAACCTATCGCTAATTTACAACGAAACTTCAGCAGGACCGCAGTTCGGGCGGGGGCAGTTGTTAATGCGCTATCGAAATGCAGCATTTCAGCCTAAAGCTCGCGCTGGCTATCTTTTACGCCCACGTACAGAGCTTTCGGATGCGTCAGCCGGTTTCGACTGGCAACTTAATCGCAACACGTATGTATCGGCCGAGGCGGGTTATCAATTCTCATTTATCGATAATGCATTTTTCCAGGCTGGGTTCACCCGAAGCTTTGGTTATTTCAATTTAAGTATAAACGGGAACTACACATTCGATAATTTCTACTACACTGGCATCACCCTGTCTACAGGGCTGGTTCGCAACCCAACAAGAGGTCGGCTGCAATTCTCGGAACGCTCTGTGAGTCAGCTATCTGGTATCTCAGGCGACCTTTATCACGATATTCCACATACGAATCCCGGCAGGGCAATGGTACACGATGCTTCGCTGGAGTTTTTCCCGGCAGTATCGTCTACATCAACACAAGCAGAGGGGGGGCGTGTTTTTCGTTCAGATGTGCGTGCATGGAGCAGGCAAACGGTGCGCATAAATCCATCAACTGTAGAAGATCCCGCGCTGCAAATTCCTTCAGAGAGCATCAGCTATCTAAGCCGGCCGGGTAAAATATTCAGGCAGGATTTCAGAATAGACGTGGTTTCTGAAATTGAGGGGCTCATTCTCGCAGAAGGCAAGCCGGAGAGTAAACCGGCTCCGGTTAGAGGCGTGCCGGTAACCTTACAGCGGCAGGAAGACAACGAGCGTATGGTGCAGTTCTCGGATTACGACGGGTATTTTCTGTTTGATGGTATCAAAACAGGAACGTACCTGTTAACTGTACCGCAGGAGTGGCTTGATCGCAACAAGTTTGAGCTCACAGAAGAAAATGAGATCTATATGGTTTATGGAGACGGTGAGCTCTTTCTGGATCAGAATTTGATTTTAAGACCGGTAGTTACAAAGGCTGACCGGGAGGAAATGCTTGCCGAAGAGCAGCGGTTTCGCCAAGAGTTAAGGGATTCAGGCATGTGGTTGCCGTGCGACGAAATGCCCGGATTTGAGCCCGCATATTTCGGGTTCAACTCTTACACACTGGATGAAGAAGCCCGCAAAATTGTGCAGCGACATGCTCAATTTCTCAATGAATATCCACAAATTACGGTTTTGGTGGAGGGCTTTGCCGATTCTGTTGGCTATGAAGAATACAACGAAAGATTATCGCGAAGAAGAGCCTGGGCGATGCAGGCGGCGCTAACAGAATTTGGCGTTCATCCCGATCGCATACTGGTGCGTGGCAGGGGAGAAGTAAGCGAAGAATGCCCTACGGGAGAAGAAACTGCAGCAGGTTGTGCGGGCCATCGTAAAGCCGCATCGCTAACCTACACTGTATTTGAATCGGTTCGGATAGAAAACGGTTCTACTTTTGTAACAGATCCTAATCTGGAAAAACTGGCCCGAAATCTATCGCTTCTAAAGGCGTGTCAAGAGCTTAAGGTACGTGTTGAAACACTGGCTGCCGGCGGCATAATGAATGCACAGGATTACGCGTCACTGCTGGATCAGCAGCTACGCCTCCGGCAGTTTTATGCAGATCAGGGCATATCGGCAGATCGTATTTCTGTTGAGGGGCCGAATACATCCCGTTTCGAGTTTATAGATGCGGCGCAGGCATCAGCCAGGGCTCAAGATGAAATACTCACCACCGATGCCGGATTGCCCTCGCTGGCATCGCGTGAAAGAACAAGGCCAATGTTTACGGTTCAGATTGGCTCATCTGCTACTCTGGCTGGAGCGGGCAGAATGTTGGGCAACCTGCAGCCAAAAGTGCAAACGGCTCTCAAAATAGTTTTTAAACCGGAGCAGCAAGTTTATGCGATAGTGTTAGATATGGAAGGAACATCTTTTCAGGCAGAACGATTTTTGTATTCTATGAGAACAGCATCAGACTTTCGGGGAGTGTTTTTGGTACCCACAAGCACATTCGAAACGGTAACACTGGCAGAAGGTACGCAGCACGAAATGAGGTATGGTGCCTTTAGTTCCCAAAAAACTGCAAAAAAAATAGCTGAACAGATTAATGCGTTTGCGAGCGTAAAAGCGGAGGTAAAAACCGACGAAACCGGGGAACTTTATCGCATTGTTTCGGAACGTGCGGTAGATAATCAGCTTGGACAACAACTTATGGCAGAGGCGCGGCAAAACGGATATTATGACATCTTACTGATTACAATCCGGGACTAAAGCCACAGTAGGTGTATTTTTAAAAAATGTTGTTATGACACCTAATATTCAGCAAAAATTTACATTTGGCTTATCATTTTAAAGCGTAATGGGTTACACGCCCCATATGAATTTAAAGTGAAGAAAATGAAAAAGAGGGAACCTTTTTTATGGGAAATATGGGTGGAACGTCTTATTTTAGCATTCCCTTGTTCAGCAGGGTTTATACTATTTAGACTAGTTTCAAATAGATTACAGGCTCGTTTGAGGCACTCATTCGTTCGTATATTTGCCAGCTGATATCTATTTTCTACTATTATTTTGTCCTTCAGGCTAACTTGTCTTAACGAAAAGCTTTCATTCTAATGGCTCAACTCTTTCCTAAGTGGTCTAATAATGTTCCCAAGACGTTATTATTGTCCATTAACTTACTACTACTCGCAGTTATTTTTGGGTTTTGGTATTGGGGTTCACCAAAATATACTCAGGTTGGTTATGCTCCTTCCCAGCCAATTGATTATAGCCACCGTTTGCATGCCGGTGAGCTCGGTATCGATTGCCAATACTGCCATTCTAGTGTTAAGGAATCTTCTTATGCCAGCATACCGTCTACAGAGACCTGTATGACCTGTCACTCGCAAATTGCTACGGATAGCGAAAAACTACAGCCGCTACGTGATGCCTGGGATACCGGAAATCCGGTAGAGTGGGTTCATATACATAAGCTGGCTGGTTTCGCTTACTTTAACCACAGCGCACACGTAAATGTTGGGGTTGGTTGTGCTACTTGCCATGGCAGGGTAGACCGTATGGAAGTCGTAATGCAGGTAGAGCCCTTAAGCATGGGTTGGTGTTTAGATTGCCATAACAACCCGGCACCTCATCTTCGTCCTGTTGAAGAAGTTACCAACATGAGTTGGCAACCCGGCGAAAATCATTTCGAGTTTGCTCAGATGGTAATCAGCAAAAAGAATATTAATCCTCCCATATATTGCAACGCCTGCCACAGATAATTGGCAGAACTGCATACTCTAACAAATTTTTAAGTACGAATTTTTCGCAATGTCGAACACAGAATCCAAAACGTACTGGCGCAGCCTCGAAGATCTTTCACGCAATGAGGCGTACAAAGATTATATCAACAGAGAATTTCCTGAGGGCGCCGGCGAACTTAGCGACGGCTACTCACGAAGAAATTTTCTCCAGATCATGGGTGCATCTGTTGCGCTTGCTGGTTTAGCTGCATGTAGAAAACCGGTTCAGAAACTACTTCCCTACCATAAACAGCCCGAAAACGTCGTGGCTGGAATACCGCTGTACTATGCATCTGCATTGCCTTTCCAGGATTATGGTGTTGGTGTCGTTGTTACAACGAACGAAGGTCGGCCGACTAAAATCGAAGGGAATGAAGATCATCCCGGCAGCAGGGGAGCAACCAATGTTTTCCAGCAGGCAAGTATTCTGGATTTGTATGATGTAAACAGATCCAGAGCTGTGCGCCATAACGGAGAAGAGTCTTCATGGAATGATTTTGTAGCTTTTTGCTCAAGCCATTTCGCAGACCGCAATAAAAACATTGCTTTTATATCCGAAGCTAACGGTTCTCCTACATATAACAGACTTAAAGCAGAAATTCTGGGGAGATTCCCTAACGCACGTTGGGCAACATACGAGCCTTTTGGCGCGGCTAACCAGCTTGCTGGTAGCGAAATTACTTTCGGCAGTAAATTGAGACCGCATTATCATTTTGATAAAGCCGATGTTGTAATATCACTGGATTTTGATTTTTTGAACATCGCACCAAATGATGTAGAAAATTCGATGAGCTACGCCGATCGTCGTCGCGTACAATCAACAAGCGACGAAATGAACAGGCTTTACATCGTTGAGCCCGGCTTGAGCCAGACAGGATCGAATGCCGATCACCGTCTCAGAATTAAAGCCGGCGATATGGCTGCATTTACGGCTGCACTCGCTTCCAGGTTGTCTTCCGGAGTTTCCGGGTTAGAAGCATTTAGTGGCGTTAATAACGAATTTTCGCAACACAGCTGGGTTAGCGTTCTTGCGCAAGAGCTACTTTCTAATCGTGGTAACTCTATTCTTGCCGCAGGGAATAGCTACTCTCCCGAAGTACATGCCACGGTTGCAGCTATTAATGCTGCTGTGGGAAATGCAGGTAGCACTGTAGAGTATCTTAATGTGCCCTTTCTTGACGATAGCTACAACCCCGATTCGTTACGGAATGTTGCTCGCGACGTTCGTAATGGTACTATTGATACGTTAATTATTGTGGGAGGTAATCCTGTATACAATGCGCCAGCCGATCTTGAGTTCGCGACTGTAATGCAGCAGGCTAGTACAACAATACATCTGGCCTCTCATATAGATGAAACCTCAAAATTAGCACAGTGGCACGTAAATCGTGCTCATTTTCTTGAATTCTGGGGCGATGCACACAGCTATACCGGAGAGTTGTCTGTTATACAGCCCGTTATTCGCCCGCTTTTTGGCGGGAAAAGTGAAATTGAATTTCTGGCAGCCATCCTGCATGGCGAAAATCACGAAGGCTACGATCTGGTAAGAGAATCATGGAGAAATGTACTTACCTCTGAGTTCGACAATAGCTGGAATGAAGTTGTGCATGATGGAATTTATCGTCAGACAAGATTTTCCAGCGGCAATACTGGTTTATCTTCCGGTTTTAACAGTAGCATGCGAAGCTGGCTTACATCGGTTCAGGGGTCTTCCTCCAGCGATATTGAGCTCATTTTTAAAGCAGATAACCGTATTTACGACGGTCGATATGCTAATAACGGCTGGCTTCAGGAGTTTCCTGACCCTGTGACCAAAATTACATGGGATAATGTAGCGGCTATGAGCCCGGCTATGGCTGCATCGATAGGTGTACGCGAAAGATCTTTTGGCGAAACAACCTACGATTTAGTAACAATTACTTCCGGCGGTACAGAGTTAACGATGCCCGCATGGATAGTACCCGGTCATGCCGACAATAGTATTACTGTAACAGTTGGGTATGGTCGTCAAAATATAGGTGCCTCTGCAGATGACATAGGCCATAACTCCTATATTTTACGTACTTATGATAATCAATTAGCGGTACCATCTGTAACTGTAGCCAGAAATGGCAGAAGTTATCCGATAGCCTGTACCCAGAACCATCATCAGATGGAAGATCGTCCGCTGGTTCGTGAAGCTACTTTAGAAGAGTACAGAGCTAAGCCCGACTTTGCCCCTGCAATGGTTTATACCCCAGGCCGGAGACCGGAAGACGGAAAGCCGAAAAACCTGTTTAATGATCAAATGTTCCCTCCGCATCAACCGCAGTGGGGTATGGCAATTGATCTAAACGCTTGTACAGGTTGTGGAGTTTGTACAATCGCTTGTCAGGCAGAAAATAATATACCTGTAATTGGTAAAAGAGAAGTAGAGCGTAACAGAGAAATGCACTGGATACGCGTTGACCGCTACTTCCAGGGCGACAAAGAAAATCCGAAAGTTGTTCATCAGCCCATACCCTGTATGCACTGCGAACAGGCACCATGCGAGCTAGTGTGTCCGGTAGCAGCTACCACACACAGTGATGATGGTCTCAACCAAATGACGTACAACCAGTGTATTGGTACCCGATACTGCTCAAACAACTGTCCTTACAAGGTAAGACGATTTAATTTCTTCAATTACGCCAAAAACTGGCTCGAAATAGACGAAGATCCGGATATCATACAAATGGCAATGAACCCTGATGTATCGGTTCGTTTCCGTGGTGTAATGGAAAAATGTACTTATTGCGTACAAAGAATAAACCGCGCGAAGATTGCCCGTAAAAATGAGACCGGAAACTCAATCAAACCCGTAGATGGAGCGGTTAAAACCGCTTGTCAGCAGGCTTGTCCTTCTCAGGCGATCACATTCGGCGATATAACCGATCAGGAAAGCGTAATTTCCCGCACCAAATCTAACGAGAGAAATTATCTGCTGATTGAAGAGCTGAACATTCGTCCGAGAACATCATATCTCGGCAAATTAAGAAATCCGAACACAGAGCTGGTTTAATGCTTTGCCATCAAAAAATAACAAGAAAACAAGCAGTTATACATGAGTAGCAATAGCGGATACGTCGAAGAAGCTCCCCTGGTAAAGGGGAACCATACTTTCAGCAGCATCACAGCTCTTGTAGCGGATATTGTTGAAAAGCCAACTCCTTTTTGGTGGTATATAGCATTTGGTATTTCAAACCTCTTGCTTGGCCTGCTGTTTGCCATGCTCGGATACCTTATTTGGGAAGGTACCGGTGTGTGGGGTCTTAATAATACCGTTGCATGGGGATGGGCCATCATTAACTTTGTATGGTGGGTAGGTATCGGTCATGCCGGTACGCTTATTTCTGCCGTATTATTTCTGTTCAGGCAGGGCTGGCGAACGGCGATTAACCGTTTTGCTGAAGCTATGACTATTTTTGCGGTAATGTGTGCCGGTATATTTCCTGCCGTACACGTTGGCCGTATTTGGGTTATATACTGGGTATTTCCTCTGCCGAATCAAATGCAGATGTGGCCAAACTTTAACAGCCCCCTTCTTTGGGATGTGTTTGCCGTATCTACTTATTTTACCGTATCTCTACTTTTCTGGTACGTTGGTCTAATTCCGGATTTGGCCACATTAAGAGACAGGGTTAAAAACAAATTAGCAGCAAAAATATACGGTATTTTTGCCCTAGGGTGGACAGGTGGTAATAGACAATGGCAGCATTACGAGAAATCGTATATGATTCTTGCAGGTATTGCAACTCCACTTGTACTATCTGTTCACACAATTGTATCCTTTGACTTTGCTGTTTCTATTATACCGGGATGGCATACCACAATTTTCCCGCCTTACTTCGTAGCCGGTGCAATTTTCTCTGGTTTCGCTATGGTAATGACGCTCATGATTATCGCCCGTAAAATTTACGGTCTTGAAGATATTATGACGATTGACCATATCGAGAAGATGAATATTATTATTCTGGTTACCGGCTGGATGGTAGGTTTCGCCTACATTATGGAATTCTTTATTGCCTGGTACTCTGGAGTCGAATACGAAAAATTCGCTTTTGTAAATCGAGCTATAGGCCCATACGCATGGGCCTACTGGATAATGATGTCCTGTAACGTAATCGCACCAAATTTCTTCTGGTTTAAGAAAATGAGAAGAAGTATACCAGTATCTTTTGTACTATCTATTGTGGTAAATATCGGGATGTGGTTCGAGCGTTTTGTAATTACTGTAACCTCACTTGCTCAGGATTTTCTGCCGGGCTCTTGGGCCTATTACTCACCAACATGGGTAGATGTTTTAACCTACGTTGGAACATTCGGACTGTTTTTCTCTAACTTCCTCCTGTTCCTGCGCTTCCTGCCCATGATTGCTATTGCAGAAGTTAAAATGGTGATGCCACAGGCAGACCCGCACTATTATGATGAAGACGGAAACGAGCCGAAAAAATCGGATCAGATTAACGAGCCAAATATTAAAGCTTAGTATCGATGGATCACAACAACGCCGAAAATAAAAAAGTATTTGCAGTACTTGCCGAGTTTGAGAATCCTGGCAAACTGATGAAAGCAGCCAAACTCGTAAGCAGGGCAGGTTATGCTAAGTTTGATGCCCACAGTCCGTTTCCAATTCACGGTATGGACGACGCTATGGGATTGAAAGAGTCTAAGCTAGGCTGGATTGTGCTGAGCCACGCCCTGGTAGGTTTTTCTGGCGGACTCGCGCTGCAGGTTTGGGCAAGTACATACGCTTATCCTATAAATATAGGTGGACGCCCATTTATGAATCTGCCGGCATTTGTGCCGGTAACCTTTGAGCTTACCATTTTACTATCTGCCTTTGCAGCTGTATTTGGAATGCTGTTCTTAAACAATTTGCCAAAACACCACAACAGTATTTTTAACTCAGATAACTTCAACAGAGTTACAGACGATAAGTTCTTTATCTGTGTGGAAACCGACGACCCGCTTTACAATGAGGAAGAAACAGAAAAATTCTTCCAGGATTGCGGGTGTGTATCGTATGAAAAAGTATATGAATAGGAGAAATTCAATGACATTCTATAAAAACCTGAATTTTAATGTTGTTGCACTCCTGTTTCTGGCGATATTGCTGTCTGCCTGCAGGGGTCAACCTACAGAAAATACACAAATACAGCCACAGCAGAATATGTACTGGCAGCAAAAGTTCAAAGCCTTTGAACCTAATGACTTTTTTGAAGACCGGCGAGCTATGAGGCTGCCAGTGGAGAATACGGTTGCCCGAGGACATCTTCGCAATGATATTCAAAAATATGAAGGCGTTAATCCAGACGGCTCATATGTAGAGCGTATTCCCATACAAGTAACACGGGAGTTGCTTGATAAAGGCCGTGTACAGTATAACATAAGCTGCACTCCGTGTCACGGTGTGGCTGGTCTTGGTGATGGTCTTGTAATTTCAAGGGGGTATGTTCCACCACCATCTTTCCTTGAAGAGCGTATTCTAGCAATGCCCGATGGTGAAATCTACAGCGCAATTTATAATGGGGCAGGAAGTATGCCTTCATACCGCAACATGGTAAAGCGAGCAGACGAGCGCTGGGCTATTGTTGCCTATATAAGAGCAATGCAGGTTAGCCAGGGAGCTACAGAAGAAGATTTGCGCACAGTTAACATGAGCTCGGGTTTGTTCCAAACCGATTACAGCTCAGATCTGGCCTCAGAATAATTAATCAAAGAATCAGTATCGATAAGGAAAATGGCGCATACTAAACTAACCGATAACGTACAACTGCCAGACAGTGCTAATCCTTCGAAGTTATTTATAACTTTGGGAGCTGTGGGTGTTATAGCCAGTTTAATTGGTGTTGTCGTTAATTACGAGCAATTTCTTCACTCTTATCTTACCAGCTTTACATTTTTCATGAGCATTTCACTTGCGTCTATGTTTTTGGTGATGATTCACCATATAACAAGATCGAGCTGGGGTATAACGCTCAGAAGAATTCCGGAGACTTTTTCATCCTACATTTGGGTTTTTGCTCTCCTGTTTATACCAATTCTTATCGGCATGGGTAGCTTATACGGCTGGACACAGGAACAGTCCGGTTGGTTTTATCAGGAGCTCAGAGAATATAAAAGCCCCTACTTGAATGAGCCGTTCTTTATCATCAGAAATATAATTTATTTCGCAGTTTGGTCTTTCCTTGGGTACAAGCTTTACAAGAATTCTATTGAAATGGACAAGACCGGCGATTGGGGTATAGACAGTACACTCCGCAAAATATCGGCACCAGGTATTTTCTTTTTTGGATTTACCGTTTCATTTGCATCCTTCGACTGGATCATGTCGTTACGCTTCGATTGGTTTTCGACCATGTTTGGCGTCTATTATTTCGCCATGTCGTTTCAACTCGTATTTGCAGTGTTAATTTTGATGGTGTTATTTCTCAGAAATAAAGGTTTACTATTAAACACGATCGCAAAACCGCACATACGTGATCTTGGTGGATGGCTATTCGCGTTTTCAGTATTCTACACCTATATTGCATTCGGGCAGTTCTTCCTTATTTATTATGCTAACATTCCTGAAGCAACTTTGTTTTTCTACTATAGGCTAGAAGGAAGCTACCAATACATGCTATACTTCACCCTTTTTGGAAGATTTGTAATACCGTTTATATTATTACTTAACAAACCATCTAAGGGTAATTACAAAGTTCTGAAATTCGTATCGGTGTTAATTGTTGTTAGCCATATAGTTGAGCTGTACTGGTTAATTATGCCATCTCTCCACGACTCATTCACATTTCACTGGCTTGATATTGCAACATTTTTTGCACTAGCAGGTATTTTCTTCGCTTTGTTCTTCACATATTTCAAAAAACAGAACATGGTGCCGATAAATGATCCGAAACTCGCAGAATCACTAAATAAACACTGATTTCACTCGTTACGAACATGATCCAAGATAAAAATCTTCCAAACAGCTCTGAGGAATTCGAGATAGAAGACTCGGAGGTTAGATCATCTATTAATGCCGGTGTGATGAGCGACACGCTTGATATGAAGCGTATTGTTCTTTGGTCTGTGATTACATCTGTTGTTATTATTATTCTTATTGCAATTGCTTTCAATATTTACCAATATTTTAAGTTCGAACAGCAGTTTCAGCAAGCCATAAATACAGAGTATCGCGAGCTTAATAATCATATTGATTCAAATCTTCAGTTGCTTAACACAACAGATGTAATAGATGAGGAAGCCGGTATCTTCAGGATACCCGTTGATAGCGCTAAAACTATTATCATTCAGCGCTACAATTAAATAATTATGCACTGAAAATATTATAGGCCTTATGCCAAGTTATAAACCGCAATTATTACTCAGCTCATGCAAGCTTAGATTATTGTTCGCACATTTGTTGCTCGTTACATTTTTCGCATTTTCTTTTCAGGAGGCTGAGGCCCAACGTACACAGCCTGCTATTGAAGAAAATCAAAGGTTGTTAGAAGAACTAACTATTCGTGAAAAGCTGGGAGAGACTATACCTGCCGATATTCGTTTAGTTAATGAGCAGGGTGAAACTGTTCTTCTCTCTGAGTTGTTTGAATCAAATAAACCAGTAATTTTAAATCTTATTTATTTTCAATGTCCAAGTATGTGTAGCCTCATTCTAAATGGAGTTGCAGATGCCGTTGAAGATCTTAGATGGGATTTAGGAAGAGAGTATCAGATTATTACAGTTAGTATTGACCCTGACGAAGATTACCAGCTTGCTGCCGACGTTAAACACGGATATATTTCCAGACTTAACAGGTCAGGCAACGCAGAAGATAACTGGCACTTCCTTACTGGCGAACAAGATCAGATTGATCGTCTTATTGAAGCTGTTGGAATGCCCTTTAAATGGAGTGAACAAGCTCAGGAATTTCTTCATGGTTCAGCAATAATGTTTGTTTCCCCGGAAATGAAGATTACACGCTATCTTTACGGTGTTCAATACAGAGAACTGGATGTACGAAATGCACTTTTCGACGCGGCTGGAGGTAGAGTTGGTTCTACTATTGAAAGAATCGCGCTTTTTTGTTTCACCTACGACCCTGACTCTCGTTCATATGTTCCTTATGCCATGAATATTATGAAAGTTAGCGGCGTAGTTATACTATTAGGTTTAGGCATCTTCTTGGGAATATTCTGGCTCAAAGAAAGAAAAAAAAGTAACTCAGAATTCAGCTTCGACGATTAATTTCTCAATTAATTATGGAATATTTAACAAATTTCTTCTTGCCATCTGCGGAGTCAACTTACGCTGCAAACGTAGATGCATTGTTTCATTTTATCAACATTGTAAGTTTAATACTGCTGGTGGGTATCACCATCGCTATTATTTACTTCGCAATCAAATACCGGAGAAAGTCACAGGAAGATACTACTCCGCTTATTACTCACAATACAACACTCGAAGTAACCTGGACCGTAATACCATTGATTTTGATCCTTATCGTTTTTGGTTGGGGATTTAATGATTATGTGGAAATGCGTACCCCACCGGCTAATTCATATGAGGTTTACGTGGAGAGTTTTTCGTTTGGATGGAATTTTGAACATCCAAATGGAATTAAAGAGTCTAACAACCTTACTGTTCCTGTTGGCACTCCTGTAAGACTTATAATGCGTTCAAGAGATGGTGACGTACTCCATTCGTTTTTTGTACCTCAATTCAGGCTTAAACAGGATTTAATGCCAAATCGTAACACTTATGCCTGGTTTGAAGCTAAAAATACTGGTCAATTTGTTTATTTCTGTACAGAATATTGCGGTGGTGGTCATTCTATGATGAATGGTACAGTTACTGTTCTAACAGCAGCTGAGTTTGATGAGTGGAATGAGGAAGAGCTTGGAAGGGATTTGGATGCTCTTCCGCTCGCAGAACTTGGCCGATTGGTTTATCAGCAGGCGGGTTGTCAGGGATGTCATTCAGTAGATGGGTCATCTCGTGTAGGTCCTACTTTACAAGGATTATACATGAGAGAAAGAGAATTTACCGATGGCTCTACCCGTATAGCTGATGAAGATTACTTGATCGAATCAATTCTTTATCCCCAAGAACTGGTTAATGTCGGATATCCAAATAACATGCCCAACATTTATCAGCAAACATTAAGTGAGCGTGAAGTACTCGGCCTTGTTGAATTTATAAAGGAGTTACAATAATACTATGGAAGCTACAACAAATGGTAATGGCAAGACTTTAAAAGTCCGCTATTTCGATATAGAAGAAAATCCGGAAACGCATTATCTGAATGCTGAAAAAGGAATAAAATCGTGGTTGTTTACAGTAGACCACAAACGTATAGGTATTATGTACCTGGCGTCTATTGCCTTTTTCTTTTTGATTGGTGGTATACTTGCGCTGGTATTGCGTACAGAATTACTTACCCCAACAGAAAACTTAATGACCGCAGAGCAGTACAACCGTGTGTTTACACTACACGGGGCCATTATGGTATTTCTGTTCATTATTCCATCTATACCCGCTGCTCTTGGTAACTTCTTGCTACCTATCATGCTTGGCGCAAAAGATGTGGCTTTCCCGAGACTTAACCTTGCATCTTTTTGGATCTACTCAATTGGCGCTTTGTTTACACTTGCATCTCTTGCGGTAAATCCGATCGACACAGGCTGGACCTTCTACACTCCCTACTCCGTACAAACGGGATCGGCGGTTATTTTAATGACCTTCGGTGTGTTTATTATGGGTTTTTCTTCCATTTTAACGGGGATGAACTTCATTGTAACCATTCATAAGTTACGTGCACCAGGGTTAACATGGGGCAGAATGCCGCTGTTTTTATGGGCTATGTATGCTACGTCTGTAATTCAGGTTCTTGCTACTCCTGTCCTTGCCATTACTTTGGCACTCTTAATCATGGAAAGAACACTTGGTATTGGTATTTTTGACCCGGCTCTGGGCGGTGATCCTGTGCTTTATCAGCATTTCTTCTGGTTCTACTCCCACCCGGCAGTATACATTATGATCGTGCCTGCATTCGGTGTTATATCAGAATTAATAGGTACATTTTCTCGAAAAACAGTCTTTGGTTATTGGGCTATTGCTATGTCGAGTTTGGCCATTGCTTTCATCGGGTCACTTGTATGGGGGCACCATATGTTTGTATCTGGTCAGAGTGAATTAAGTACAGTAGTTTTCTCTTTCCTTACATTCTTTGTGGGTATACCTACAGGAATTAAGATATTTAACTGGCTTGCAACGATGCATAAGGGTTCTATCGATATGAAGACTCCGATGGTTTATGCCTGTATGTTCCTCTTTCTATTTACAATAGGTGGTGTTACCGGTATCATGCTTGGCGCTATTTCAGTTAACGTTCACCTACATGATACCTATTATGTTGTTGCTCACTTTCACTATGTGATGATGGGTGGTACTGTAATAGCATTCCTTGGAGGACTACATTTCTGGTGGCCAAAAATGACCGGTAAAATGTATAATGAGTTTTGGGGTAAAATTGCCTCTGCTTTCATCTTTGTCGGATTTAATCTTACATTCCTTCCTCAGTTTATTATGGGTAGCCAGGGAATGCCGCGCAGGTATTACAGCTATATTGAGCAATTCCAGACTATGCACCAGCTTTCAACCTATGGCTCATACGTCTTAGGTGTTGGATTCGTAATTATTGCAGTATATTTGGCACATTCCTTAGTTAAAGGGGCTCAAGCACCAGCTAATCCATGGGGAGCAAGATCTCTGGATTGGATGACTTCTTCTCCACCAGACCAGCATAACTTTAAGTATCAGCCTGTTGTAAGCAATGGTGCTTATGATTATCACAAGCCGATGGCAGATTTTACCTTGGGTATAGCAGAAGATCCTGCTCATCACGGTCATGATGATGCGGTTAAAGTTGAGGCTGAAAAAGCTGAAATTAGATAAATATCCGGCTTACACAGTTGTGCTTCTGTGAGCTAAAATGTTGTATAGTTAAAAATGTAATTACAAAGGACGGCAGATCAATAAAAGATCTGTCGTCTTATTTTAAAACTTTTAAATCGTTAATACGTCAAATCCTTCAATAATGGCGAATGCATCTACGATAAATAATTCCCGTGTTCAGCATCACTTCCGAAATGCGGATCAGCAGTTTAGCTCCTCTAAGCTTGGAATGTGGTTATTTCTGTTTACCGAGGTTATGTTTTTTGGAGGGCTTTTTGTTGCATATATCATATATCGAGCCTGGAATCCGGAACTCTTTACAATGGCTGCAACAGAGCTGGATACACTTTTTGGAGCTGTTAACACGGCCGTACTAATTGGTAGCTCCTTAACCTGTGCTTTGGCTATACGGGCAGCTCAAACCGACAACACAAAGATGGTTGTCAATTATCTATTGATTACAATAGCCTTGGCAACTCTTTTCTTAGTCATTAAGTATTTCGAGTACACTGCTAAAATTGAAATTGGTATTCTGCCTGGTGCAATGTACACTTTTGAAGGTATCGACCATCCAAAGGCATCCGTTTTCTTCAGTATTTATTATATGATGACAGGCTTACATGGTCTGCACGTTGTAATCGGAATAGGATTGATGATATGGCTTGTAATTAGGGCGAAAGCAGGTGACTATAACAGCGCTTACTATACCCCCGTAGAAATTACAGGTTTATATTGGCACCTTGTAGATATAATCTGGATTTTCCTGTTTCCGCTCATGTATTTAATTGATTAGATATTTCCTGGAAGATCTTGTTTTTAATCACTTATTGTTGACCGTTTTACTTTTAATCGGCTCAACTTGTTGATTAAATAGCATTTGAATTAATGCGTATAAACAGATGGATATCTAATCTACATAAAGACATTTTAAACTAGCTTTAATAATATTTTCGACTTATGAGCTCACATCACATAATACCGCTGAAGGTTCTACTTTCTACAACCTTCGCTCTTATTGTACTTACTGTAATAACCGTAGGTGTTTTTTACGTTAATATACCGCCACCTTTTGATGTAATTGTTGCGATTATACTTGCAACTTTTAAAGCTACTCTTGTAGCCATGTTCTTCATGGGTCTGTATTACGATGAAAAGTTTAATACGGTCGTATTAGTATTTTCTTTATTATTTTTCCTTGTGTTTGTGGGTATCACGATGCTAGATACTATGTTTAGAGATACAGGCCTGAATATTTGGTAGTCTTTTTCTAATGAGTCACGACTTCCCATAATAATTGTTTGGAATAAGTTTAGTTAGCAAACACAGTCAAATCAAAAAAGCCGTCGCACTTTAAAGTGCAGACGGCTTTTTTGGTTTCTGTATCAACGCTCTATAAACCACGATATTTAGACATATTCCATCACATTATTTTAATACTGCTAATGTAACTTCCTCAAAACTTGGAGAAAAGTTTTCTTCCAATTTGAAACATGCATAGGTAATGCTAAAACTTTTATTTTCATAACAATATGCTTACTTAAACATATTATTTATGTAAATCAGAGCTTTGTGTTGATTTAGGCTTTAAACAATAGATAATCTATTTAACTGTTGCATAAGAAGGCTTTGCAAAACCAATCTTTTGCCCGCCTTCTTCCTTGGATCAAAAATTAAAACCTCGACCCCGAATCGTCGGGGACTCCGGTTTTATTTTTGCTCCGGCGTCGAATACGAACAAAATAGAA
>JAIULZ010000025.1 GCA_022565805.1 Balneolales bacterium
CCGCTGGCCGGACTCGAACCGGCACGGAGTTTTAAGCTCCATTGGATTTTAAGTCTCGCAGATAGTTGGCCTTCGTTTGCAGATAATACGGTTTTTTGGGGTTTCTGCCCTATTTCTGCCCTATTTATTTTGAAAATATTTTTTTGATGTAACATTTCCTTCCTTTCTGAATCAGTATCTAAGACTGGCCAGTTAATTGAACTGTATTTAAAACTTATATGCATCTTATCTTACCATGTTCTTAGAATCAGAATCAAAGGAGTTAAGGAATGATGGATCTGGCTGCCTTGCTAATGCGCAAATGGCCTATGATCTTGTTAGGGAGGATTGGCGCCTGCTTTGTTTTCAAGCAGGCACTCAATCTCGTATGCGACCAGCAGATCTTGTTCGGTTGATGAAGGTTAGGGAGTTTCCTGCTGGTCTGATGCAAGCTGTTCTTTTGTTGCATCTTTCAACAATAGTTGTAGCAGTTGAACTCGTTGGGCGGCAGTAAGAGAGCCGCTTTTGTCATTCTCTATGAATGATGTTTTCTCCCCTCCTATTTTTTGGAGTTCTTCTATCGTCTGCCGTGCTTCGGTTAGTAGTGCTGCAGACGATAGGTTTTTATTTTCTTCTGCTTCTGTATTTATCCCTCTGTACATATTGCCTTCTCCTGTTATTATCCAGTGTAGGTTTAGATTGTGGTTTAGGTATAAGGCAGACCAGAAGTAGGCCGATACATGTATTACCGGTGGCCATTCTTCCGGTTTACGGTCTGTACTTTCTTTCCAGGTATTATATCGCTTAATGTAGCTACGCCTTCTTTTTTGCATATCGGTTACGAAGCCTGGGTTTAGTCCCATAGACTGCGATATGTCTTTATTTGTCCAGCGGTTGTTCTCTTTTTCCGCGATTACAAATTCAAGGGTTCTGTCGAATAAGCCTATTGACTTTTCAGCATATACCGATAATTGATCGGAAGTTATTTGATTTCCTGTTGTTTCTGTCATGTCGTTTGTATAATTTGGGTATATACCCATTTATGAAATGTATATGCACTGCCTTTCATAATTAACCACAATAGGTATATACGCATTGTTTTGATTGGTTTGGTCATGCTGTGGGTACGTACCGAAATATTTTAATGATATGCAACAACAATTTTTAGAATTATCGGGGAAAGCTCGATTTAATAAGGTTCGCCTTAACCTTATCCGGGATAAAATGAGATCCCGGGGGATGTCGATCAGAACACTTTCTAAGTTGCTCACTATTAGCTATGAGCGGGCTAAGAATCTGTTTAAGCCTCCATTTCACGTGTCGAATGAGCTGCTTAGAGAAATGGAGTCTCTGCTGGATATCTCTACTGATGATGTAAAGCAGGCTTTTATTGAAACTGGTCTCGATTTGGATGAGGCTAAGAAACTGGAGATTGAGTTATGATGGATAACACCTTAGAGAAAGAAATCGACAGCATTATCGAAAGCCTGAACCGCTTGAAAGCAGCCATCATGAAACTGGATGCTAAGCGTACCTGGTACTCGGCCGATGAAGCCGCTGAGGTAACCGGTCTTAAACGATCTACGGTTATTCACTACGCTAAGCAGGGTAAGTATAAGCTGGCCAGGAAAAAGGGCAAAAGATGGTTTTTCCATCGCGACGATATCTCTCCTGCTCATCGCTTTTAGTATGGTTAAGCTTTATACCGCGGTTTGGCGGGATGATAAGTTCACAAACTTGCATCCGCAGACTATTGCCATGCTTAAGTCTTTTGCCTTTTTGGGCGAAGTTACCATTGTAGAAACCGAATCTGAGTACAGCTTTCATGTACCGGATACCATCCCACTTTAATAGGATTTCTTATGCCTTACCACAAATCACCAGTTACTACTATTCGGGTAAATAGCGAGCTCGAACACAAAGTTTCCACCCTTAGAAAGAAAATTAATGAAGAAGAAGGCCGCGTAGTTTACACACTTAACAGACTGCTTTCTTGCTATGGTTCTGAATGCAGAACGATCGAGGAGTTTGAGTTCGTAGAGAAGCGAATGAAGGATTTTACCGAAAACATTAAAGCAGAGCTCAAAAAGAAAAGGAGTGCCAACCATGATGGCTAAAGAAACAAGGCTGCAGGTACTGCAGTACTGTGCCGAACGGCTCAATATGGATGTGAATACCGATGTTGGAACCATCGCGTCTGAGGTTATTAGCTTGCCTGCCAAAGGCGGTTTGTCGGTTAAAGTGCTTAACTTTCATGTGTTCGACCGCAAATTTAACCACCGCGCCATTATTCGGGCTTCACATATCCGGAAGTTTTTAGAAAGCAAGAAAACAGAGCAGCAACCATCTAATTCTATTGTATGAATGAGCGGATGCAGCGTATTATTTCTGCGCTTAATGGCAAGGGACTTAAGGTTGAGAAGCAGAAAGACTATATAAAGGCTCAGTGCCCATCTCATAAAGATGATAACCCTTCCCTGGTTTTTAAGCAGCAGAGCGACGGCAAAATTACGCTTACTTGCCATGCCGGGTGCGAAGGTTCTCAGGTGCTTTCAGATCTTGGCCTAAATTTCGAGGTGTTATATGCCGATGAGAAAAAACCCATCACCAAAAAGAAAAAGTCCGGATTTAATATTGATAAGGTCTACCCTTATACCGATGAGTCTGGAGTTACTTTGTATGAAACCGTTCGGCTTATTCCGAAGGATTTCAGGCAGAGAAGGAAGCTTCCTTCGGGTAAGTACGTTTGGTCGCTTAAAGATGTGAAGCGCCTGGTGGTCTATCGGCTGCCGGAAGTGCTCGAGGCCAGAAAAGAGCAAAAACCGGTCTACCTGGTAGAAGGTGAAAAAGATGCCGATGCTCTGGCTTTTATGGGGCTAACGGCTACTACCCTGCCAATGGGTGCTGGCAAGAAATGGCACGAGAGCTATACAAATAGCTTTACAGGGGTTCACCTGGTTATTATTCCGGATAATGATTTGCCTGGCAAAAAACATGCGGTTGAGGTGTTTAAGGCCATCCGGAAGGAAGCGGCTTCTATCCGTATTCTGCTGCTCGATTCCCTGGCAGATAAAGAGGATGTTAGCGATTGGCTGCTTAAGTCTGGTAATGATAAGAAGCGTTTGCAGAAGCTGGCCGAGACTGCCACGCCTCTGCATTCGCTTAGCGAGGTAGAAGAGCTGCTTGGCTTACAACCCGAGGAGGAGTCTATCGAAGATTCTGTTGAGCTGGCAGATCGTATTCTATTTGCCGAGACAGAAGACCGGATCTATTCGGGACGCGACCGTAGAGTGGTGGCCGATTTTGCCATAGACATTCGTTCGATTGTTTATGATGATACGGAAGGCCGCATTTTTTATATACAGGTTCGCGAACGCGAAATGGGGTTTACTGTTCGCACCAACGCTATTGAGGTGAAGCCGGAGAACCTGGACGATCTCAGAAGCTTTTATAAGTGCATACGACCGCATACAATGGGCGAAATTATACAGTACAAAGATCTTAAGATCCGGCCGTTGCATTTGTTTAAATGGCTGCTTAAAAAGTTCGACAAACCTATCGTTCGTAGACCCGACCATGTGGGCTTTATACAGTCGCAGTTTTATGATAAACGCAATTTCTGGCTGTTCGGCAATGCGCTTATTTGTCCGGCACAGGGTAAGTATAAAGCAGAGCTCATTCTCCCTAACGAGTCTGATGAGTATATCGTAGATGAAAAGACCGGCTTTACCCTGCCGCTGTACCAAAGCCCAAAAGAGAAAGAACAGCTCACGCCATACATTAATATAAACCAGGAGAATGTAGAACAGTTTGTAGGGGAGATTAAATCGAACCTTATACGGCTGATTGGTGGCGGGGATCCGCAGAAGCAGGCCGGTAACTACGCCAAGTTTTTGCTTGGCTATGTGGTCTATTATTTGCACGAGCATGTGCTGTACAATACTAATGATATTAATGGCCACGGGGTTATGCTATACATCCACGGACCCAAAGGCACGGGTAAAACCACCTATTTTAATACCATTTTAAGAGCATTCTTTGGTCTTCATAAAACCAAAGAACTAAAAGGTAATTCGGTTACAACCCCGGCCATCGAAAATATGCTTGGCCATTTTTCGCAGCTTCCAGTCTGTTACGATGAGTATAACCCCGAAGAAAGTAAGGTCGATTACCAGTCTATAAATAGCTATTACCATCGTTCTTCGCGTACCGTTAGCGATATGGATAGAAAAGGGCGCAATAAGTTTACCCCTATTCGTACCGGACTTTGCATAACAACCAATTTCCGGATTAATCTGGAAGTAGACCAGGCAGACGCTACCGAAAGCCGGGCGGTCTATTTCGAGTATCGCAAAGAGTATCGTAGCGATGATGCCGAGCTGTTTACATGGTTCCAGGATAACTTAGACGAGCTCTCCCGGCTTACCACGCATATTCTTATGCAGCAGACCGACGAAAGCCGCACGAACATCCGGAACGAGGTGCAACAGCTATATCAGTTGTTTAAACAAGAAGTTGATGATACCATTGCCAAAAATCCCAAAGATTACAGAGTAGAACATCGCCTAACAGACAACTATAGTAGATTGGTTGCCTGTTACGAGCACATTTTTGGATATGATGCCGCGCTTCGCACCTTTACCAAGAACCATATTCTCCAAAGAATGAAGGATGCCCTGGCACAAGACAATATTCTTATCTCTCAGATTATTTTCATGGCCAGCTCCGGCCGCTTTTTGGAGTGCTGGCAGTACCATTACAGTAATAGCCAGAAATCGCTCTACGTAAACATTAAACAGCTGTACGAAACCTACCAGGATTATAAAAGGAACCAGGCCATGCCAATGGCACAGTTCAGGGAAATGCTGCTTAAATATTTCGAGGACGAATGCGGTGGCTACGAAGTGGAAACCAGAAAGTGGTACGGCACCTATTACCTGCACGACCGCAAAATACAGATTAACAAACCGGTACATAGCTACATTTTTAGCTACGAGCAGGTGGCCGGCAACAACCATCTTAAAGAGATGTTCCCCTATGGCGATAGCCACTCTCCTTTCATTGATAACATGATGGAACCCGAAACCCAAAGGTTAGATAATAACATAAATAACAAGTACGAAGAATATCCTTTTGATGATGATATCCCGGTCTTTTAAAAAAATTTACCCAAAAAACAGTGCTGAAATTTCTAACCCTGTTTTACCGCTAAACTTTCTAACCAAAGCTATCTAAACAGGTAATAAACTATTGTTTTTATTAATTAATATAATGGTTAGAAAGGTGGTTAGATTAAGGTTAGAAAAGGGTTAGAAAGGTTAGTTTTGGGTTAGAAAATAAAAAAGTTTCTAACCATAAATCTAACCACGATTTGGATAATAAAATCATGCACTTAACAAATTGGTTAGATTGGTTAGAAACGAAATGCACTACAAGTGAAAAAACTCTGAAACAGCGAAAAATGATGCTCAAATGAAAAACTTACATTACAACTCTGTAAATCTGTGCAAAGCTATAGAGACCGATACCACAGACAACCACGGAAACCAGATTTTTCTGGATGTGTACATGCAGCATTGCTGGCTATATCGCAGAAACTATACAAGCTGGGTAAGAAGTGAGAAACGACAAGTGCCACACTTGCATACCTTTACTATTGGCAGCATCATACAAACCTTTTTTAAAGAGCAGCACGGGCAGGCGGTTCTTTCTACAGACTTACGAATAGCCCTGCAGCAGTTCGAGAAAACCGGCATTCTTACTATTCTACCTGGTCAAGGCAGCAAAAGCGATTTCCGGTACTATATGCCTACCGAATGTTTTATGAAAATGGCGACTAAGATGAATAGTAAGCGATGCCAACCCAAACCCTGGCTTTAACAAAATGGAGATTCCATACTTTGAAATATCTAAAAATCTGGTATATTACAGCACTACCAAAAAAGATTCATGCAATTTACCGCTCCAATGCGGTTTCTCAACACGTTTATTCCGGGACGGGATAAATCTGTGTATTAACCGATTTTCGGGGACGGTGTCACTGGTAATCAATCCGGTGGAGGTCAAGCCCATCTTGTGTGAGTCTGCCTTTGGTAGCATCGTCCCTATTTTTTCAAATAACTACCATAAAAGACTCAAAACTATGAATACACAAATAATCGAGTTCAAAGGAACTGAGATCTACTGCCCTGTAGATTCTAATGGCCAGGTATATGTGGCCATCAAACCCATTTGCCAAAGTTTGGGTGTAAACTTTTCAGGCCAAATTCAGCGTATAAAAAGAGACCAAATATTGAGTCAGTTGTGTGTGCCTATGCACACAACTGGACGGGATTCTAAACAATATGAAATGGCCTGTCTACCCCTTCGTTTCGTGTTTGGCTGGCTGTTCACCATAGATGAAAATTCGGTAAAGCCAGAAGCAAGAGAGCAGGTACTAAGCTACAAAATGGAATGCTACCAGATTTTGTACGACCATTTCACCGGCCGCGTAAGCCGCTACAAGCATCGCGACCAGCAGATCCTGAAACTCCAGGATGAGGTAGACAAAGCCGAAGCTACCCGTTCGCAGCTCGGCCGGGAGATAAAAGACAAAAAACTAAAGATCAGAGAAATGCTCGGCCAGGATCCAAACCAGCTCGAGATCTTTACCGATACCGATACCGATCAGCCAGCAGCCCTACCCCTACCACAAACCACGGAGGAACTAAGCCATGCGTAAGCCAAAAACCGAACTCGACCAGGAAAATCAACTCGACCAGGAAACCTACTTCGTAATAAGCGAAGAAGAATACGAACTCCTCCAGGACAAAATACGCGTACTGGCAGCCTTTACAGAAGTCTGGTACGAATCCGACGCAGCCGCAAACCGCGAACAAGTATTCGCCATGTACCAGCTCACCAAAGACATGTACGACCTGTACGAAACCAAAATCCCAAACCAACGCCTCTGCGACTTTTTAGAAGACCAAAACCTAAGCCTAACACTAAGCACAAGCCACCAAGAAGCCCCAGAAACCGCGTAACCCCCACCCAACACTATCTACCAACCAAAAACCCTTTCCCGGCCAAGTAATGAGCCAGGGAAAGGGTTATTAAAAATGGAATGAGAAAATGAGTACAAAAGAGAAAATCGAAGAAGAACTATTAAAGGCAATGAACGCTATCGACGAAATGCAGCACTTGGTACACCAACTACCCGAAGACGAAGGGTATCAGTGCTGCTTCCTGTCTAACCTAATCGACATGAAAAGCAAGTTAAAGCACTTTTTGAACAACGACTTTGATAGCCTGGCACGTCAAAGGAAAGCACAGAGAATAAACAATGGAGAACTGATATGATTAAGAAATTTCACTGCAATTATGATATGTACGAAGCTAATGTTCTGCTTGAAGTTGATACTGATAAATTTACACCCGAAGTGGCAAATGAGGTTTTAACATTCTGGACATGGGATTATGACAAAGAAAATGATCCTGTAGAAGAATGCCTCAAAAAAATATGTTTAGAAGTTATACGTGTTGCAACTGCAAACAACTATAATGAGCACGGGGTAATCAGCGATTTTGAGAATAAAGAAGGCTGGTATCGCTTGAATGGTGAGGATGGGGTTAAGCTGATGAGAGTAGATGCTTATGAGTTCAGCGAAGATAAATGCAAGTTCAGTTTTTAAGTAAAATAAAACGCTGATTAGTATATGATTTTTGGAAAAAATAGGTAAATTATCCGCTCACGTTAATTACTAATTTTTCAATAATCTATATGAATACAAACTTACTTAAATTATTTATTGTACTGTGCCTCATGGGTATGGCCGCATTATTATCTGGATGTGAAGGAGATCAAGGCCCAACTGGACCAGAAGGCCCGGAAGGTCCGGAAGGACCAGCTGGCTCAGTAGATATTGTATCTTTTGAGTATGTATTAGGTCAGAGTAACCTACAATTTACAAATGCCTCTTCTGCCTTCTGGCAAAGAACCTCAAACGAAATAACAGCAGAAATAGCTGAAAATGGTGTTGTTTTAGCCTACAATCAAAGACCCGGACAAAGTACATGGAATGCCATGCCTATAGCTTTTGAAGTAGATGGCTTTGTAGGCGAGCTCTCCTATCAGTTTATGCCAGGTATATTCTTGACTTCTCTTTTCGACTATGGTGGTGATGTAGCCGATTACACGAGTATTTTTCTTAACTCACGAACCAGGGTAGTTTTAATTCCACCAGGTGTATCACTATCTAATATAGATACAAATGATATTGATGCAGTTACAGACTTCCTGCAGCTATCATTTGAGTAGAATACATACCTAAAAAAAGCCTGAACCACTTAAAAACGGTTCAGGCTTTTTTTATGCTGAATTTCTCTGGTCTCGGTTAATCTCTTCTTCTTTTCTTTTTGCCGGAGAAGATAGTCAACTGAAATAATTTATGGATTATTCCAGTAGTTCCGTATCCTGCTAAATCGAATTCATGATTATCGTTCTCATAAAAATACTTTAAATAAAGAGTTGCCGAACCCTTGTGGAAATCAAGATATATATATGAGGTATAATCATAGATTCCCAAGTCTGCAAATTTATTTAATAATGACTGATTAAAGATAGTGCTTTGCCCTGTTTGGGTTTCAAAACCTGACATCTCAAATCTCAAATGCTCCTTCACCAGCTTTTCATTTTCAACATATCTCATAGAAGAAATTACATCACTATCAAAACTCAATCTTTCCCGGATAAAGTCCAGCACTTCTTCTTCAGATTTCTTTTTCAGTTCTTCAGGATTCATAGTATAGGCTGTAAAAAATTGGAGTTGAAATTTTTGCTATTGAATAGTTAAAGGTTGTTTCACGAAAGAAATACAGGCACAGTAGAGCTAAACCTACTGTGCCCTATCTCATATACTACCTATTTTTTTGAATCAATAGGTACTTCAAATCGGAATACTCCACCGGTAGGATGGTTAATCCGCTTTCCATTTCTTGTTATATACTTACTGTATACAACCTTTTTCCCTTCTGAAGGGCTGTCGTTTTTTTTTGACATGATGCAAAGCATTGTATTGAGCACAAAGACTGATTTACAGTCTTTGCACATATTGCAACAATGCCAACCAAATACTATGTTAAAGTATCGAGCTAAAAACATAGTGGCTGCCATTATTGGCCCGCTAACTATTTAGAGGCCAACGGCGGGCAATCTGTCGTTGGCCTTATTTGTTATTCAATAACCCTATTGAAATTTCTGCTGAAATAAAAGAGCTATTTTCAAGTAATATAATTCAATTAAAGGCACATCGTAAATCTACTTACCAACAACATATTCACAATCTTGTTAGTTTTTAGTCATTTACCACCTCTTGAATAGAATCAGGATTAAGAGCTCAATAAATACCCGCGAACTTACCCGCTTAGAATAAGCTCAAAACTTACCAAATACTTGATAAGTAATAACAAGTGCAGATGTTGAGCTGATGCCTATAGTATGTTAAGAATATTTTTTGGTATTACAGATAAAATGAAAGTGAGTATGTTTAATATTTGAATATTAACATAAGGTATAGAAAATTACATACTGTGCGCTCTCTTAGTTGTAGCTTAGCAAAGAAGCCTATCTAAATTAAGGTCAATTTAGATAGGCTTCTTTAATGTATTAAAGGGTAAGTTTAAGCTATAAATCTACAATAATCTTATAGATTTCTTTTCGTAATTCCCTAATAAACAGTCTTTTCAAGTGCTTGCTTAAACTCATTTTCCTCGGAAGAATTATAGAATGGTAAAGCTGTTATTGTATAACTGTCCATGCTAATCTTGATTGTTTTTCTGGCTACCCTCATCTCTTCCAGAAAGTCTGCTTTCCACTTATCATGGTGTATCAAGTGGTTTCCTTTTGGTTCGATAAAAACCTGGACCAACCATTTAAGAGTCTATTCAAAAGACTCCGTACTCGCCAATAATTCAGCTTGGTACCTGGAAAACTCGGCCTTCCTCTCTTCCGAATCTCCCAAATCGGGATATATACTGTTCCCAATTACAATTAACCCAGGCACAAGATCAATTACCGCTTGTATGTCTTTTTTACTCAAATCATACTCCAAAATAGGGTTAAGTGATTAAACTTATTGTTAATTTATCACTTAGGCAGGGTAGAACCAAATGTGAAGATGTGCCTTCAAATTTCATTTATTAGTTTCATAAAATCTTATTTAATAGACTAAACACTCTATTTAGTATTTTGAAATTTGTTATTCAATTTTTCGACGATACGACCAATTGATTCCCACCCAACTCCATAACCTTCCACCAAAGTAAATTCATAGCCTAACCGTTTTATAAGCATACATTTTCATCTTATTTGGTATATTCCTTCAATATTTTTGCAAACACCTTTAACATTGCCAAAATCTCGATTTAACCACTCCCAACATGCGATTTGAGAAGAAAAAAACATCAGAAATCACACAGGAAGAGATAGAAACCATTCTTAGAATGGAAATGCTTACTTCTGGTCAGGCTGCATATTTGGTGCAGTACCGCTTAAATGTTAGTTCTACGCTGTATTACAAGCTTTACCGGCCGCTTATCCCCTTTCAATCGGTAGGTTTTAGCAGCGAAAACAAGGTAATGCGTGTTAGAAAGAACGTTTTAGAGAAACTTATTACATATTGGCAGGAAAATGCCAGGTTTATTACCAGGATAAATGAATCTGATACTACCGAAAATCCTTATATGGAAGATTATGTAGCCTACCGGAAGAAAATTGCAGGGTTTTAACTTTTATTGGGTATTGTTTTAAGGTTAGTTCTTTTAAATGTAAAAAAACTACTAAATCTATCAAGTTAAGCGATATGTTATTAATTCCCTACAGTTCCACTACGCTCCACGAGTGTATATAACTCTACCGTTTAGTCAACAGAATACAGTAACTTAAGCAAATTCATCTGCATAAAATAGGTATATGCCTATAAATTATATACATCGACCAATACCCATTGAATAATACTATATATTTTAATAGTGACTTATAAATGAGCCCCATTAGCATAGGTAGCCATGACTAGTTACTAACTCTTCATATTAAAGTGCACTACTTATACAGTTATATCAAATTACGCATTGCTTAAACTTGTACTTGAACGTGCGAGATGGCAAAGTGCAGAAACCGATAACTTAAAGGAAAAGAAAATAAGCTCACATTACGCGCAACTACTTGGATTTGATGATTACACTAAGTATTGCTCTATGCACGCGCCAAGACTTTTTAATCCAAGACAAAAATAACAACTACCTATCAGAAAAGTCTATTCTATACAATCAGTTAGGGAAATTAGCTTAAGTAATTTCTTTGCTTTTGGCTTCGCAATAATCATGTCTCTTTCTTCTGAGTTGAAAATACTTGAATGATATTCATTATCAATGAGTGGAGTATGGCACACGTAAGCTCCCGATTCCCGAACAGATTGTGTTTTCATGGATGCTACATATAGAAACTTATTTTTAAACCTGCTACAAACAAACTTAATGCAATCTGAGCTATGTCTTTTGTGTTGCCTATCTACTGATACACCATCATTTTGTTTAATAAAAAAAGCAGAAGAAACTCTCTTTCTTTTAAAATCCCAATGGTATTTTGTTACCCCTCTAAATAGCAACTCTTCATTTTCAATATCACATTCCATCATTACAAATTATAAGTCATTAAAGTATTTAATAATTTCATCTTCACTAATAACTTTACTTTGCTCTACACCGTTGTAGCAAGCATAAAGCTCAATTCCAGATAACATGAACTCAACTTCAACGAAATTATCATCATCAATAAATTTCTCAATCTGTATAGACTTTCTTAATGTCGGGAACACATTTGCATCTATGTCATTATTAAGAAAGTAAGAAGTTACCTTTTCAATTAACTCTTCATCAATTGGTTCTGCACCGTACCCATCCCATCCGGTCTCTAATGACTTGAAATCTTCTAATTTTAATATTGCCTTTTCAGCTGCCAATCTATTGCTATTAGCTTTATTTTTTATTTCTGAAAATTTATACAGCAATATCTTCTTATCAAAATGCTCTAAGTCTTCTCTTGTGCTGCTCTTAAACTTAATGCTACTATTATAAGTTACTGAATTATCAATATATCTAATAAAAGAATCTGGTTGAAAGTCAGGTAAATGCTTTATAGTTGGCGCTTTTTGAATCACATTCGCGTGTTGAGCCTCAGCAGCATTTGCTCCAAAAAAAAGCATGACATTAACTACTACACATTTATTTATTGTAGAAGTTAAGGAAGGTGGAGTTTTTGACAAGTTACTTGAGTGTATATTACTCTTTGTATCAACAGTGGTATTCATAGTGAATGAATTAAATAATTGCCGGAATAATTTCAGACTCAAAATTCGATAATGACTCGTAGTAGTACCTTTCTAAATCATTTTTCTCTGGAAACTTATTAATATCTAAGCTACTTAATGATTCAGTGTTAATGTTAAAATGTTCATTAGCTGAAATAAAGATACCTTTTTCTACATTTGCTCTAGGCTCAATAGAAATATTGATCAAATTATTATTGCTTTTAACAATTCTAAAGCTAACCGAATTTGGACTTACTTGAAACCCACTTCTAAACGACTTAGAAACAGTGATGTATTTATCTTTAAATAAATCAACAGCTGCTTGCTCAAGTTCAATAATCTCATGCTCCGAATTAAAGCCAATAGCTCCCAAACTAAAAGTGTTAGAATCTTCATAAAGTGAGTTCAATTGTACCATTACTTTGTCAATTAGTTTAATTAAATCATCCATTGATCTATGGACAAAAACAATTCTACGGTTAGAAATCTCTACACTTGGTATAGGAATATTTCCATCCATAAGAGCAATTCCAAACCCATCTTGTGTTTGACCATATTCGGTTTTGTATGGTTCGTCAAATAGCTCCATACAGAATTTTTTTGAAAAAGATTTAATACTACTAATAGGCTTAGCCCATACACCTACAATTGAATATGAGATTATATTGTGTGTCATATTTTATATGAAATATTCTTGATTTACAAAATAGCTTAGCTATAATTCCCCGAAATGGATAAAAATCCAATGTTCTCGCGTGCACGTTAAAAGTATTGACCAGCGTAAGTGAAACTAATGTAGCAGTAACCCTGAAGCATATATTACGTTTGAACCACAATTTAAGTGTTTCAATTCTTTTTCCCTACGACTCCATATCGCTCCAATAGCATTCACTAAGGTATCCAAAAGTGCATAAAATTCAATTAGTTAAAGCTTGTATGTTAAAAATAATCAGCATATACTAATTTATATTCAGAGAATGCCAATTAGTATTGTTGATTATTCCGTCATGGGTGAGCCAGTAGACCGCTATAATTCATATCCAGAAGCCAAACCGGAACGCTCCGAAGCGTCTTCGGGTGCTCCGGTTTATAGTTTGGCTAATCTGCATAACGAGTTGCAGGTTATGCGTGCCGAAGACCGCGTTAAAGAGCAGTATCAATCGCGAATAGAAGAGCTCAGGCACCAGCACGAACAGGATTTACGTAGAAAAAGGGACGAATTAGACGAGTACGCGCGCAAATACAATGAGCTCAACAACCAGATTACACAGCTCCACACAAAACATCTTGCCGATCTGCAGGCGCAGGCAGCACAGCTTAAGACAGACTATTCCACCGAAATTAGTGAGCTCAGAAAAACGGCAGAACAAAAAGAGCAGCGTATAAATGAGCTCAATGAATCGTTACGCGAATTAAAAACAAAGATTCTTATTCGCGATACCGAAGCGAAATACCAGGAAAAGCCCCTCATCCCACAGATTATAGATATAGCCGAGCGTGTTGGTCCGCAGGTGCTTGGTTCTATCATGCATTTATTTCAGCAGCAGCAAGCCCAAAAGCAGTTCTTAACAAATTCGAAAGCACAGACCAACGATGATGAAGGATACCATAGCCAGCATTCTACCCCTCAGAATAATGGTTATGAAAACCAATCGAATGATGCGGGCACTGACCTGTCCGCATCTTCTTCTCCTCCTGAACAACCTTCCCCAACTGTAAATCAAAGCCCCATGCCTACTCCGGAAGAAGCCATGCTAACGATTGAGACGCAATTTAAGAATGATGTACTCACCATTGCCAATACAGCGCTTAAAGACGAATCGCACATACAAAGCCTGGTAGAATACATAGCCCATCAAACAGCTCATTTAGCAGATCATGGCATCGAGCTTGATCACAAGCTTTGGATAGAGATTGCCACAACCCTGGCAGACAAAGCCGAAAAGGAAAACATTAGCGTAGATGCGCTAACAACGGTTATCTACCCTGTGCTTGAGCAAAAGGTGAAAAGTGAAAACATCCGGACTATGCTACAAACCTTGCCGGCATTGGTAGCGGCCAATGCGCTATTTGCTTACCTCGGCATAGAACCAAGTGAAGGGCAGCGCAGGATTATAACCGAAGTGCTCTCCAAAATTAAGCAGAAACTGTAACCAATGGCCAATTCCGGATTTCTTTCTGATACGATAATGGTGGATACCTACCATTGTGAAGCTATCCAAAACCGTAGGTGTTACGGTGTGGGATCTGTGCTTACATCGTGCAGAAGAAAACGGGAACGCGATTATGAAGCCTGCCGGAATGATGCCATACAGGCCGGATTTGATGAATACAGAGCGGCTGTACAAAAGAATTTACCGGGTTTAGATGAGAAAATAACCGGTTTAGCCGGAATGAACCTTTCGTTCAACAATCCGGCGGTTATTGTTGGTGGCGTAATTATGGTTACGGCACTAATGGCTTTTACCCTAAAACGAACCAAAAAACAATCATGAACTGCTCAAGATCAGATTCCGGCTTTCTGTCAGATTCATCCTATGGCGAATGCATCAATGGATGGAATAGCGCATTGGGCATGCCCTGCTGGGATCCCGACAAGCCAATAGTAGTTCCCGGCATGACTCCCTTCGATTCTGATTTCAGCAATTTGGAAATTACCCCCGAAACCATCTTGAACGCTATGAAATGCTGGGGTAATGATGATTGCAATAATTATGTGCAGGAACAAAACAGGCAGCGGGAAAGAGCAAATCACTTAAACATTTACGATGTACCCAATAGTGAATCTTCCCCTGGCTTTATGCTTGGCGGTTTAAATCTACCACGCTGGGCTATGGCCGCGGCCGCGGTAACCGCACTCGCAGGCGGTCTTTACTGGTACAATTCTTAATCAAAGGCTATGCAAAATTCAAACCAATCCGGCTTCCTCAGTGATTACTGGAATCATCCTCCCGATTCGGATGAGTTTTGGGATGGTTTAGGCCAGGAATGCTATGATACTTATTCACCTGAAGGTATTCCCGTTGAGGATATTATTTGCAACAGCCCAAACATGCGTACCCGCTGTTCGCAAGGCTGGCCACATGAAGTGTGTGAGCTTGTTCCATCCACAGCCGGAAAAAGACTGCTCGAACCTGGACAGCCGGTAATTGATCTGCCGGGTGATTTCACTTTCGATCCGGCCAAAAACACAAAAGCTCCAGCAGACTTTAATCCCTACGCGAATATTCCGGCTCCTAAACAGCAACCCACTACTGCAGCACCTACAAATTCTAACCAGGGTTTACAGCTCGGTGGCCTAAACCTTCCAACCTGGGCACTGGTACTGGCCGGAGTGGCAGCCATTGGCGGTGGTGCCTGGTACATTCTTAAATAACCAATGATATGAACAGCCTTACAAGATCTACCGGTTCCGGATTTCTCCATGACCGAAACGAGAGAGAAAAACCCGATGAAAACGTACCGACACCAGTAATCGGTGGCGACCATGCAGAGACATTCCCTGTATTTCAAGACGATGACGATGAAGGTGAGCACCAGGTAAAAGTACCAAGCAGTGCCACAGAACAAACAGAGGCTACAACAACAGACGCAAATTACATACAGCAGTCTGGCCTTAATATCAACAAGAACTGGTTAGGCATTGCCGCTTTAATAGCGGCTGGCTGGTACTGGTTCCGATAACAGAAATTCCCGGCTGGCGACCATTCCCTACACGCCAAATAACCCCGGTAGCTCTGCAAAGTGCTGCCGGGGATAATTTTAAAGCATACAAAGAAATAGCGCAAATGGATATCAAGATCACCAATATGCCAAAGCCGAACTTAAAGGGAGTAATTCGGGCTATTCGCGACCTGGTTAAAAAAAGCACGAACGATCCGGCTGTTCGTGATATCGCTATTTTTATAACCCAACAGGTACAGGCCGACGAAACCGGGCATCCCGACCGTAGAAACTACCAGGCATTGGCCGAAACGGTCTACAATTTCATACGAAGAGAAATACAGTATGTGCGCGATCCTTTCCGCACAGAGCGTATTGCTGATGCTATTACCATTCTGAAACAACGTGCCGGAGATTGTGATGATCAGGTAGTTTTGGGCGCAAGTTTGCTTGCCAGTCTTGGCGTTCCCGTTCGCTTTGTTACCATTGCTACGAACCCGGCCATGCCACGCGATTACACGCATATTTATTTTGAGTACAACTACAATGGCGAATGGCTACCTTTCGACACCACCATAGATGCCCAAGCCGGATATTTGCCGGAATGGGTAAACGACCTGCCCAAAAAGGTTTGGACGCTTAGCGGAAATGCAGTCGAGATTAATCAGCCAAGTGATAGTGATCTTTCCGGCTGTTCGAGCTGTGGCCTCTCAGATGGTAATCTTGGCAGTATATGGGGTGCTGTTGCCGGATCTGCAGGCAAATTAGTAGATGTTGTATCTGGTGGACCCAAACAGCGCGCAAGAGCCGCACGCGATGAGCGCGCAGCCGCAGAAGCCTACCTGGAAGCAACGCGAACCCGGAACAAAAACATGCTATATGCCGGGGGCGTAATTCTGATTGCAACCTTTACAGGCATCATTATCTATCGAATAACCTAACACTAAAAACATGTTCCCATCCATCATGAATGCTGTTAATCCAAAAGACGTAGCCAATAAAGGATCCGGAGAAAGTAGCGGTGGCTCATCAACTAACTGGTACGACCATATCGGCCAGGGAATGGATCTGCTCATTAAAGGCTCTGAGGTGTACAATGCCTGGAGTGGAAACGACAGACAAGGTGCGCCTGGTGTTCCCGGTGCTCCCATCCCAACTAACGCCGGAATAAATGTTTCCCCCATGCTGCTACTTGGTGCTGCTGCAGTAGTTGGCGTTGGCTTCTATGTAGCCACAAGTGGTAAAAAAGGCAAATAGGGCTAATAATATGTGTACCTGCAAAAACAAAAACTCTGAATGGATACCCCTATACGAAGAAAACGCCACAGATAGCGGCTTTCTGGCAGACGCATTGTATGCAAACGTATTTGGCTCAATTCGCATACTGGAAGTGCAAGGTACCAACCCCTATACCCTGTTGATCGAGCTGCAAACGAACAGATTCTTTGCTGTTGGACCATGTAAGGATGCATCCATAATTGTTCGTGATCTAAATGGAAACGCTTTAGCTACTACTACCATAAGAACATCTACATTTTCGGGATGCAGAGGCAGTGGCAGGCTGGTATTTTCGCCAGGCTTTAACCCAACAGATTTAGTAACGATTCAAATACTGGGCGGCACAAATCCCGATGCACTTGAAAGATGGTGGGATGAAAGCTATATGTCGCAGCCCATACAGTTTGCACAATCCGATGCCATCATATCCAAGCCATACGAACAACCTGGCTTTCTGGAAGGTTTTTCAGTTGCTGGTATTTCCAAGCTCACAGGAAATACCGTAATGCTGGCCGGGTTAGGTGCAGCGCTTTACTTCGCTTGGCCATTTTTGCCGATTCTCAACAAAGTAACAAAAGATTCTGCCTCCAAGCTGGAAACCTATCTGGAGACAAAAGATGATGAATAGCGTAATTCGCGCCTTTGGTGCTGGAGTAGACACATTCGGAACAAGTGCAAAAGGCCGGATTATTACCGAAGCCCTGGTAAGACAAGATTTGGCAGAAGAAACCCTGCACGAAGCCTATCTACACAACAAAGAATATGTAGATGAATGGGCTTCACATATTCGGTTTAGCGCTATTGCAAGTGCGGTATCCGGTGGATCGGGTAGCAGTAATTCTAACTGGCAACTTGCCATTGGCACACTCTTAATTGGTACAGCTCTTGGTTATATGGCTGCCACACACATGAAATACTAACTACTATGCAATCAGGATTTATACACGGTCATAGAAGCAAAGACAGAGCTATGGTTACAGCAGTAAGAAAAACAGAACCGGGAATGCTTACCCGTGCTTCCAATGCCTGGAACAATCGTCCCGATTGGCTTCACTTTACAAACGATCAAAAGATGGTAGCCGTAACCATAATAGCACTGGCATTCGCATTCGCGATTCCCGAAAAATCCCCGCTTCATATCCTTAAAGAGCGTAAACAAGAACGAAAAAAAGCATCCAAAAAATGATACTACGAATTGGCGACCGCGGAGAAGAAGTACGCAAATTACAACAAACGCTATATGATGCAGGATTTAACCTACGAATCGACGGCATCTATGGCTCGGAAACTGCCGATACCGTTCGGGAATATCAAATTGCGGCCGGGCTGTCTATGGTTGATGGTATTGCCGGACCCGAAACACTTAGCTCATTAGGTCTTAGCCTGGGAAACCAAGGCTTAGCCGAACAAAATGTACAGCATGGCGGTACCGCGGCTGGTATTGGCACTTTGCTACTGGCCGGAGCCGCTTTGGCTGGTGGCTATTTCGCTTTACAAGAGTTCGTAGTAAAAGAACCGGACACCAAGAAAACAGCCCCAAAGCAAAAGCGGAAACGTAAATCAACTCCCAATAAGACCGGTACCCAAAAAAAGACCGCTGGAAAAACTATAAAAACACCTACCGTAGAGCGGTCTGGAAACTCCATTAAAGTAAGCTGCTAAATATGTCTCTATTATCTGCATCTGAACTTAGTACACAGCGCTTTGCTGGTTTCCGGCTAAAAGGTTATGAAGATATGCTCGGTATTTTAGAACCGACCACATCCGGATTTATCTGGGGATCTAAAGGTTCCGGGAAAAGTACCTTTTCATTAGAACTGGCCAAACATCTTGCCGATCACTTTAAGCCTGGTGCCGTTATTTACTTCTCCCCTGAGGAAGGCATATCGCGCACCATGCAAGACAAGATCAATCGCGTAAAAGCCAAAGCAGACAATTTATACATATCGGACTGGCACGGATTGAAGCGCTTTAAAGCCGATATCGCAAAAATGCAGGCTAAAGCTGTTTTTCTGGATTCGGCACAAATGAGCCGAATGAACAGTAAGCAAATGGAACAGCTTCATGCAGATATGAAAAATGCTGGTATTCAGCTTTGGATTGTAAACCATGCGACAAAGACCGGTTCCTACAAAGGCAGCAGTATGTATGCGCACATGGTTGATATTGAGCTTAAAGTTGAGGCAGGAATGGTATATAACGAAAAAAACCGCTGTGGCGGCACTGGCTCTATGGAGGTGAATTTTGGGAGTGCAGACTCACACGAATTCTTAGATAACCAAGATGAAGATATCAAGATGAGAAGCCCTCAAGGTTCACCTTCTGCTGCCAGGAAAAACCCGGTAGATGTTCCGTTTAGCATTACTCTGGCGGAGCTGGCCAAAAAGCATAAAATTAGAAATGCCACCAGGCTAAACAGTCTGGTCAATTTTAAGCATGGCTGTTTTGTTCGCACGAACAGATCTGCTACAGATCAACAGCTTTCGTTTCGCTACAACAGAAGACAAAAAGCCGGTAAAAAAGTCTCTATACTGGAGCTTCTGATCGACCAAAAAGTACAGGATGAAGCCTGTGATACTTCTTTCGACCGCTGTTTTAAAGAAATTCTTAAGGCCAATGGCAGCCTTAAAATTACTATTCGCGACCAGGCACACGCAAAAACGGTTCTCGGAGCCAGAGAATATAAAAAGCAGGAGAAGGCACAGGGTAAGTCTAAGCCAAAAGCAGCTGCAGCAGAAAGTACCGATACTACAAATTATATGGTGTATGCTAAATTCCCGGATCAAAAAAGTTTTAAGCCGATAGACATGAGCTCAGGTCGACAGGTTACAAATTTTATGTATGCCTCTCTATACAAAAAGCATCAGCTGGAAGCCCTAAAAGATCATCTTAGGAAAACGGTTTCTTACGAACAAAATGCTGGACTTATAATGCAAATACGCTTTGCTGGAAAGGGGCGAAAAGTATTATTTGAAGTTGGGAAACCCGGCAAAACTAAGTCTAAGTCTAAGCCTAAGCCAAAGCCCAAAACCAAGCCTAAAGCACCATCACCAAAAAAGAAGGACTTCTCTTCTGTAGACAATAAGATGGACAAACTGGAAACAATGCTGCAGGAGGCTCTTCAATGAGAGGAATAGTTCATTTTCGTGAAAACTTCGATAAATCTGCAAGCACAGCATTACAGACAAGACAGAAAAGATTTGAGAAAATCTCAAGTCTGTATTTAAAGGCAAAAGCAGCAGGCAAGATCAAAACCGATTTAATACCGGTAATCGACAATCTTTTTGAAGAACTTGGAAATGAGCTCGAAATATCATTTGCAGAGCTATCCAAAACAGTTGATATTCCGGAACCGAACTTACCAAAACCAAAAAGCGATGAAGAAAACCAGAAGAAACCCAAGCTCGATACAGGAAGAAGCCCAGAAAAGAGCCGAAGCAGCGATGAAGAAAATGCCGAGGAAGAATCCACCGCAAAGCAAGGAAGAAAACGCGATGGACTTGATAAACCTTCAGAGCGACCTGGAACACGACCTGCACATGATCGAACCGGAAGACGAGGACGAGTAAACTATTCCCTCCGGAATAAGTTACCGCTAAAGCTTACCAAGCGCCAACGTCACAAACTAAACCAGGATGCCATAGAGCTACTCAACAGCAGTAAGTCCCTGTCTGATGAGGAACTGGATATATTGCGGCAATATACCGGATATGGAGGTCTGCAAGTAGATTCTGCCGGTGTATTAAATCAGCATTATACATCCTATACGGTAATAAAATTCGTTTGGGATAAGCTGGAAAAAATGGGCGTTAACTCAGGTTGGTTCTTAGAGCCAGGCTGTGGAGTAGGAAATTGGGCTGGCCTAAAGCCCAATGAGAATATCAACCTGGTCATGTTCGATTACGACCAGGTAGCCGTAAGCATTGCCGAAAAGCTTTACCCACAGGAATCTATTTTCCATGCCGATATCAAGGAATTCGATTTCGGGCTGCATTCTAAGTACATCACTGGTGCTGTAGGGAATGTACCTTTTGGAAATTATCGCAGATATGCAAAGAACGATCGCTTCGCAAGTTTAAAGCCTCTAATTCACGATAGCTTTATTCTAAAAACCGTAGAAGCCGTTCAGCCAGGTGGCGTAATTGCGCTTATTTCCTCTGCCGGTACCATGAACAAGAAAGATACCCGTATTCGTGAAGCCGTGGTAGAAATGGCGCATTTCTTAGGCGCATACCGCTTGCCAAACACCGCGTTTAAGGATAATGCAAGCACAGTTGTTACTACAGATATACTGTTCTTCCAAAAGCGTAACGCGGTTAAAGAGCTATCACAGCTGGACAATCAGTTCGTAGAAGTCTATGAAATTGAGGAAGGGATCTCCAATTCTGTGTACTACAAAAACCATCCGGAAAATGTACTTGGCACTACAGAAATAGGTGCCGGACAATTCGCGCGCAGAATTGGAGTAACAGGCGAGCTCAACGATGATCTTTTGGCTTCAAAAATACAGTTATCGGATATTAAGCTGTCTGAACAATTCCCTGGGAAATTACAGCAGCCAGATTTGGCAAAGAAATCGGTAAAACTGAGTCCGATTGTGCTGGCCGCAAACAGCGTACTAACAAACCTAAAAACCCTGGTTAACTTACAACAGGAAAAAGCGGATATAGCGGCAAAGACAGCACAGCGCAAAAACCTGAAAGCAAAGATCGACGCTTTTGTTAAGACCTATGGCTATCCGGAAGAGAAAAAGGTTAAAACGGAGCTATTAAAGTATTTTTCTCGAAATAGTGATTTTTACCAGCTCATTACACTGGTAAAAAAAGGCAGTAAAGGATCTGTTTACAGCCAAATCGTAGAACAGGATACCGTATTCTCGGCTGAGTATGAGCCGCGTGCCGCATCAACAAGAATTACAGACATTCTGCTATTCGCAAGACAGAGCGGTTATTTAACCGATGCCGAAACACTTGCAAAAGTTACGGACTCCAGTATAGAAGCCATTCGTAAAAAAGCAGATGCAGATCCGGATGTGTTTTTCAATCCGGAAAGCAACGTCTATGAGCTTCGTTTTGAGTACCTGCAGGGCAATATCTATGAAAAACTGGATAAGGCCAAAGCGGCAAATCTCAGTAAAAATGAAGCAGCACTAAGGCAGGTTTTGCCAACTCCAAAAAACTTTGATGAAATTTCAGTAGATATCACAGCTATCAACAGCTACCTGCCCATTGAGTACGGCCAAATGTATGTGAAATACTTGCTTGGCGGAGCGCTTGTTGGTGCCCCAAGAGGATGGCGGATTCTTGAGGCAAGTGATTCCGGAAATGAACTTTATTCCGTTGGCTGGCGACCGCATGACAAAGAGCTCGAAGACTATATAAACTTAAATGATTACCCGGCACGACCAGTAAGCCGGAAATCTTTTACCAGCAACGATGCATACAAAGAAGCCCTAAGCCATAGCAGGCGTATGAAGCTAAAAAACAACGCAAAAATGCGCAGGCTCATGCCGAAGCGGTTTAAAGCCTGGATTACAGACGTGGCACCAGATGATGTTCGTGAAGATGTACTCTACCGCTGGAACAGAGCATTCAACAATGTGAACATGCCCGAGTTTACCGGCAATACATTTACAATGGCTGAGATGGCTTCGACCTGGACAAATGGAATGCCATTTAAGCCCAAAAAGCACCAAAAAGCTTTTGTAGAACGTGCCCTTTATACCGGAAGCATGGTTAATGCTCACGGAGTGGGAGCTGGTAAAACGCTTACAAGCATTATGCTTACACAGGCTCTTAAACAGCGTGGTTTGGCAAAAAAGACTTTGGTAGTATCACCATCGAAGGTAATCGAAAAATGGATTGCAGAATACCATGCAGCATTTCCATCGGCCAGACTCCTAAACCTAAAGACCAGTAAGGCTCAGAAAGAAGAATATCTTTCCCTAGCCCAGCAGAATGAATACGATGCCGTATTTATTACCCATGAAGGGTTTTCGGCCATACCCGTTAGTCCGGCTGTAGAAAGCAAATACATCCAGAAGCGGCTCGATTTTATTGATAAACGGATTAAATCCTTTGAGTCGCAGTTCAGTTCTGAAGAGATCGAAGTAGCTAAGAAGTTATCGGTAGATAGTAAGGCCGATGTACCCAGAGACTTAAAAATGAATGTTCGCTACCTAAAGGAAGCCTACATTCAGCGGCTGAATATGCAGAACAAGCTTGAGATTGCAATGGAAGCCAAAAAGCTCGATTCCATTTACTTCGATGATATCGGGTTTGATGCCCTCATTATTGATGAAGCCCATAACTTTAAGAATCTGTACATGAGTCCAAAAGCGGCTCAGTTAGGGATTGGAGTAGCTACATCATCCAATCGCGCAGAGGAACTGTTCATGAAGACAGATTGGCTGAATCAGCGTACCGGAGAGCGAAATATTTACCTGCTTACAGCAACTCCTACAAACAATTCTCCATTGGAGGCATACATCTTCCTCCAAATGATTGCGCCTACCCTGCTTGAGCGCGAAATGAAGGTAGAAACGGTAGATGACTTCATAGATCTGTTTGCGCTTATAGAAACAAAAACAGTATTCACCGTTTCACAGAATTACGAAAACCGACAAATAGTTACTGGATATAAAGACCTTAGTACGCTTCGCAAGCTCTTTAACAGGTACTTTGAGTATCTCGACCTGGCAGAAGCCGGAGAAGTTGTTCGGCCAAAGATGGTAACGGAGCCGGTAATCGTGAGCGAATCCAAAATGGATGAGCTAATACGGTTAGACTTAATATCGCGGGCAGAAAGTATACGTAAGAGCTCAAGCATGGGTGTTGGTCCTAAGCTACCTTCCGGAGCGAATGATGACTACCAGATTTTGGCCACCACCGGCCGCAGAGGAGCAATTGATCCGGCATTGTACATCTTCCCAGAATTGGGAGGCGTAAAACTGGATACAGGCAAGATTTTACCGGAAAGCAAAACCGGAAGAATGCTGCTAAACGTGTACAAAAATTACTGGAAAACGCCAAGAAATGTAACCGCAGCAGATGGCGTAGTTACCAAGAATGCCCTTAATGGCCAGCTTATATTTTCGGATCCGGTTACGACCACCAAGAAAAACAATTTCCACAAAATGATGCGGGACTACCTGGTAGACTTGGGAATCCCGGCATCAGAAATAGCGATCATCAACGGACAGGAAAACAGTAAGCCAGATGATAAAAAGCGGATTCAGGATGCCTTCAATACTCTTGAGATACGCGTTATCATCGGCAACACATCCAGTATGGGCGAAGGGATGGATTTAAACCGCTATTGCACACATATTCATCACCTGGATATTCCCTGGAAGCCTTCCGACCTGGTACAGCGTAATGGCCGTGGCCACAGGCAAGGGAATGTGAATGCAGAAATAAAAGCCGTGGTATATCTGCTCAAAAAGAGCATGGATATTTACATGAATAACATGCTTGAAACCAAAATAAGATGGTTTAACGAGCTATGGAGAGGTTCATCGGATTATCTTGACAATCTTGATGAAGATGGTGTTGGCATGGACTACGAAGATATTAGGATGCAGCTGGAAGAAGACGTGAATATCGTAAAAACGCTTTCTATGAGTAAGCAGGTTAAAGAATACTTGGAAGAGCTTGAAACCACAGCTGAGGATAACGAAGATCTTAAAAAGCAGATAACGGGCGTTGAAAGTGAATACCGAAGCTTAACTTCTGATATATCAGTAGAATTTCTGGAGCAGGTTGAGGAGTTAATACCCCTACCGGATGGGAACTATGAAACCCTGGTCGAAGATGGCTTCTTAAAAAGTGATAAAAGCCAATGGGGACACTCTTTTTACATTACGCACTACAAAAGCTACAATACATTTCGCGGACGTGTACCAGTATCATCATGGGGCGGAAACGCTAATTTCCATTTCCCTACAAAATCGTACATTGGTCAGGCCAAAAATGAGCAAGATGGCCTTACTAAAGCAGTACAGGCTTTAAGACGATACTATGAGCGCTATCCGGAATACCGCACAAAAGCCATTGAAAAGTATTCCAGGCTTAAAAATTTAGTTCCGGTACTTCGCGGTAAGCAAACTGATTCTCGAAAAGAGCTTTACAAGCTGGAACTCATTCTTTCTACTGCCTATGTAGAACTGTATGACTTTATCGACAATACAGATAAGGAGCTAAAGAAAGTCTTATCAGATACGATTTCAGACAATGAGCACTACGTTGTAAACTACCAGAAGATTAAAGAGCGGGCGATTAAAGAAGGCATAGATATAGCGTCTGTACGATCAAATGGCGGAGCCCTGGCCTATCTCGGCAGAGTAGTAAAGCTCGAAACAACCCATCACACCTACGAAGGTGCAGACTATCTGTTTTCGACCGCAGATGGCCATAGTATTTATATAGTACCCGAAAAGTTTGTCAGGAAAGCATCCTCAAAAGTAAATGACAGACATGCACAGGCCATGCACGAACTCTTTAAAAATTATGATGCAGATCACAATGATTATGAGATACATATTCATGATGCAGCAGAAGAGCCGGCCGGGTATGCAGAAAAGATCTGGTACATCTCAGATAAGATTATACAGGCAGGAGATCGAAAAGGTAAAGACAATGCCTATGTACACGATTTTGATACAAACAAGCGTCCGGTTTATCAATTAGGAGAAATTATTATTATCCGGAATTTACAGATAGACGAACGCGGGATTTTGAATTAACTATGCCTTACGTATTTTTTTGGCATATTCTTAATTAATTAGGGTATATACAGAATTAGTAAATAATTTCATACCTTTATATATGAACGTACGAACGAACAGCCCTTGCGGCATCATACACAGAAACAATAACTCACAAGGATAACAGCATGAAAATCATGTTTGCAAAAAATCCGGCTGGCAAGCTACAGATTTTAGAATCTGCACAGATCAGCTCGAATGAAGCATTGTCCTTGTTAAGACCAAATCCTCATATGGATACATCAGCAGAAAATCTTAGCAAGAACTTCAAGGCTGTAGCCCTTCCCGCAATTGCGGTTGTGGGCGGACAGATGGGTTCGCGCTTTGCACGCGGTGCCGTCAAGGGCTTTGTAGGTACGAACCCAACGGTACGAAAAGCGGCAGATATTGCAATGCCATTTATGGTAGCAATGCTACTGCTTGCGCAAAAGAACAAACACGCAAAGATGGCAGGAGTAGGCGCAGGAGTGGATTTTGTCCATACCGCGTTTTCGCACATCGCGCCAATGTTTGGTTCAACCATTGCATCTATCGAAACAGATCCCGACCTGAGCGATCTAAGGCGTAAGCCTTCAGAAGCAGCCAGCGGTTTCTTGATGGATGGCAAAAAACCTGTAAGTACATCCCTGGGCAAAGCTAAGGGGTTAGGCAGCGGTTACTTGCACGACAACAGAAAGCTCGTCCTTTAAAAAGTCGTGCATCGGAATAGTGGGTGGTCATAGCCGGGAATCTTAACCACAACCATATCTAATTCCGAAATCTCATGGATTTAATTTCATCCGGGCATATTGTTAAGCCCATCGCAATCGACCCCAAAGGTCGCCTAAAGCAGTATTACGACACCAAGCGTCTAAAGCAAGGCGACAGCATCCTGCATTTTTTCCCGGCTCAGGCACAGAGAGAGAGTGCACGTAACAATTACGTGAATAACCCCATCCCGGGGAATGAGATCCGGAAGGTTCTCAGTATTGGTATCGACATCAATTACGCAGTGATTGAGTCTGCAACCAACATCGACCCTTTCAAGATTATTAATGCTATCAAGCAATCCAGCATTAAGCTTACGCTCAACTCAGACAATGTTCAGGTTCTTGAGCAGCCCATCTCGAACTTCTTGAACTTCTCCAGCTCTGGTGTAGCAATGAACTCAGACGGCACCAAGAAAGCCGTTTCGGTAAGCTCGAAAGGCTTAGTAAGATTGGCAGACCCATTCCAAGTGGGTATTCAGCAGGTATTCGACCTGAATCTGAATGTGGCAAATGCTGGCCTTCTCCCGACCGTAGCACATTGGGAAGCAGCCAACCTACCACCATTGGAAGTAACCGTAATGCTTCTGATGAGTGAAGAAGTAGCAAAGTCTTAGCATATCCCGAAATCCCAATCAGTGAAAAAGTTGCTGTGCTTCGGTACAGCAACTTTTCTTAATCCCTTCCCTATTCATTTTCGACGACGAAACAATGAACAGATTCGAATCTACTTTTCAAGAATACCAGACAAACTACACGCCATCGCAGAACTTTATTGTTCCACCTGGCGGTACCATAACAAAACAGTTCTACCCACGGACCGGGAACCAGTATGGCTTTAATCGCATATTGGTAGGTGCTACGAATACTACAGCACTATTTATGAGTGCCGAAATAAATAACGAAACCACCATTTTTCGGGATGTGCATGTAGAAACAGTACGAAGGCTGTTCCGGTCAAGAACACTTGAATCACCTTTTATCATAAAGGCCTCACGTTCTTTATCCATTACCATCACTAATGTTTCTAACCAGGAGCAGGAAGTAACGGTACAGTTGGCCGGGTTTGATGATTGGCTACTTAAGCGCTGGGTAGAAGACCGCAAAAATCAAGGGCAACGCATTTTAACCCCAGCTTTCTTTTACGGCAAGGCCGAAGTAGGCGCAACGGAACGCGGCAAACTACTGAACCTTCCTCCACGGTCTGAGAATATGATCGTAACCAGAATGCAGCTGGCATCCAATGGCGATGCAGACATTCGGGTATCTCTGCGCGAATACAGCTCTGATCTCAAGCAAAACCTCTTCCTTGAGCAATTGAATGATGAATTCGACCTCAAAACAGCTTTAGTACCCTATCGTATTAAAGCAAACTGGCCATTAGAGCTTGTGTTTGATAACAGGCATCCAACCCAATCGCGAACCGTGAGCGCTTTACTGGAGGCCTATGTACATGAGTAATGACTTTTCCATAGATGCTCGCACCAAAACCGTTTCGGCAGTAAATCGAAACGGTTTACTGCTTGATGCAAACCCTCGTAGAGTTGGAGTAATGATCTACAACAATACAGGAAGCGAAGTCTATGTATTGTTAAGCGAAAACCAGGATGCAGATTCACTTTTCTTTTCTTACGCCATCCCACAGAAAAGCCAGGACACCACCCTGTTCGACATCCGAAACGTCTGGAAAGGCCGCATCACATACCAAATAAAAGACCAGGCTTCCGGCTCGCTGCATGTAACTGAATTTATCGACAAAAACAGGCGATAATTATGTTTTCAAGAAATTACGAAGCCATTAACAGGCCAAAGACTGACGACAGCAAGCTTGCGCAATGGGTTTTCTTAGATCAATCTAAGTTACTCCGAATTGATTTAGGGATTGAATCCGATTCTTTGCTCGAACTTACCGCAGACCGGCCGGATCCGCAGACAGTATGGGAACAAAATAAATTCGGATTTAAGAAGTCACGCTTAGATGCATTCCGGAATTTACGGCTCGATGGTTCAGACCTTGTAACTATTCTACAAACTGATAGGCCAAATTTTCAATGTTTTCCCTTCTCGCTTTTTAAGCCTGAAACCACCGGAAACATAATGGATCCTACCACCTATGATGTTTGTACGCTAAGAGGCGTAAACTTTGGCAAAGCAGACCTAAGCGCAGCTCATGCCCGATTCGCGGAGTTCTTCCGATGCAGGTTTGAAGGAACCATCCTCACCGATATTATTGGTGATGGTGTTCGATTCGTCAATTGTTCTTTTGATGCTGTTCAGGCTCAAAAAGCGAAGTTGAACGGCATTATAGTTAGTAGCAGTGGAAGCAGACAGCCCATAAACTTTGCCGGATTAACTATTACGAATTCAGATTTCACGAAAGCCGAGCTCAAAGATCACTCACTTTCTGATTCTGTGATTGTCTCAAGTAATTTTTCTGGCTCTAAGTTTTTAACCAGGCAGTCTCCAACAGCTTCAAATCTGGATGGAACAACCATCCAAAATTCAGACTTCTTAGGCTGTGAAGCTCATCTTTATCAACCTGCTTTATTTTTCCGGAGTTTAATTCGTAGCTGCGATTTCACCTTAGCGAAGCTCAAAGCACGATTCAGAACTGTAATTCAATCAACTTTTGACTTTGCTGTTTTCGAGTCGCTGCTCTTTACCGATGATGCTTCTATTGCCGGTAGCTCGTTTATCAATACAGAATTCCCATCCGGAGTGAGTTTCTCAAATGTTGATGTTCGCGGTTGTGATTTCACGGGCTCGAACCTGGCAGATGCCATGACACACGAAGATAAGAATGCGTTTATCGCTGCGGTAAGCAAAGTTGATGCTGAAACCCTTTGGGTAGACGGCAAACCGATACTGGAGGCGTAATGGGTATAATCTCAAACATATTAGATCGTCTTCGAAAACTGGAAAGATTAGTTAAAAGGCTTCGATTTAACCAGGGATCCGGCCAATCGAACGATGGTAATGAGCGATGGATAAATACAAGTGTACCCCCAAAATCTGTTGGCGGCTACAAAGATGATGAGCCTGCAACGCCATCAGGTGGACTTACACTATCAGAAGCCATGAATAAGTTGATTTTCCCATCAGTACCAACGGCAATTAATAGCTTTACACGCAGTCCGGCAGTATTTGATTTTCTGGATGATGAAGTTTCCGTAAACCTGGCTTGGGATGTAGCCATTGATAGCAGTATTGGCCTGGCATCCGTACGAATCGAGTTCCGGAGAAACAATACTGGAAACTGGAATTTTCTGCATCAATCTTTGGATGCATCCGGCTCATTCATGCATGAAAACATCCCGAATCAAAACAATGCTTCCATTGCATACAGACTAATTGCAACGGATGGTAACGGGAATACGCTTTCCAGCAATGTACTAAGCTCCATTTTTAGAGTGTACCAAGCCCCAACGGTAAGCTTTGGAAGTTTAGCACCACTTCAAAGAGAAATTGGAGAGATCAATACCACGGTGGCCGGTACAATTACGCGCAGATCACCAACCGTAGCACTGGTTAGTTACCAGCTGCAAGTACAACTAAATAATGGCAGCTGGAATAACTTAGGCGATTCTGTTTCTGTAGCTAATTCAGAGAGCGTAGCCATTTCAGAAGTGAATTACCAGGCACCATCTACTTTAGAAGGCAATCCGGTATCTAGTGTTCGGTTTGGAATCAGAATTACAGATGAACAAGGGCAAGGAAACAGGCTAAATTCAAATATCATTATGGCAAGTCGCAATTTATTTCACGGCTCTACACTCGATGCAACGCTTCCAGCTATTCGCGACCTATCGAACAGCGTTTTAGCTCCGGCAGAAGGTACAACATTCGATATGCTCATTCCAGCAGGTGCCCAAGTAGTAGCATTCGCTTACCCTGCCTTCCTTAGAGATGTAGACCAGGTTTTATTCGTGCAAGTGAACATAGATGTAAAACAAGTCTTCACTAAAGAAACAGTTTCCGTTCCGGATGCAGCAGGTGAGAATTTTACCGATTACAAGCTGTACTCATTCCGGCCGCTTGAGCCATTCCAGTCACCAGTAACCTACAGAGTAACTATTTAAAGTTTTGCCATCATGAGTAATATTACCCCTTTTCCACTTCGCTTATTACGACAGTTTGCGGACTCTATCGACCCGGATATGGTATTCCCTACTTTGGATGCTATGAATGATTATTTGGCCAGTCCGCGTAGGTATGCTGGACAGCTGGTTTCATGTATCGAAACTGAGACTATTTTCCTGCTCAATAGCGCAAGAACGACATGGATTGAAATCCTCCCTGGAATTCCGGATGTGCCGGATGATGGAAATGCGTACATCCGGGTTCATGGTGAATGGCAGGTTTTTCAACTTCCGGAACAAAACGACCCTTCCAGCTGGGAAGAAATTTTAGGCACGAATAATATTCAGCCTAAAGACAACAAGAAAGTACCGATAAGTGCTCTTGCCGGGTTAACCGAGCTTTTAGAAGGTTATGAGCAAGCATTTACTAAAAGAAGTGGCTTTAACAAAGACTTTGGCGACCAGGAAGGAACCGTAACTCAAGGCAATGATCCGCGGTTAAGCAATAGCCGTGAATGGACTGCGCCAACAGTTACAGAAGTAGAAGTAGTACAGGGAACCTCAACAGAGCGTAGAGCATGGTCTGTGGTTCGGGTTCGTGAAGCCATAGCCGCATGGGTAAATTCGGTTAAGATCAAAATTGAGGATGTTACTGGCTTATCCGGAATACTCAATTCTAAAGCCGACAAAACCGAAATACCAGATACATCCTCGTTTGAAAATGCTACTCAACTCGATCAACGGGATGCGGCAAACCGAAACAGGGGAAACCATACTGGCACACAGCCAGCAAGCACAGTTACCGGATTAGGCGCTGTGGCTACAACAAATAGCTATGATGATCTTGATAACAAGCCAAACCTATCAGAGTTCGAGAATACTTCAGCTCTAAACCAGCGTGACAATGCAAACCGGAACCGGGAAAACCATACCGGGACACAGGATATTTCTACAATCGCAGGTTTAGCTGCAGCATTAGCATCAAAAGTTGAAAAAATCGAAGGTAAGGGATTAAGCCAGGAAGATTTCACAACAGAGTTCAAAGAATTACTCGAGAACTTTGAGGAAAATGGCGGACCGGAGATCACACCTGAACTCATAAAGGAAAAATATGAGGAAAACGAAGACACCAATGCTTTTGATGATGCTGCAAAACTGAAGCTGGAGAACATAGAACCAGAAGCTGAGAAAAACCCAATTTGGATAAACGAAGCTATACCTCCATTACCTGTTGGCGGTTACTCAAATACAGAGCCAGCAACACCACCGGAAGGTCTTAGCGTTATCGCAGCTATTGAAAAGTTTCTTTTCCCACCATTACCTCCATCCATAAATAGCTTTACCCGCTCGCCATCTCAGTTTGAGTTTCAGGATGATGACGTTTCCGTTACCCTTTCCTGGAATACAAATGCTGTAACGGCAGGTGCTACCATTGCGAATGTCCGTATTGAGTTTAGAAGAAATAACTCAGGCAGCTGGACGAACCTGCACAATGCATCAACGCAAACAGGTAGCTTTGTTCACTCTGATATCCCGAACAGCAACAATCATTCTATCAATTACCGATTGATTGTAACGGATAGTGCGGGAAATACGGCAACAAGCAGTGTTATAAGCGTGAATTTCAAATCGTACCAAACACCAACGATATCTTTCCCGAATTTTTCACCTTTAAGCCGCGAAGTTGGAGAGCTGGATGCAACTATTACCGGAACGATCACGCGCAGATCGCCAAACATTGCATTACAAAGCTACCAGCTGGAAGTACGCTTAAATGGTGGAAGTTGGCAGAATTTGGGTGATTCTGTTACCATTACAGATGGAAATAGTGCAGCACTTACACCAGTAGAATATACTGCCCCGGCCACCACTGGAGGAGATGTGGTTACAAGCGTTCAGTTTAGTATCAGAATCACAGATCAGCAAGGACAAGGCAGCAGACTTACATCGAATACCATTACCGGTAGCAGAAAGCTTTTCTATGAGCCAGTTCAATCCGAAACCCTGCCTGATATCCGGGATCTGGAATTCAGCATACTCAACCCAAACGCTGGTACTCAATTTACGATCAACATCCCGGCAGGTGCTCAAATAGTAGCCTTTGCATATCCGGCATCCATTCGCGATGTAAGCCAGGTCATTTTCGTGCAAGGTGGTAATGTAGATGTGAAAGGCGCATTTGGCAGTCCAGATATTGAGTCAATAGCCGATGCCAAAGGGCAAAACGACATAGACTATAAGGTGTACACATTTACACCAGTTGAACCATTTTCTTCAGCAGTAACATACAACGTAACGATCTAAAAACTATGAGCACTACAGATTTTCCATTACAGTTAAAAAGGCAATATGCAGGTTCGATTGACCCGGATTTAGTTTTCCCAACAGAAGCTGCTATGAATGCATATTTGTCCAGTCCGCGAAGATATGCCGGTCAGATTGTTTCCTGTCCCGAACTTGAGAATGCATTTATTTTAAATGCAAACCGGGACGAATGGCTACCATTAGGCGGCTCAGGTGGTGGATCTACTACTCAAGTGGTAAACAACATACCCACAACCTTAGACCCTGGCCAACGTGTATGGGTAAAAGAAACCCAATCTGAATGGATAGGCGCAAATGAAGACTTTTTCCCGACCTTAGACCCTGGTACTCCATGGCCCGTAAGAGGATATAAGGTAGTTGACTTAAATATAAAAGTTGGACTTCTTGAATCAGGTATCACTAAATCCTGGACTACTGTTACACGATGTGAGATTCCAACAACAGATCTTAATATTCACTGCGCTCATGGTGAATATGTCCTTAATATTCCTGAATCATATTTCTTAATAGACACAGTTACTCCAGGGCAAAACTTAGCAAATGCCAGAGTGCGTGCTACTTCTATACGTGAAAACACAGGGATGCATCCTTTTGTTCTGTTCGCGGCTTATGAAGCAAACGGTCGTAATAATATGGTAGAGTTTTGGATAGGAGCAGATCTTCCCTTAGGTGCTTCAGATTGGAGTCCCTTAGCGTTTAAGCTTGATATATACCCACCTGACCCAAATCAATTAGTGTCGCTTCCTGACGATTATGTAATAATAAACTAATCTCTAATAACGAGCATCGAATTCTGATTATAGGCTTTTATGTCCTTTATAAACACATCTCAACTAACTCGTGAACTCGCCTTTGCTAAACAAGCAGGATTTTTAGAAATCTTTGAAGAGGCATCTACCCTAACCGGTGTGCCTCTTGAAATCTTGCTGGCGGTTTCGAGCCGGGAATCGGCTTTGGGCACATCTCCCTTACTCGTAAACTGGATTGGCGATAATGGTTTTGCCTGGGGTTTGATGCAAATTGACCGTCGCTGGCATCCACAATTCACCAATAACCATAGTCCGGATGATCATAACGCGAATATATTTTATAGTGCCGGTTACCTTCTTGGCCACTACAAACGATTTAATGACTGGAGAACAGCTGCTGCAGCCTACAATGCAGGTGCCGGAGCTGTAAGCAGTGCAATCCGTTCCGGCCGCGACCCAGATTCTGTAACAACAGGTGGCAATTATGGAGCAGATGTAATCTACAGATCGAAATTTTTCAAAAGCAAAACAAATACTCGGTTCTTATTAACAAACATCTTAACCCTCTCGACAGTCTTCCTTGCTTATCACATGCTAAAAAACTAATCCTATGCCCTTTAGATTTGATTATCAGCTTACCATTGGCAATATCATAGTTATGCTTACGCTGCTCGTGGCTATGCTTGCGAATTACCATCTCAATATCACCCGAATCAGCACTTTAGAGATACGAACTGATACCATTGAGCTTCAGCAGCAATTATTTCGGGCGGAAATTTCTGAGCTTAAACGTGATCAACGTGATAGTTATTTATCTAAAGATGTAGCAGATCGGCTTATTAACCAGCTCGACCGAATCGAAACAAGGCTCGAAAGAATAGAGCAGCAGCATCGAATGTTTAATGATCTTAACCTCCTCCTCCCCTATTCATTTTACTATTCAGAATATGTCCACAAATAACATCCATACATCCGATTCTTTTTGTACTTCCAGGGCATTCATTCTGCTTGCTATAACGAATGTGGTTGCATTTCTGCTTTCATTCGTGGTAGCCGCTTATTTCCCGACCTATTGGGATATTGCAGAAGGGCTTTTTAAGTGCAGCATCATACTGCTCATTTTTCTATTCACAGATAAATACATCCTTACCGGTATTTATTCAAAATCTGAACTCAAGAGAGGAAATATAGCTTATGCGATTTTTGTTTTTGCTTTGCTTTACGTTTTTGCTCAGTCATTCAGCATATTCTGAACCGCTGCCTTTGATTCACAAAGGCGATGAGTTTTTTTATGTTCGACCAAATCCCTATCCGGAACATATACAGGTAGCCATGCAATACCTGAATATGAACAGAGACAGCCATCCCGAAGTGATAAATGGATTCCTGAAATCCGTAGATCTTCCTCCAGGTAATCCTTATTGTGCTGCTTTCGTGAGCTACTGCCTATCCAAGAGCTGTGTTATTTATCCGGCAACCCGATCCGGACTGGCCAGGCACTTTCTTACCAGGGACAGCATATCTGCAACCAAAGTAGTTAGGACAAATAAACAACTACCTGTTGGAAGTATAATCGGCTGGAAACGCGGTAACACCATTTTTGGGCATCTGGGATTCACGCTGTACTGGATTGGCAATAATGGATCCACAATCGAAGGAAACACATCACCAGGCCAGGCCGGTTCACAAGCTGCAGGCGGTGGTATCTATATTCGAAACAGAACTATTTTGCCAGCTGCAAGCTTACGAATCAGCTGGTTCACTTTGGTAGAGAGCGCATCATGCTAAGAGTTCCAGCTTCTTTTTACGTACTGCTTTTGTTGCTCATGTTTGCGGCCGGGTTCATTATTTCACGCTGCAGCCATCAGCCTGAGATTCCGGATCCTGTAATTCACTACATACCCGAATCTCATCCAATAGAACGTATGTTTAATAACCCGGCACGATTCCGGCCAGTTTTAAATACCGTTTTTATCGTAAGGATAGACACGACCAGGGAAGAAAGAACGGTGTACCTGCCAACTGGATTCAGCAACCAATTACTTATCTCCGAACCCAATCCGATTCGGATCCGGAACAATCAGCTGCACTACCGGTATTTTTCAACGGAAACCAATCAGCTTCAGATAGACCGCTTCACTCTGCCGGAAAAGAGATGGAGAATTGGCACTAACATAGATTTCCTGAATCCGGCTTCCATAGCTTTTAACCCTTACATCACATACCGCGGTTTTGGCCTATCAGCTTTAGCACATCTACAAAGAGACTCAATTGAACTTTACTATGGGTTTAGGGTAAACTATGAATTCTAAGCATACCACTATTGGCGTTTGCGATGTTTGCAGATATGCCAAAAACGATACTACCAACAAGCAGGTCACATACTGTTCCAACTGTAATGCATGGATCTGCAAATCATGTGAACCATCCATCTTACTACGGGGTATTGCAATGGTTATTCGGGCTGTTTCAACCTAATCCATTAGTATATTCAGTTTTTTAGATAGATTCCGACCAGTAAGGTGAGAGTAGTTCATGGTAACATTTAAATTGCTATGCCCTGCCATTTGCGCCACTTCTATGGTTGAAAAGCCCATTTCTAACCAACGTGTTATCCGCGAATGCCGTAACCCATGCAAGGTAGCCTCCGGACAATTCGCCAATGCCGCATAGTACTTAAAACAGCGATACACGTAATCTGCAGAGTGCACAAAAATGGGTGCCTTAACCGGCCGCTTCATCGTATCTGCATAGTCTATTACTTCATCAAGAATGCCTCTGTTAATCGGTATTACTCTGCTCTTACCAGATTTAGTGTGCAATGCCTTAACAACAATACAGCTATGCTCAATGTCGATATCGGCTCTTCTTATAGAAAGAGACTCCATCCTTCTTAATGCAGAGTGATACATAAACTTCAGATAAACAGGAAACCAAATCTGCTCATGATGTTTCCGGAAATGATGCTCCATTCTCTTTTTCGATTTTTCGCGGTTAAAGGCAGTAATAATTCGCTCAATATCGTTGTCATTAACCATAACATCCGACTTATCATGATTCTCTGCCGGAAGCCGAATTGGGCTAATCTTCTTATTAACCAGATCTTTCGAGTACAAAAAACTCCACCAAGCTTTAACATGCCGATACCTGGTACGCATAGTAGCGTGCGACCAGTTCGAATTCCTTACATAGTCCTGAATATCACTATCCGAAATCGCTCTAACCGAGATATCATAGTCAAAGAAATCGGCCAGCTGACCAAGAATAAATTTATACGTCTTAACTGTATTCGGTTTACAGATAGCCATTTTCTCTTTCAGAAACAGCTCGATAGATTCCCGGATAGTAACAGCTTCTACCTTAACCCTGCCATGAGTAAGTATAGAATGAACATCATCAATGAGCTCGGCTGGATTCACCTCATTGACTGCACAATATTCAGAGAATTTTAGCAGCATTTTGATTGCATCATCTTTTGATGAAGTTCCTAACGATTTTTCACGTATAACTCCCGAGTCTGAAACCCTCAAATACCAGGTAAAACCTTTTTTCATTTTCTTCTTTCGGAGATACATATAACAGACAAATTATGAAGTGATGAAGGCACTTTTCCCCTCTAATTTCTGCCCTATTTCTGCCCTATTTCGAAAAAAATCCTATCAAATATGGCTTTCTGCCCTATTTTTGCCCTATTTCGAACTGGTATATTTGCCGTTCAGTAATGGGTATATACCAATTTTTAAAAATGGTAAAAATAAAACCTGCGTTTAAAGAGAATAAACGCAGGTTTCGTACCGCTGGCCGGACTCGAACCGGCACGGAGTTTTAAGCTCCATTGGATTT
>JAIULZ010000026.1 GCA_022565805.1 Balneolales bacterium
TTATTTTTGCTCCAAGGAAGAAGGCGGGCAAAAGAGTGGTTTTGCAAAGCTTTCTATTAATCTAACAGACAAATATACAAAATAAAGCGTGTATATAGCAGTCTTCCATATCTCGCCCTACGGTTAGTGACAATTTTGGAACCTATTATTCCAATTTTTTATCTCATAAGACTCATTTCACTTAATAGAAGACTTTGAAAACCATTAGTTTTGTTCGTATTCCAGGGCTAGATCATAAAGTGGAGTCTAGAATATCAATTTAAAGACACTCTTGCTTCATGATACAAAAAACTGACGATGAGCAGTTGCCAAAAGTTTTCTTAAAGATATTGGTCAAAAAATCTGGCATCTGCATAGTTCAAGATAAAAAGTGCTTTTTTCTGTTATTGACAGAAGGTTATGGTCATACTGCTTAGCTCATTCAACGGGTTGTATTCAATCAAAATTGAACGCCTACAACTCTGTAGCTTAAGGGTTCATTACTTATTGTTGGAAAAGGAAGAATTTGAATGATTCGGTTTTATAGAATTATATTGCATTAAGACCAAATATCGTGATAATGCCTGGTCTGAAATGCTGTAAGCTCAGAATCAGGTTTTAAATACGAAGCGGATTCTCTAATTTGGAATAGGTTTAAATAGCACATCACCTGATAGCCTATTACTTATTAATTGATATTCACCAACATTGGAAGTAAATTTGCCCGATTATTAAATAAGAAGCTTTTTACCGATTCATTTCAACCTTTGAACATGATTGAAGTTTATTTTCCGATATTTGTTTTATTCGGAATTGCCTTTGTATTGGCAATCATACTAGCCACTCTGTCCCGGATTTTAGGTCCGCATCGTCCAAACGCTCCTAAACTCAGGCCATATGAAAGCGGTATGGACCCTGTTGGAGACGCGAAAGAGCGCTACTCCGTTAGCTTTTATATGGTAGCTATGGAGTTTATCGTATTCGACCTGGAAATCATTTTTATTTATCCATGGGCTGTGCGATTCAGAGAATTGGGCTTTGGAACGTTCTTTGCCGTTATGATATTTATTTTGATACTTACACTCGGTTTAATTTATACGCTGAAGAAAGAATCTAAAAACTTTTCTATTAGCAGACCGAAAATCAACTAACTATTACTATGAGTCTGGAAAAAACACTTGATAATCAGGGTTTTTTAACCACAAATCTTGATTTTATTACAAATTGGGCACGCGCTAATGCAATGTGGCCAATGCCAATGGGCTTAGCATGCTGCGCTATAGAAATGATGGCATTCGCAGGTCCTAAATATGATGCATCCCGTTTTGGATCGGAGGTGATGAGATTTTCACCACGGCAGAGCGATGTTATGATTGTAGCAGGATGGTGCACGTATAAAATGTCTCACGCAATACGCAGAATTTGGGATCAAATGCCTGATCCAAAATGGTGTATCGCCATGGGGGCTTGTGCATCTACCGGTGGTATGCACAGATGCTATGGTGTTGTTCAGGGTGTCGATAATTTTATTCCTGTAGATGTTTACGTCTCCGGATGTCCGCCACGCCCCGATGCCCTGCTGAATGCACTCATGCAAATTCAGGAAAAAGTAAAAACAGAGCATTCTACAGTATACGACGGCTGATTCAGCTATTTTTTTAACTTTTCTAGTTGTACAACTATTATATATGAGCAGAACAGAAAAACTGCAGTCTGTAATTGAAGACCTCAAAAATCAATTTGAGGGTGATATTATTGAAATCAAACAACATGCCGGAGATCAACAGATTCGTGTATCTTTGAATAAGATACATGATGTATGTGAGTATCTTTTTCAAAAACATCATTTTGCCTATTTGGTTGATGTTTTTGGAGCAGACCGATTCACTTCTGAAGATCGTTTCGAGGTAATTTATCACATTGTTTCGCTTAAAACTGGTGTTCGCATCTTTTTGAAGACATGGTGTTCCGAAGAAAATCCTGTGGTGCCAACTGTAACCGATATATGGGAAGGTGCAAACTGGAACGAACGCGAAGTTTGGGATATGTTCGGCATTCGATTTGAAGGACACCCCGACCTCAGACGCATTTTTATGCCAGAAGATTTCACCTATCATCCATTGCGTAAAGAGTTTCCTCTTTTGGGTATACCTGGCTCTATCGATTTACCTACCACCACTCCGGACTCTGAATAAACAGCAGTTGTAAATACTATGGAATTAAAAAACTCAATTCTCGATAAATCCAAACCAACTTTCTTTGAAAAGCATCAAAATGCTTTGTACAAGAGTCTTGAGGATAAACATACTACAGTCGAAGTAGAACAAGATCCACTTGGTACAAGAATGATCTTAAACATGGGTCCGCAGCATCCGGCTACTCATGGCGTACTTCGTTTATTGCTAGAACTCGAAGGCGAAAAGATTCTGCGTAACCGGCTGGATATTGGTTATCTGCACAGAGGTATAGAGAAAATTGCGGAGAATAAAACCTATCAGGAGTTCATGCCCTATACCGATCGCATGGACTATCTCTCCCCTTACAGCAATAATGTTGCTTTGTGCACAGCGGTAGAAAAAATTGCTCAAATAGAAGTACCAGACCGGGCTCAGTATATACGTATGATTGGCGCCGAGCTGGCAAGAATTTCATCACACCTTTTGTTCCTTGGAGCCATGGTTATGGATACGGGAGCTATTTCTTTCTTTATCTGGACATTTAAGGAAAGAGAAAGGATTTACGACATTTTCGATAATTTCGGTGGTCACCGCTTCACTATTTCTCATTGTAGAATTGGTGGTGTTCATAACGATCTTACTCCTGAATGTATCTCTATGATTAAAGAATTCACGGAGAGCTTTCCTAAAGAGCACAGCGACTGGCTAAAACTACTCAACAAAAATAGAATTTTTTACGATCGTAATGCCAATGTAGGCAACATAACCTACGATCAGGCCCTTCAGCTTGGTGTTACAGGTCCGAATATTCGAGCAGTAGGGGTACCTTACGACATACGCAAATTCGACCCATATTTAAAATACGACGAAGTAGAATTCGATATACCAACCCGTCTTGAGGGCGATAATTTATCCAGGTATTTTATACGTATGGAAGAGATGCTCGAAAGTATACGTATTATTCGTCAGTGTCTCGACAAAATGACCCCCGGCCCAATTCGAACAGATAATGCCAAGCAAACCTATCCTTCCAAAGACGAAGTATATTATTCGATGGAAGGCCTTATTCATGATTTTATGATGACGGATACAGGTATTTGTCCGCCCGCCGGTGTTGAGTGCTACCACGCAGTGGAAGCGCCAAAAGGCGAGCTCGGTTTTTACATCCAAAGCGACGGCACAGGTCATCCCTGGCGAATGAAAATTAAATCGCCTTCTTTCACAAACCTTCAGGGCTTAGAAAAAATGTTAGATGGCGAAATGATTGCCGATACAGTAGTTATGATTGGTGGAATTGATCCGGTAATGGGAGAATCAGATAAATAATTATGAGCGAAACATTCGAATTTACTAAAGAAGAGCTGGCCGAAATAGATAAAATCAAAGCAAAATATCCGGATAAAAAATCACCGGTGATGCCAGTGTTGTGGCTTGCTCAGAACAAGTTTGGCCATGTCGAACCCGAAGTTCAGCAACTTGTAGCCAAAACTCTCGATATACCGGCTGCACACGTTTACGGGGTAGTAAGCTTCTACACTCAATATTATGGCACCCGAAAAGGAAAATTTGTTTTTGATGTGTGCACTACATTAACATGCCAGCTTTGTGGCGGGTACGATATTTTGCATCATCTTGAAGATAAATTAGGTATTAAAGCCGGTGAAACTACAGAAGACGGTATGTTTAGCATACAATCTGTTGAGTGTTTAGGTGCCTGTGGTTATGCCCCTATGATGCAGATAACCAATGGCGTTTATTGCAACCATCTTACAAAAGAAAAAGTAGACCGGATAGTTGATGATCTAAAAGCCGGCAAAATGCCTGAATTTGAACAAATTCCTTTCCCGCAACACCAGAACGAATCTTCTAAATAAGCAAAACCGTTATGTCTGTAGACTGGAAAAATTTTGAACCTGTTTTATTACCCAAAATACCGGTATTACACAAAATAGATGTGTATGAAAAAAACGGTGGCTATGATCAATTAAAAAAAGTTCTTAAAGACTGGACACCCGAAAAAGTAACAAACGAAGTTAAAGCCGCAAATATTCGCGGAAGAGGTGGTGCAGGATTTAATGCAGGCCTCAAATGGTCTTTCATGCCTAAACCCGACGGCGGACCCAGATATATCGCTGCAAACGGGGATGAATCTGAACCAGGTACATTTAAGGATCGTCAGATTTTTGAGTACAATCCACACCTCTTTATTGAAGGTGCAATCATCGCTGGTTTTGCAATGAGTATTACTGCCGTTTATGTGTATATCCGCGGCGAATACAAAGACTGGATTGATATGATGCAGAAAGCCGTAGATGATGCCTACGCTAAAGGCTATCTGGGTAAAAATATTCTGGGCTCCGGCTTTGATATAGATATGTATGTACATTCTGGTGCCGGTGCATATATATGTGGAGAAGAATCGTCTTTGATGGAATCTCTCGAAGGTAAACGCGGATATCCTCGTGTTAAGCCCCCGTTTCCTGCTCAGAAAGGATTGTGGGGTCGTCCTACAACCATTAATAACATTGAAACACTTGCCAATGTACCCCTTGTTATCAAAAATGGTGCAGAGTGGTACACTGGCATTGGAGCAAAAAACCATCCCGGACCAGTTCTATACGGCATTTCCGGCCATGTAAATAGACCTGGTGTTTACGAATATCCCACCGGTATGTCTATAAATGATCTCATTTATGATGTATGTGGTGGTGTTCGTGGGGGTAAAAAAGTTAAAGCAGTTATCCCTGGCGGCTCTTCTACTCCTCCCCTTCGCGGAGATCAACTCGAAGGCGTTTGCATGGATGCCGACAGCCTGCGAACAGCCGGTTCTATGATGGGAACAGCAGGTATGATCATTATGGACGAAGACACCGATATGGTAGATGTGCTCTGGAGAATCTCTCACTTCTACCATCATGAGTCCTGCGGGCAATGTACGCCTTGTCGCGATGGAACAGGCTTTTTAGAAAAAACACTCATCAAAATCCGCGATGGTCATGGTGAGATGAGAGATTTAGATTTATTACTTGACCTTTGTACTCAAATGGAAGGCCGTACAATTTGCGCCCTGGCAGATGCAGCAGCATGGCCGGTTCGCTACACCGTTACGAGATTCCGCGAAGATTTTGAGAAAAGAGTTAAAAATACCGTTTACGCTCTAGCCTAAATTAGTTCAGATGCCCGAAATTTTTATAGATAACGTCCGCTACGAATTCGAAGGTAAGCCTTTGGTACTTCAGTTTATGCTGGACCACGGCTTAGATCATCCGTTTTTTTGCTATCATCCTTCACTTTCTATACCAGCTAACTGCCGGCAGTGCTACGTTGAGGCAGGTACACCTGTTTTTAACAGAGAAACCAATAGCTACGAACTGGATGAGTCTGGAGAAAGAGTTATACGCTTTTTCCCGAAACTAATGACTGCCTGTAGTTTGGAAGCAACAGATGGTATGGTTATTAAAACCCATCGTACCAGTGCTCTTGTGGAAAGAGCACAAAAAGATACCATGGAGTTTATTCTTGTAAACCATCCTCTGGATTGTCCAATCTGCGATCAGGCCGGTGAGTGTCCGTTACAAATACAAACCTACAAATACGGACCCGAAGGATCACGATTTGAACATAAAAAAGTTCATAAGCCTAAGCGCATCAAGCTTGGCCCAAGAGTAATTTTAGATGCAGAGCGTTGTATTAACTGCACTCGTTGCGTACGCTTTACAGAAGAAATAAGTAAAACTCATCAGCTTACTATTATTTCCCGTGGTGACAAAAATTACCCTGCTGTAGCTCCAGGTACAGAGTTTGATGATCCTTACTCGCTAAATACAGTTGATATATGCCCGGTTGGCGCCCTCACGTCTTCAGACTTCCGCTTTAAAGCACGTGTTTGGGAAATGAACCAAACTCCCGGCATAGACATAACTAATGGCAAAGGCTGTAATATAGACGTGTGGACACGGGATAACGTTGTGATGCGAATTACACCACGCTACAACCCTGCTGTTAATGACCACTGGATGCCCGATTTTGGCAGGGAAGACATCCGCAGAATGAACGAAAACAGAATTTCAAAGCCAGAAGTACTACTCGATGGCGACCGAATTAAGTCATCCTGGAATAATGCAGAGCTTAATTTTACTGAAAATCTTGCGGGATTAGAATCAAATGAGATACTTGTTATCGGCTCAGCATTTTCTAGTGTGGAAGACAACTATGCTGTAAAAAAACTTTTCAGTACACTTGGTTTTAACCATCAGGTTTTCGTGCCAAATATTAAAGAAGGCTCGGGTGATGGCTTCCTGATTGACGATGATCAGTACCCTAATACCAATGGTTGCCGCCTTCTTGGTTTCGAAGAACTTACTTCTGAGAAGCTAACTTTGTTGCTATCCAAAGGTAACTTCAAGATGATTGTATCGCTTGAAGACGATCTGGTAGGCAGAGGTGTTTTAAATGAAGATCTGCTTAAAGAACCCTATTTTGTATACATGGGTTCTAATCACAACAAGACATCTGCTCTGGCAGACCTGATTGTACCCATAGCAAATTCTGTAGAGCAAAGTTGTTCTTATGTGAATTCAAGCGGAAGAATTCAGCGAACAACTGCAGCTAAGGAAACACTCTATACAAATAGAAGACTTAATTTAGAAATGTCTGTTGGGCGCCTCGATCGCTATGGTACCAAATTCGATAACTGGGTTACAGACCGTAATCGCATAGACTGTATACCAGCATGGGATTTTATAGAACGTGTTGCAACTAATCTGGATAAACAAACAGGCTACGAGTCTGCATCCGAGATTATGGATGAAATTGCTTCTGTATTACCAGCTTTTAATGGTCTTAGTTACGACAGAATTGATGATGAACTGGGGGTTCAAATCATCGGGGATGTTAGTAAAGTAACTTCTGCCTGATTTAATTACATTTAATTGAAAACCGTTTAATGGAATATCCAATAGTATCCTCCTATCTGATTTTAGCAGTCTCTTTGGCTTTTCTGCTACAATCAGCTGCCGTATGTGTTTATGCCGAGCGCAGGATAGCTGCTTTTATTCAATACAGGGTTGGACCAAACAGGGTTGGTCCTTTTGGCGCACTACAGCCGCTCGCAGACGTTATAAAGCTCATCTTTAAAGAAGATGTTACGCCTATATACGGGAATAAAACGCTTCATACCGTTGCACCACTTATTCCGGTAGTTACAGCTCTTCTTACAATAGCCGTAATTCCTTTTGGTGACGGTCTTTTTATTGTTGATTTAAATGTAGGCGTGCTTTACCTGCTGGCTGTAGCTTCTTTGGGTGTATATGGTGTTACCATGGCCGGTTGGGCATCTAACAGTAAATATTCTCTTTTTGGTGGTTTACGAGCTGCTGCTCAAATGCTTAGCTACGAACTTCCAATGGGTATGGCTGTCGCCTCTATGGTTTTGTTTGCTGGTTCCCTATCTCTTATTGATATGGTAAATACGCAAATGTACTGGTGGGGCGTTTTTGTTAATCCCATTGGGTTTATCATTTTCGTGGTCGCTACGTTTGCAGAGGCTAACCGCACACCTTTCGACCTGGTTGAAGCCGAACAAGAGCTTGTTGGTGGTTTCCATACCGAATACAGCTCCATGAAGTTTGGTATGTTCTTTCTTGCAGAGTATATGCACGTAGTAATTGGAAGTATGCTTATTACTACGTTTTTCCTTGGTGGTTACCATCTTCCGTTTGCCGGTTACTATGCCCACTTGTTGCCAGAAGCAGGTACATGGGCTAAAGCCTTGCTCGATATTCATGTTTTCCTTGGCAAAACCGCCTTTATGGTATTTGTATTTATTTGGGTACGATGGACAATCCCAAGATTTAAGTATAACCAACTCATGAGTTTGGGATGGGCTAAACTACTGCCTCTTTCAATTGCGAATTTTGTGATTATTGCGTTTATCTTAATGGTCATTCATACGTATATGTAGGTATAAATAATTGTAATGCCATCATGGCTACTATTAGTCAGCCTGGTGTACATTTCTATACATACCATCAACTTTTAAAAAGGAGCCGGGATTGTACTCAATTCCGGCTCTTTTTTTTAGATGATGCGTTTATATTTGCTAACCGACCTAACACATACAAAAAACGCTTTAGCTTTTTCTGTTAAGTATTATTTTTTCTTAACTATACCGAAATATCAGTAGCACTATATTTTTTTATTACTTTTAGTTTAATCCCCCCTACTAACTCTTATGAAATCAAAAAAAAGAGTCATCGGCAGAGTTGAGTCTATAGGTTTTCCTGAATTCGGAATAACCGAGATTGATGCTAAAATTGATACTGGGGCGTACACTTCTGCCATACATTGCCATGAAGTAAAAGCTTTTATGAAAGACGATGAGGAATGGGTCAGGTTTAAATTACTGGATCCTCACCATCCCGCTTTTAATCATAAAGAATTTACAATGCCTGTCTTTGCAAGAAAGCGCATCAAAAATAGTTTTGGTCAAACCCAAAAACGGATTATTGTACAAACCAAAATGCTTATTTTTGGTAAAAAATATAAGATCGAGCTATCGCTGGCCGATCGCTCTAAACTTGAGTTTCCGGTTCTATTGGGTCGAAAAGCTATCAGAAACAGGTTTGTCGTAGATGTTTCTTTAAAGAATGTTGCCCTCTCTACAAATGAAAGCTAAAAATACTTAAGAAGGATTTATACCACATGAAAATTGCAGTTTTATCCAGAAATGGAAATCTATATTCAACCAGAAGACTATTAGAAGCCGGCAGACAGAAAGGGCATGAAATGCTTCTTTTAGATCATCTAAAGTGCTATGTATCTATAGAAAAATCAAATCCGGAAATCCATTTTGAAGGTAAGAAAATAGAGGGCGTAGATGCAATTATTCCAAGAATTGGAGCTTCTGTAACCTTTTATGGCTGTGCCATTGTGCGTCAATTTGAAATGATGGGTGTGGTTTCGAGCACAGAATCTCAGGCAATAGTACGTTCGAGAGATAAACTTAGAAGTCTGCAAATTCTTTCCCGGGCCGGGGTAGATATGCCTATTACTGGTTTTGCACGCTCTGCAAAAGACACCACAGATATAATTAAAATGGTAGGTGGCACACCATTGGTTATTAAGCTGCTCGAAGGAACCCAAGGTATTGGAGTGGTTCTTGCAGAAACCAGAAAAGCCGCCGAATCTGTTCTTGACGCATTCTATGGACTGAAGACCAATATTTTAATTCAAGAGTTCATCAAAGAGTCTAAAGGAACCGATATTCGTGCATTTATTATTGATGGAAAAGTAGTTGGAGCAATGAAACGAACCGGGAAAGAAGGAGATTTCAGATCGAATTTGCATCGAGGTGGTACGGCAACCGCTATTAAGCTATCTGCAGCGGAAAGAAAAACGGCTATTAAGGCTGCTAAAGCCTTAGGGCTCGCTGTTGCAGGTGTAGATATGTTGCAAAGTAACAGGGGCCCGCTTGTAATGGAGGTTAATTCTTCGCCCGGACTCGAAGGTATTGAGCGATCTACCGGCATTGATATTGCAGGGCGAATCATCGACTATCTGGAAGCTAAGCCATCTACGATTTCATCAACAAAAGACAAAATAGGTGTTTGATGATAGTTTCTGATAAAAATGACTTCATCATAAAAGGAATAGCTGTAGAAGCTGGTAAATCGGCTCAGGTTTCCTATAAAATTGCACGGCTGCCTACTCACACACCAATCGAGCTGCCTGTTTATGTTTACAGAGGAGAAAAACCAGGTCCGGTACTGTTACTAACCGCCGGATTACACGGGAATGAGGTAAATGGAATTGAAATTGTTCGCCAACTACTCGCGAATAAACTTTGTATTCCTGATGCAGGAACCGTAATTGCTATCCCAATTGTAAATATTTATGGGTTTCTTCAATCAGCACGCTATTTACCCGATGGCAAGGACTTGAACAGAAGCTTTCCAGGTAGTAAAACGGGCTCGCTCGCTCAAAGAGTTGCTCATGTTCTTATGAAAGAAATTATTCCGCTCATAGACTACGGGATTGATTTTCATACCGGTGGCGCAAGCTTATCGAATTTCCCACAAATTCGCTGCGATTTTGAATACGGGATAAATATCAAGCTCGCAGAAATATTTGCACCTCCTTTTGTGCTCAATTCTTCTATGATTGAAAAATCTTTCCGAAAAGCAGCACACAAACAGGGCAAACATATTATTGTTTATGAGGGTGGAGAATCCCTGCGATTCGATCATTATTCTATATCTGAGGGAGTAAAAGGCACTCTCCGCTTGATGGATGCCATACAAATGAAACCTTATGCAGAACCTGTGCCACATAAATGCATCCGCATTACCAGTAGCTCATGGTTACGTGCTAAGTATGCAGGTATTTTCCATAGTAATGTTAAAGAAGGCGAGAAAATAAAAAAAAATCAGCTTCTTGGCAGCATCACAGATCCATACGGCGAAACCACTTACAAACTGAAGGCCGCAACTTCCGGATATGTACTCGGTCTTAATCATATGCCGGTTCTAAACGCCGGGGATGCTATCATGCATATAGGTCGGTCAGAAAACAAGGTGTAATTTTACCTAAAATAGCAGCTTGTCAATATCGGCTTACACAAAATGGGCGGCCTTGGTTAGGTTAAGTAGCTAATTGTTTAAACGCAGAGCTAAAGATTTGCCCGATTATCAACCCACTGGCCTTTATTGTAAATTCCAAGTACCGTGCCTTTTAAAGTTTGGTTTAGGTATGGCGAATTACGGGATTTTGAGCAGTTATTTTTTTGCGTATATGTCCAGCTATCTTCGGTAGTAAAAAATGTAATTTCGGCTTTTACGCCTTCTTTTAGCAACGGCTCCCCGAGTCTGAGAATTTTCCTTGGAGCTGTTATAAGCCGGTCCAGAATATCTTCCAGTTTCATCATACCGCTGTCTAACAATCTATTCACACTTATACTCCATGCTGTTTGTAGTCCTAAAATACCGTTAGGAGCATAAATAAACTCGACCTCTTTCTCTTCGGGGGAGTGAGGCGCATGATCTGTACAAATAGCATCTATAGTGCCATCGGCAAGTCCTTGTAGCATAGCCTGCACATCATCTTTGGTACGAAGCGGCGGATGCATTTTAAAATTAGTATCAAATCCACTGCTTTCGATACACTCATCCGTTAAATCAAAATGATGCGGACAAACTTCGGTAGTAACCAGTATTCCTTTCTCTTTAGCTTCTCGAACCATCTCCACTCCTTTTCGCGTGCTGATGTGGGCTACATGCACATGGCCACCCGTTAATTCGGCCAGCAAAATATCCCGGGCGATCATAATTTCTTCAGCAATAGAGGGCGTGCCGGCGAGACCTAGTCGCGTAGAAACCCTGCCTTCATGCATGTGTCCGGGTCTGGAAAGTTGCAAATCTTCCATATGGTTAATTATAGGCATATCCAGCATTGAAGCATAATCCAGCGCCGTTCTCATTAGCTTTGAATTATAAACAGGATCACCATCATCACTAAACGCTACTGCTCCCCCATCTTTCATATCCTTCATTTCTGCAAGGCTCTCCCCTTTTCTTTCTTTTGATACACATCCAATTGGATGAACGGCAACAGGGAGAGGAGCAGAGCGGTTAACGATATATTCTACCACATCCCGCGTGTGAACAGGCGGATTGGTGTTAGGCATGCAAGCAACAGCTGTAAAGCCGCCTGCTGCTGCTGCTTCACAACCACTAATAATGGTCTCCTTGTGCTCAAGCCCCGGTTCACGCAAATGAACGTGCATATCCATCCAGCCCGGCGATACAAACGCACCATTCATATCCTGAACTTCTTCCCCATCATTGGATTCTAAATTTTTCCCAATTTTCGCAATTTTTCCATCTTCAATACGAAGATCTGTTACTTGTGATAGTTCAGATTTTTCTTTCGGACGGGCAATTACTACATTCTTAAAAAGGATATTCGGGCTTAGCATCAGAATTAAAAAAGTTAGTGGAAGACTTTACAAAACCGTTAAAATGTCGTCACATTTATTCGAATATGGTTTTTTAAAGCCTTAGGTGAAAAAGGAGTAGTTATATTCAATTAAACCAAAACAGTTTAAGCAGGCTAGCTGAAAATTACTTTTGTTACAAATACATTTTGCCTGTTTTACAAAAATAGCATTATTTCCAAACTGATTTATAATTTTATTAGTTTATTGTGAATTGGAAACAAAGCAAAACAAATCTTTTGCTTAATAAAGGCTCAGCTCGCAATAAATGCGCAGTATAGAGGGCCTGTTAACCCGATGATATTGACCATTTTTTAAATGCAAACCGGATTATTTGATGCTCCCCCGATTGTACCGGGCGTAACCGAATTTACGCAGCAGATTAAAGATCTGCTGGAAACTTCGTTCAATAACGCAGAAGTTGAAGGCGAAATAAGCCGGCCTCAATTAAGCAGTAACGGGCATCTGTACTTTACGCTGAAAGACTCAGGTGCACAGTTACCTTGTGTGATGTGGAGGACTGTCTTCCAGCGTTTATCATTTAAACCCGAACATGGTCAGCAGGTTCGGCTTTCGGGTGATGTTCAGGTTTATGCACCACATGGCAAATATCAGTTCATTGTGCGAAGTGCCGAGCAAGCTGGACTTGGTGCACTGCAGCTTGCTTTTGAAAAATTGAAACGAAAACTCGAAGCCGAAGGTCTTTTTCGGGCAGATATTAAAAAGAGACTTCCATTTTTCCCGCTTAAAGCAGGAATTGTAACTTCAGCTAAAAGTGCTGGTTTACAAGATATTCTGGCAACTTTCGAGAAGAGATATCCCATGATCCAACTGCTTGTTTACCATGCAGCGGTGCAGGGCGTTCAGGCAGCGGGGGAAATTGCCAAAGGTATACACTACTTTTCTGAAACTCACCCCGAGAAAGTGGATGTACTTATTGTAACACGTGGGGGTGGTTCACTAGAAGACCTTTGGCCATTTAACGAGGAAGTGGTTGCCAGGGCAATTTTTAAATGCCCGATACCGGTTATTTCTGCTGTCGGACACGAAACTGATTTTACCATTGCTGATTTTGTTGCCGATGTACGCGCAGCTACACCAACGCAGGCTGTTGCGCTCATGGTACCCGATATCAACGATCTTAAATACACCGTTGATGAGCTAGGCAAAAGGCTTCATTTCAAAATGGATAATCGTCTTAAAACAACAAAACAACGCGTAGATGCTCTGGCTAAGACTTATGCTTTACATGCCGTTGTTGAAAAAACAAGGTACTTTTCTTCCAAAGTACAGTCGCTTAAGGAAAAAGCCGGCTATCTGGTTGATAACAGAGTATCTGCGCATCGCCGTAGCCTGGAGCAGCTTACTTCCCGGCTGGAGCAACTAAATCCGGATACTCCTTTGGAGCAGGGTTATACCCGTATCTGGCAAAACGAGAATTGGATTAAAAAAGCAACCGACCTGAATCCCGAAGAATCTGTTGAAATTCAATTTAAAGATCGCCGCATTTCAGTTTCTAATAAATAATGCGCTGTTTTTTTAGTATCTCTATCACAAATAAGGCTACGTAAGCTGCTTAAGTGCCCGCTCTACTGTTTCTATAATTTGAACCCGGGCAAATTTTTTATCCTCAGAAGAAATGAGATTCCATGGAGCGTGTGGTGTACTTGTATGGGCTACCATATCGTTAGCGGCCTGCTGATATTCACCCCATTTTTTCCGGTTTCTCCAATCATCGTCTGTGAGTTTATACTGCTTATAATCTGTCTTTTCACGTTTTTTAAATCTTTTGAGCTGCTCGTCGGGACTTATTTGAAGCCAAAACTTTAGCACTATAGCTCCGGAATCGGTTAGCTCTTTCTCAAACTCATTTATTTCATCATATGCTCTAACCCATTCTTCTTCTTTGGCAAAACCTTCTACACGTTCCACCAGTACTCTGCCATACCAGGATCGATCATAAATTGTGATGTATCCAGCCCGGGGTACATGCATCCAAAATCGCCATAGGTAATGATGAGATTTTTCTATACTTGTTGGCGCTGCAATTTGTATAACCCGGTACAGCCGTGCATCTATACAGCGAATAAGTCGCCGAATTGCCCCTCCTTTTCCGGCTGCGTCTGCGCCTTCCAGAACAATAACTATGTTTCTTTTTTTCTTGTGAGCATCCCAAGCCTTGGTATACAAAGATTCCCAGTATTTCTCCATGCTTTTGCCGTACTCTTTACGGGAAAGGGAATCAGAAAGCGAAATTCCGCCTATATGGTCTATACCTATATGATTTAGGGGCAATATTTGGGTGTTTTTTTTGCCTTCATCATTCTTTTCTGCGTCTTTAATGCATCGTTTAAATGCATTAATTAATACATCCATAACATTTAAATCGCAGAGATATGGATCTGAAGCGTCTATAGAGTACCATGGCGACTGATCTGTGTGCGTAAGATGCAGTACCCGCTCTGCGAGTCGCGTTTTCTCGGTATATTGCTTCCCGTTCTGCATGTCATCCATTGTTACTTCCCATGCATAATCGGGGCGATTATACAGCTGCTCGCTTTTATTTTTGCTTTTATCATCTTCTGAAAGGTGTAGCCAAAGCTTTATCATGAGCATACCATCGTTGGTTAGCATAGCCTCCGTATCAGAAATTCTTCTCATTTGATCCAAAAACTCCTGCTCATCCCCTTCCTTTCTTAGAAATCGCAGGTAAGGCTCGGTATACCAAGAACCCACAAAAAGACCGGTTGTTCCTTTAGCAGGTAATCTTCTCCAAAACTTCCAGAAATAGGGCCTCTCTGCTTCCTCATCTGTGTCGGGACGATGCACGTGTGTTTCGATATACCGGGTATCCATCCACTCGTTAAGCAGGTTAAGAATACGGGTATAGCCGGAGCTGTGCATCCCGTTGAGATGAATCATAATAGGAATATTTAGCTCTCTCAGGCGAAATTGTGCCAGCAGTAGCTTAGTGCGTTTTTTCTCAACAAAAGCTTCATATTCTTTTTTACTTACTGGCGAATTATGCTCGCTAAACGTAAAATTTTCCATATTAAATGATAGTTTTGATCAATTCCGATTTTTTTGTGATAATGCACTCTCGCCCGATAATCCTTTTTACACAATTTTAGAAGATGTGAAATAGGTCTGAAAATAACAAAGCACAAAAAAGGTGATGTCCGGCCGTTTCAGACATCACCCTTCTTCTTTATCATCCAAATTTCCTGTTACCTAAACTCGTACTCTTTGGGTGGTTCCAAGTTATGCAAATGTCGCACAAAATAATCCCATGTTCTGCGTAGCTTATACGACTCGTTTGCATAGCCATGATTCCTGTTTGGCATTACAATAAGATCGAAATCTTTATTTTGCGCGATTAGCTCGTTAATTACCTGTAGGGTAGTATTAGGATGAACGTTATTGTCGAGTGTGCCATACGATAGCAATAAATGCCCCCGCAGCCCCTCTACCTGCAGCTGCAGCGCCTGATTTGTAAAAGAATCAGTTCCATCTTCGAAGCGGGTAAACGGCCCCTGAAATTTTTCGCCCCAATAAAAAGTATAGCCGCGGTTATCCATGTTTCCAGCACCTGCTACGCCAACTTTAAAGAAATCGGGATAATTAAACATGGCTGCAGCAGTAGCGAACCCACCACCAGAATGGCCGTACATACCTGCACGATCTATATCTATGAAAGAATGCCTTTCTGCAAGCTGTTGCATAGCGGCAATTTGGTCGGGAAGCCCGTTATCCGACATATCGCCGTAATAAGCGGTATGGAAAGAGCGGGATCTCATAGGAGTGCCAAGCGCATCGATTTGAACAACAATAAAGCCAAGTTCGGCCAAAGCCTGAGCCTGACCGCGTCTGGTAGTAGCAAACCCTCGCGTACCTACACTCCCAATCTGCGGGCCCGGATAAATAGAATTAATTATGGGATATGATTTATTCGGATCAAAATCTACTGGCTTAAACATAAGGCCATAAATATCTGTTTCGCCATCTCGTGCCTTAGCCGTAAATGGAACAGGAAAAGACCAGCCGGCTTCCTTTAGATCCGAAATATCGGTTTCTTCCAGCATCATAATTTCTTGTCCATACGTATCACGAAGCACAACTTTCTGGGGCTCCGTAAATGAAGAAAAACTATTCACGAAAAAAGTGGCATCAGGAGACATCACAACCGTATGATGACCTTCATCAGGTGTGTGCAATCTCAGACCGCTTCCATCAAATTTTATAGAATAAATATACTCCTGATAGGGATCTCTGTCTTGATCCATCCCGGCTGCAGAAAACCAAATACGCTCTTTGGCCGTATCGATTTTTAAGATATCAGAAACATTCCATTCACCTTCTGTAATAGAATGCAGCCGGCTACCGTCTTCAAGACTGTGCATATAAAGATGCCCCCAATCAGATTCTCGTGAAAACCAGATAAATTCTCCACGCTCGTAAAGTACACGCCAGTTAGGAATACCTCTGGAATTAAGGTTTGTTTCTATAAATATTTCGTCGCGATAAGTAAATATTTCGCGAACACTACCGTCTGATAAATCCGCAATTTTTAGTACTGCTTCTTTGTAATCGCGGCTTGTGGAAACATAAGCCAGTTTACGGTTACTATCTATAAACTGATTATCTGCCCATACATTACCACGCGTAAGCCCACAGCAGTTAGATGTGCGCTGATGATATGGCTCTGTTTGCAGTCTCAGCTTTATTTCGTTTTCTACGTCAAAAACAACCCGGTGATGCATAGGAACATGCTCATCGCCCGAAAGTGCATAAGGCCAGGAAATAAGTTCGGGGCGCCCGTCTGCGGTACGAAGCATATGCATTTCTTCTACCGTACGTTCATCCAGCTGATAAGTGGAAATCATGTGTCCGTTTTCCGACCATTTTAAGATAGGCCGGTCGCTGTTAGTCCAGCCCTGAGAATCAGTTGCATAACCAAAACGATAGCTGCCATCATGAGAAAGCTGTGTATTCTCTGCTGTTATCATATTACGCACCCATAAATTATTCTCTTTTATAAATGCGGCATATTTTCCATCGGGAGACAATAACGAATTACGCGGACGCTCTGCCGGAAAGGGTTCCTCGAGCATAGCTAGTTCGTAAGTTTGCAGGTCTAATTCCCATTTTTGGTTGTTATAATAGAAACGCATAGTACTGGCTGTTTCGCTAAGGGAAATTCTTGAAATACCGGGAAAATCTGGTCTCATATGGTGCCCGTTATCGCTTCCAATATGCTCATTTACAACTGAGGCAAGTCTTTCACTATCGAAAAGCGGTGTTTTAAGACGATTTTCTGCATTTACCAGGTAATACTCTAAACCATCTCTGCCGTTTACTTCATACCAAAAAACAGACTCGCTTACCCACTCGGCACGCACATTGTTTCTGTGAACCAAGCCTATAAGGTTTCTGCCAAGCATTTTGTCTGCCATTTCATACCGAGTGGCGTCAAAAGGTTGCAATTGGTCTACAAATCTAACTTGTTTTTCTGAAAGCGTTCTTTCCTGAAGCTCCTGAGTGGGAGTACAGGCAGCCAGAACCATCAAAAAAGAGAGTATAAAAAATGATGTTTTATAAGTAGAAATCGACATGCAAATAAATTTTAAGTGTTGATTAAAGCCAAAATTATGAATCGAATTATCATAAGTATTTAAGACAAGGTATTAATCTTAAGTTGTTTAATATAAATATGTTAGAATAACATATCCTGGTATCAGAAAGACCATACCAAATACCGCTGCCCCAGGCTACTGCGCCATGCAAAATACTGATTTCAATTCTAAAAGCATTTCTTGAGAAAGCTTGCCTTAGGGATAGCGAACTAATTTGTTTTAATTAATATGGTACATTTCTAATTTTAAAACCTATCGTTTACGTGATACGCTAAGCTTTGATTAAAAGAAAATGCGTACTTAACAGGCAATTTCAAACTACCAAAAAAGGCCTCTTACCGAGGCCTCTTCTGTATTTAAAATTAAAAAATGTTTTTTTAGCATTCATTTTACTACCGAACCAAGTTTTCGACTGCTGCAGCAGCCTTAAAAAGCGATTCCTCTTTAAAATGAGGCGCCATAAATTGTATCCCAACCGGTAACTGCTTATCAAAATCTTCGTTTGCGGGTACACTAATTCCAGGAACACCGGCAAGATTAGCAGATATGGTATAAATATCACTTAAATACATTTGTAGCGGATCATCTGTTTTTTCGCCAAGAGGAAAAGCAACCGTGGGTGAAGTAGGGGAAATGATGACATCACACTGCGAAAAAGCGCTGTTAAAATCCTGCTGAATAAGACGGCGAATCTTTTGTGCTTTAGCGTAGTAGGCATCGTAATAACCAGAGCTGAGCACATAGGTACCAAGCATTATTCTACGCTTTACTTCGGCACCAAATCCTTCTGTGCGGCTTTGCTTATATAGTCTTACCAGCGCAGAATCTATTGCAGCTAAGTCTTCGCCTGCATCCTTGAGAGATTTTCTCTCGGCAGCAAGGTCTTCCGCAATTTTCTTTTGATCGGCGCGGTGCCCATAGCGAATACCGTCGTATCTTGCCAGATTGCTCGAAGCTTCTGCTGTTGCCAAAATATAGTAAGTAGCAACAGCATATTTTGTATGGGGTAATTTAATAGAAACGAACTCGCAGCCTGCCTCTTTAAGCTGCTCCATTCGAAGTTCAACCAATTCACGAACTTCAGCATCCATACCTTCACCAAAATACTCTTCCGGAACACCAATACGCAAACCTTTAACAGAGTCATTTACGGTTTCAGAATAATTACCTACGGGAACCGGAGAACTAGTTGCGTCTCTGCTGTCTTGACCAGCCAGAACTTCCAGCATAAGCGCGGCATCCTCTACATTGGCAGTCATAGGGCCAATAGAATCGAAAGATGATGCGTATGCAATTAAACCGTAGCGAGAAACTCGCCCATAGGTTGGCCGAAGTCCGACGATGCCACATAAAGACGCGGGCTGACGAATAGACCCTCCTGTATCGGAACCCAGGGTTGCGTGGCACATGCCAGCTGCGACGGCTGCTGCACTGCCACCAGACGACCCGCCTGGCACACGAGTTGTATCATGCGGATTACGAACAACGCCATAGGCAGAATTTTCAGTTGATGAACCCATTGCGAATTCATCCATATTAGTACGACCGATTAAAACAGCATCTTCTGCAAGCAGTTTTTCTACAGCGGTGGCGGTATAAACACTTTCGAAGCCTTCCAGCATTTTAGAACCTGCAGTAGAGACCTTGCCATTCTCAACAATGGCTTCTTTAATACCAATTACGGCACCAGCAAGTTTACCTGCCGTGCCGGCCTTAATTTTATCCTCCACGATTGCTGCCTGCCGAAGCGCCTGATCTACATATGTCTGGGAAAAGGCATTGATTTCAGGATTTTTATTTGCGATTACTTCGGCATACTTGGAAATAATATCGGCAAAGCTATCGCCATCCTTAATTTTAGCGCGGGTTTGTGAAATAGATAGTGGTCTCAAAGCCTTAAGTTGATGATTATTAAATAGCGATGCCGGCTCCCCTGTGTGGAGAAACCGGCAAAAATTCTAAAAAAAACATTAGAGAAAAAAAAGCCCTTAGCTGGCTGTTTTTTCCTTATTTTCCGGACCGGTTTTCGAATTCCGGTTATTTTCGTTTTCGTTTACTCCGGTTTCAATTTCACTTCTAATCTCGTTTGAAGCTTTTTTAAACTCATTGATACCTTGTCCTAAGCCTCTTGCAAGTTCAGGTATTTTCTTAGCACCAAAGAGCAAAAGAATGATTAGTACGATAATGGCCATTTCGAAGCCGCCAAAAGATCCCATAGAAAAAATAAATTAAAGATTATTTGCCAAATATATGCGACAATAGTTAAATATAAGAAACAATATCTGGTTTACACACCCGTATTTAACGAAACCGCCTGATGTTAACGATTAGGATTGGGTACTGTTGCAAGACAGAAATTAAATTCATTTTTTTTACGTTTTATGCTTGTAAATTACTCAAAGTTTGATTTTAATACTGCGAGTTTTGACAAGATTAATATTTATTCCGCTAAATTATTTAAAATCATATGATCTGGACCGTTGAACTTGCTGCTACACTTGAAGAAGCTCCATGGCCCGCTACCCGGGAAGAGCTCATTGAATGGGCCGAACGAAATGGATGTCCGCAGCAGGTAATCGATAACTTATACGAACTGGATGAAGAGGACGAAACTCCCTACGAAAGTATTGAGGAGATTTGGCCTGACTATATCATGAAGGAAGATTTCTTTCATGGAGAAGAAGACGACGGTTTTGATTACGACGATGTTTAGCAATCTCCGCCTTTAATATACCGCGGCTTTTGCACATCATTTGTTTTCCGTCTGCATTACCAGCTTCATGCTAATTTGCAATAACCTACTGGTATTTTAAAAAAAGCTGTATGTGCGCATACGGCTTTTTTTATTCCTGAGCCGTCTTTCGGAAAATGGCTTCCGCATATTCTTATAAACAAAACTATATAATTATAATTATTATAATTATATGCTTATCAAATATGCTGAGTCATAGTCGTAGCCATAGTTATCTAATTAATCCGATTTCTGCTATTTGTGCAAAAATGAATCAATCATTCGGGTTAACTGGAATTATTATGCGATACAGGCAAATCTAAGTGTAATAATATTTAAGGTATAATTTTCTTGCCGTATATTATATTCCATCATATTAATTTCTATGGAGTTTAAGCAGGTCCGCTAATTGAGACAACCTTTTTCTGTTGCATAAAAAATCTACTGTCTTGCAATGACAAACAACGATTCTGAATCGGCTTTGGCCCCTGCGAATCACCTGTTTAATTACACACGCTCATATTATATACCAATACACAAAGATTCCACATAAGAAGTATTTTGATAAGCTTTTTTTATTAATTAATTAGTATTTAAGTCGCACAAGTAAACTTATTCACATGTTTTTTTCAACAAGTGATTTAATAATTCCCATCTGATTGTTTTCAATTTTCACAGAACATACCGTTTTTATCTTCCGCTTCTTTTTGTGTAAAAAGGCGTTACTTACTATTTGTTTACTTTTCTTTCTGTTTTTTCCGTATTACAATTTGCTTGCACAGCAAAACGGAACAGAAGAGCCGGAAGTAGAGAATTTGGTCAGATCGGTTCGTTTTAACGGGAACTCCTACTTTAGTAATGGTGATTTAGAGCGAGTAGTAAGAACCCAAACGAATCGCGAAATTTTTGGTATTCCCGGTGCTACTCTCTGGCTAGGCCTGTATAGAATAAGCTCAAGACTTGGCGAAGCACCACGCATATTAAATCGCAATACTGTAGCTCAGGATAAAGAGAGAATCCGGCTTTTTTATAACAATCATGGCTTTTTCAGCGCTCAGGTAGACACGACAGTTGAGCGAATACGAAGTAGAAGATATCGAGTAATATTCCATATTACAGAAGGAGATCCTTCTGTAATACGATCGGTAACCTATCGGGGGTTTCCGGAGGATATGGATCCAAGAACTGTAGAACGCTTTTATAGCCGAAGTCCCCTTATTCGTGAGCAGATAAATGATACAACCTACTCGGTAAACAGGCAGTATTCTGTAGACCAAATAAGCGTTGAAAGGAACCGCGTTATCGAGCTTTTGCATAACAATGGGTACGCATCGGCGAGCAGAGACTCTATAATTGCACTTATTCGTAGAGACCCCGAGAACCCTCTGGAACTGGACATGATGATGAGGATAAGGCCGGGTCCCGTTTATACATTCGGGGATGTTCGTATTAATCTGGAGGCACCGGGAATAAGCTCAAATGGTTCTGTAAGATCAGATACATTAATGGGAGAACCTTTCACGATAGAACCAAACCGCCTCATTCTTAATATAGATGAGCAGGCGAGAACCCGCTCCAGGTTGTTACAGCAACGGGTCTTATTTAAGCCAGGCGAACGATTCGATAACAGAATCTACATGTCTACCGTAAACCAGTTTCAAACGCTTCAAATGCTAAGTGTTAGGCAGTTTAGCCTTACAGAAAGCGGTGGTCAGACCGATTTTTCGCAATCTCAGCTACCTGTATATCTCGATCTGGAAACATTACCGCGGCATCAGATTCGAAGTGACTTGTTCGGGATGCAGCGCGTAGGCCCGGGCGCGGGTGCCGGTATACAGTACAGTAACAATAATATTTTTGGAAGAGCAGAGCGTTTAGAAATTGGCCTAAGTGGCAGCTACGAATATACCGGACAGTCTAATTTTGATAATCCAAGAAGCTTTGAAATAAGTACAAACTATAGTTTTCCAAGATTTGCATATCCGTTTACCGCATTCAACAACGATCGGCGTTTTCTTAACCCAAGAACACGGTTTCAGCTCAGCTATGGGCAGATACGGCAGATTAACTTTAATGTAGATGATAACGTACGATTCTCTACAAGATATCAGGCTAATCACGACCGAACCACAGCCAGCTTTTTCGATTTAATTGAGCTGGAATGGTTCGATGCTAACATTACCGACTCGTTCCGGGAGTCTATCCAGCAAAATACCGAAAACGATCTGCTTGTAGAGTTAATACTAAACGATTATCAGCCTCAATTTACATCGCTATCGCGATACACGTTTAGAAATACGGCAACACACCCTATTCGCCGTGATAGTGGTTTTTTCCTCGAAGCAAGTGTTGAGGTCGGGGGCAACCTGCCCTATCTGGTAGAAACTTTATTTATTTCGCGAGAAGATTCGCTTAGAGGCACAATCCCGTCTTTTAGTATAAGCGGCAGAGAATTGGCATACAGCCAGTTTATTAAAACAAGCTTTGATTACCGAAGATATTATACTATTGGCTCTAATTCTGTATTTGCTTGGCGTGGCTTTGCAGGAATCGCGTACCCATACGGGCTTAGCAAAACCATACCCATAAACCGACGTTTTTTCGCGGGTGGCACTAACGATATAAGGGGCTGGGACCCACTAACACTCGGTCCCGGAAGTAACGACAGGAATATCAATCCTATTAATGGCGGTGATATAAAGCTTGCCGGATTTATGGAATTCAGAAATACCTTTTCACGCAACTTTTTATCAACTAACTGGATATTAGCAGCATTTGCAGATTTCGGAAATGTTTGGCTCGGGCCGCGAAATGAAATTGATGAGGGGAAGTTTAGTTTAGAAACCTTTTGGGAGGAAATTGCGCTCAGTTCCGGAATTGGACTAAGGCTAGATTGGGAGTTTGTAATTCTTCGGCTCGATCTGGCTTACAGAATAAATGATTTAGGAAACGAACCTGGTACAAATATTTTACAGCGAAGAATGTTTCACTTCGGTATCGGACATTCTTTTTAGACGAATGGTTTCTGCTGCCCAAAACAGTTTCGGAGGCATATCACAATTGTTACTTATACCTTTTCTTTTCAGTTTTAAATGAAGCCGTTTGCATTTGCGCTATATGGCGTATATTTATTTACAGAACATGATAGCCTTAATTAGAAAGTAGCATGCTTAAAAATAATTCTCTTTTAAAAAGATTTCGCGGGCAGGCAGCCATTGTTTTCCAGTCTATGCTTCTAAAAGAGCTTACCCACCTGGAAGCATACGAATTTGTACAGCTTTGCCATCGCCGTTCCTACGAAGAAGGCGAATACATTTATCATTTTAATGATCCGGGTAACGGCTTTTACATTATTGAAAGCGGGCGTATTGAGCTACTTCTTGAAGACGACAACCAAAGCAACGAAGAACGTGCCTCCATTCCACTAACAGCGCCACAGTGTTTTGGAAACCTGAGTCTTCTTAACGAGATGCGGCGTATGTCGTCTGCCCGCACAACAGAGCCTACCATAGTACTAGGCTTTTTTACTCCCGATTTCATAACCTTAGAGAAAAGATACCCACAAATTGCGCTTAAGCTACTTAAGGAATTTAACAGGGTAACCTCTATGCAGCTTATTGCTACTATGAATGAGCTTTCGCAGAAAACAAGTCCGTTAGAAACCTACCAACTGCAGTTTCAAACTTTTTACAGCCATAGCGACGAAGATACTATCTAACTCCTCAAAGAAGAAACAATTTCAATTAAAGCATTTTCCAGCTTTAACTTAATAATAGCCGAACTAAAATTTCATGTCGATAAAAAAAGGCGCACTGGCCGAATTGGAAATTACATCTGCCGCCTACGAAGGCAAGGGGTTTGGAAAGCTGGCAGATCGTGCCTGCTTTGTGAAAAACACTGCTCCGGGTGATACAGTACAGGTACGAATCATCAAAAAAAGAAAAGCATTTTTTGAAGGGCAGCTTGTAAAGATTCTTCAACCTGGCCCGAACCGCATACAGCCCAAATGTACTCATTCCGAAGTTTGCGGCGGCTGTTCGTGGCAGCATGTAGATTATGCTGAACAACTTAGGTTTAAAAGACAGCACGTAGAAGATCATATGCACAGAATTGGTGGATTAAGAGATCTTGTACCTTTACCTGCTGTAGCCGCTCCCGAAATATTTTATTACAGAAATAAAATGGAGTATTCGTTTGGAGATAGGCGCTGGCTAACCCGGGAGGAAATACAAAGTGGCGTACCGATTAAAGATAAAGACGTGGCCGCCGGTATGCATGCACCCGGCAGATTCGACCGGATTTTAAACCTGAACGAATGCCACCTTCAAATTCCGGTTTCTTTTGAGCTTCTCGACTTTGTGCGAAACTACGCCCTCCAAAACGGCATTACGTCTTACAACCCTGTTAAGCATGAAGGTTATTTACGCCACTTAATGATACGAAATGGAATTCGAACAAACGACCTGATGGTTAACGTGGTAACCTCTTCCGAAAACGATGATTTGATGCAAAAGCTGAGTCAGGTTCTGCTAGACCGGTTTCCGCAAATAACCACTATCGTTAACAACATTAACGATACCTTGTCCCCAAGCTCGGAAGGCCGCATAGAAAAAATATTTTACGGACCAGGATATATTGAAGAAATTATCGGTAATAATCGTTTTAAGATTTCTGCAAACACCTTTTTTCAAACAAATACGATACAGGCAGAAAAGCTTTATACCATTGCCAGAGATTTTGCCAATATTAAGAAAAATGATCTGGTTTACGATTTATACTGTGGTGTTGGCTCGCTCAGTCTTTTTGTAGCAGAGCAGGCCCGACAGGTTGTTGGCATAGAAATTAATGCTGTTTCAGTCCAAAAAGCAGGCGAAAATGCCGCCAGAAATAATATTTCAAATACGTCTTTCGAAACAGGAGACATGAAAGATGTTTTTAAAGATACTTTCATATCTAAATACGGTCGGCCAGATGTAATAATTACAGACCCGCCAAGAGCAGGAATGCACCCCGACGTAATTAAAACCTTGCTTGAACTCAAAGCTCCAAAAATTGTTTATGTAAGCTGCAATAGCGCAACCATGGCCAGAGACCTATCGGAACTGAACCAACAGTACACAATAGATGCTATTCAGCCTGTAGATATGTTTCCACAAACCTATCATATAGAAACAGTTGCACAGCTTCATTTACGTGCCGGGCAGTTATAAACCCGGCAAATGACATTTGCTAAAGTTTGGCAATCGTGTTTTGCTATGAACTTATTTCGGATGCACTATCTGCATCAAAATTTAGATTATATTGAATTTCTGATATCTTTTTGGTCAGTTGAATGGCTTATGGGTAAAACAAAATTATTAAATAGTATTGTATGAAGCGAACTATAGCAGTTATTGGTGCAGGTATTGGTGGGTTAACAGCCGCTGTTCGTCTTGCCGCTGATGGTCATAAGGTCTCTGTTTGGGAAAAAAACGCTAATGCTGGCGGTAAACTCAACGAACGATTGATAGATGGGTACAGATTTGACACCGGACCCAGCCTTTTTACCATGCCCTTTGTTATAAAAGAGCTATTTGAACATTGTAACAGAAAGCTTGAAGACTACCTCGAGCTCTCCCCTGTAGACCCATTATGCCGTTACTTTTGGCGCGATGGTACCCGTTTTGATTGTTCTACTAATCTGCAGAGTACATTAGAACAAATAGACACCTTTGCACCCGAAGATGCCGAAGATTATGTACGCTTTTTAGGGTATGCTGCAGATATCTACAAAAAGACCGCCAACACTTTTATAATGAATCCCCTGCAAAAAATTGGCGATCTTAAAGATTTAAAGAAATCTGATATATTTAAGATTGATGCTTTTCCAACAGTTAGTACGAGAGTAGATAAATATTTTAGCTCGCCTTATTTGAAGCAGGTTTTTAAGAGATTTGCAACCTATAATGGTTCTTCGCCATATCTGGCACCAGCTACTATAAACGTAATTTCATATGTTGAACTATGCCAGGGCGGATACTATTTAAGAGGTGGACTTTATTCGCTTGCAAAGGCACTTTTACGGCTTTGTGATGAATTCGATATTGATATTAACTACAACAAGGAAGTAAAAAAGATTACCCTCGAAGACAAAAAAGTGAAAGGATTGCTTTTTACAGACGGGGAAACGTGTGAAGCGGAATATATTTTTTCTAATGCGGATGCCACCATTACCTACCTTGATTTATTAGAGGAAAACACGCTTAGAAAGAAACAGGCAGAACGTATTCGCAGTGTAGAGCCTTCCTGCTCCGGATTTGTGCTTTTATTGGGATTAAACAAAACTTTTTCGGACTTAAAACACCATAATATTTTCTTTTCCAGAGACTACGAAAAAGAGTTTATGGAAATTTTCCACCGGAAAATAATGCCGGAAGACCCTACGATTTATATTGCAAACACTTCTTACACAGATCCCGAGCATGCACCAGAAGGTGGCTCGAATCTGTTTATTTTAGTGAATGCTCCGTATCTGTCGAAAAAGTTTATATGGGATGAGGATACGATTAAAGAGCAACGTACAAAGATCATTCAAAAACTTGAGTCTTTTGGCTTAAATGGTCTGGGAAAATCGATTGTGGTCGAAGACCATATTACCCCTCAAAATTTTTACGATGTATATCGATCGAATAAGGGCTCGATTTATGGCACATCATCTAATCAACAGCTGTCGGCTTTTTTACGGCCCCGTAATAAATCACCCTACATAGAAAACCTGTATTTGATTGGCGGTTCTACGCACCCGGGTGGCGGTATTCCTTTGGTAATGATGTCTGCAAAACATGCCATAACCATATTTAACCGAAATGGCAGCTAAGAAATCACGAGCCCTTCCTACCTAAGTATAATAACTATAACTGTTTATAATTAAAAAGAATAAAAACGGCTGGTATATATGCAAAATCCTGATGCTTTCAAGTCGTTCTCGGAGATGGGCAACTTGTTTCACTCAACATCGGATTACTTTGAATACACTGAGCACGTTCTATATGTATGAACTAAATTTATCAGGTTTAGAAAAGGCATTGTGAAACGAATAAGCCGATACAAATAAGTCTAATCAAGCCCTATAGCTTCAATTTTATTTTCAGCTAAAAACGATCTCAGGTCGGCACCAGATGGCTGCTGATATGCTTTAAGACCGAATTCTGAAATTACTGAAAATAAATGGTCAAAAATATCGGCTTGAATAGCCTCATACTCGGCCCAAACGACAGTATTCGTAAATACGTATATTTGCAGAGGTATCCCCTTGTCTGTGGGTTCTAGTTGCCTTATCAGCATGAGGAGATTCGTATTTGCTTTTGGGTGTTTTCTAAGGTATTCGATAATATAAGCGCGAAAAGTACCAATATTTGTTAACCAACGGGAATTGGTGAGCATAGAAGTATTGTCTTTCAGATACTTGTCGTTATAACTATTCACATCCGCTAATTTCTTATCTATATAGTCTTTTATCAGGTGAGATTGCCTAAGCCGCTGAATTTCGCTGTAGCTTAAAAAACGTATGGTGTGTATATCGACATGAATTGATCTCATAATTCTGCGTCCGCCAGATTCCTGCATACCACGCCAGTTTCTAAAGCTGTGCTCCAGAAATTTATGGGTAGGTATTACAGTAATTGTTTTATCAAAATTCTGCACACGCACATTATTTAAAGAAATATCAATTACATCGCCATCGGCACCAAAATTTGGCATTTCAATCCAGTCTCCAATACGAATGAGATCGTTATTTGTAAGCTGTACGCTTGCCACCAAAGAAAGTAAAGTATCTCTGAAAACAATTAACAAAATAGCGGTAATGGCTCCAATACCCGACAAAAACATCCATGGGGATTGATCCGAAAGACTCGCTACCATAAATATAATAGCAAGCATATAAATAAGAAGATTACCCAGCTGTATATAGCTTTTAATCGGTCTTAAATGAGCTCTTGGCAGTTTTTGATAGAGTTCATTTACCGAGGTTAGCAGCGAATCAAGAACCCTTGCTACCACAAATATCATTAAAGCAGAGGTTATTCTGCTTATAAAATCTTCGATTACCGGAGAAAGATCCGGTACAAAACTGATACCCAGATAAATAATCAATAAAGGAATTGCAAATAGTGCACGCTGGGGCAATTTCTTCTTAAGAATAACTTCGTACCATTCCGAAGTCGTCTTTTCATCCAGTTTTGTAAGTACTTTTATGATCCAATAGCGAATTATAAGCTGAAAAATAGCTGCCATTGAAAAAAGAAAAAGCAACCACTGCAACGTTTTCCCACTAAAACTATCTCCAAAAAAGTCTATCATTTATTGTCTTTTTGTATATGATGAAAATTCAATATAAATAAATGTAATTCCATCGCCTTATTAGGCCGGTGGTATGAAACATCTTTCCAATTCTTGTTTCTACGTACTTTAAACTATCCTCTTGTTATTGATTATAATGTTGGATCGAGTTGCTTAATTTTTGAGCGGTATTGCGCCAATTTAGCTCATCCAATACTCTTCTACGGCCTAAATGTCCCATTTTTTTTCCCCGATCCGGGTTTTGAAATAAAAATAAAATAGCGTCTGCAAGCTCTTTTGTATCTCCTTCACGAACTATTATTCCTGTTTCCATATGCAAAACTGCATCGGGAACCCCTCCGGAATCTGACGCAATAACAGGAAGACTGCAAGCATTTGCTTCAAGGTATACAATACCAAAACCTTCTACATCGGGTGGTATTGTTTGGGGTACCATCACAAAAACATTAGATGCATTATACAAAGCGGGAAGGTTTTGAAACGGCACTTTTCCAATTAAACGTATACTGCCCGCATTGGATATACGATTGATCTGAGACTGTAAATTTTGCTTTTCCGGACCATCTCCGGCAATGATGTATACCAAACAAGGTATCTTTTCTTTAAGTCGCTCTACAGCCTCAATTACGATTCCAACGCCCTTTCTCTGCACGAGTCGCGCAGTAGTAGAAAGCACGAAGGCATTTTTAGGAATAGCATGAGTTTTGCGAAATTCTTGCCCTGAAGCTACATCGGGACTAAAAAAGACAGGGTCTGTACCGTTATTTATAATCTGCGTATTATGAAGCCCGATTCCAAGCCTCAAAAGCACTTTCTGTGTATAGACACTTACAGGATAATATACGGCGGGCAGACGCATTAATAGCGTTCGGTATATTCTGAAAAGCGAATTCAAAATAGGTAAACTGGGTTCCAGCAAGAGTTCTCGCGCATGTGCCGCACAAAATATGGGTCCATGATAACCAAAGACCCTTGCTACGTAAGAAGCTGCAAGGGAATTCCACTGTGCATGAAAAATGCAGTCGGGTTTATGGGTACGGATTATAGATCTTATTTGAATAATAAGCTTTAACCCTAACAAACTATTTGATGATCTGATCCGGATTACTGAATAGGGCTGTTTTTCGTCAAATAAAGCAGCTTCGGACTTTTCCGGTGCAATTACAGTAACTTTATGCCCCAAAGCAGAAAGATTATTCGCCAGTTCTGCGCTATAGGTGTGTATCCCGCCTATTTCAGGCGGAAAATCCTGGCTAATAAATAAAATAGACCGCTTTTCAGCCATTTTTACATGCTAAAGGCAAATATAGTTTGTTTTGCAAGATGTATTCGAAGTCAATTAAAAACTTCTGCTTATGTTCGAAATTAAACATCAGATCAAAAATATAAATGGTAACTCTTACCTTGGAGATCTTAGGTTGTAATTTCAATTTAAGTAAGAAGCCGGGTAAAAGCATACCCCCTGTTTTAAGGTATATTTTTCTTAACCGAAGACAGCCACTCAGGGGTGGAAATATCGCCCTGAAAACGGTCAATCATATTATTTAGTGATGAATAATTTAGCCTGTCAAGTGCATAATCAATTAGTTTAAACCATGGGAAACCAGCTAATATTAAAACATACACATATGAGCTAAAACTTATGTTCATAGTCCATTCAATTCCAAAATGCATACCCACGAGTAGTAACACTATGAAGGGTCTGAAAAAAGAAGACCAAACCATAACCCCAACGGCCTCTGTAGCTAAGCCAAAAAACAGTATGATAGTTGCCAGCCAGTACCATTGTATAGTAAACTCCTGGAGTACATTTAGCTGAAACGAACCGTCTGCAGAAAGTACATCTACACTTCGCTCTCCAATCCAAAGCCAAAGATGTCTGCCGTCTATCCAAAGTGGACCAGTACCGATAAGCTTACAAACTGCAGCGGAAGTATAGGCAAGACCCATAAAAAATAGAATCATGCCGAAAGAAAATTTACGGAAGCGAATACCGTCTTTATACAAAATGGCGGCAACAGCAAGCGCAAGCAGACATAAACCAGCCATATTCGAACCATGAGATATCTCCCCCAAAGAATAGCGAGAGATGTACTGAAAGTGGATAGCAAAAACAGCAATGAGATATGAAAACTTATTCAGTCGCAAAAAGCCTGCGGCACAAGCTAGTGTAATAATACCAGCATTGAGATAGGGCAGCAGGTCATCAAACATAAAATGTACGCTAATGTACTGAGCCAAACCCAATGGCAGCACTACATCCTGAATTCTTGAAATATATGGAGCCCAGTTCCATGCATACGTTATTATGAGTGAAATAATAAGCAGCTCCAGCATTTGAAAATAAATATAATATCCTCTCGACTCGACCTGCCCTGGCTGGAAAATCATATTGGAAATCCAGTCGATAAATTTATTCACCTTATTCATCTCGGCAAATCTCCCCTCAAATCAGGATGCAATATGGTAGCTTCCGGGCTCATAAAAATATATGGCTGGTAAGAAATCACTACAGAATCTGATATTTCCGGATGAAGACTTCCCGTTACCTTATAAATCATAATTTGCTCTCTCGAAGTAACTTCGCCCAATAAGGCACGCATATTGCTAAGAGCACGCTCATTCCACTCTGCTGTCTTAGAAACGAAATTTGATACATCATTTTGATTTACACCGAGCGAAACCATAGACAAAACGTCTCCATCGAGCTGATCTGCGCCTACAGTTTTCCAGTTTATCATATTTTCGTCGTAATCGACCACGCGAACATGGGATCTGACCCACGGATTTCCGGCCTGTGAGAACATCGGAAAAATGCTAAAGGGCCAGAATTCACCTTCATGAGGGGCCACAAGCACTCCAAAAATAATAAATACAGTGATGAGGGCCTTTTTATTTTTCTTCATATATACTTAATGAAGTAAGCACTTAATATTAATGTATAGAAAATGAGGGAAGAGTTAGAGAGAGCTCTTAACACTAAAACCATCCACACCCTGTAAGGTGAGGTGGTTGTTTAATTTACGGAAAGTAAATTACGCACTTGTCAAACTCCTTTCCTGCACTATTTCTTCCCATCTTCTTTTTTTATAGGAATTGAAATATTTTTTTTCATGATTCCAGCCGAAATGGATAGCGTAGGGTGTAACCTTAAGGTGATCCATACTACGGGGGAGAATTAATTTTCCAGCCGTCATCAGAAGTTTATATAGCCACTTAGATCTGATTCCGCGGAAGGAGAAGATAAAGGGATTACAAAAATAGATGCAGCTTACCTCTCTAAAATCTTTATCGTATTGTGTTAGAAAATGAATAAAATCGAGCTGTGGAGTTTCGTAACCATTAAACCAAGGGTATACATGAGTTTTGAGGCTACTCATTGCCATACCCAGACTCCATTCACAACTTTCCAGGTTACGGTTCTTTTCTTTGGTTCTGCTTACAAAGTGTGTTTGATCCATCTGATCCAGAAAATACGAAGCCTTTCGGCCAACCTCTTCTGCAAGAGCTTGATTACTTGCATACATCATCCCTGTTTGTACCCGGGGCAAGTGGGTAAGACCAAAACGTTTAAGCGTTTTCTGTCGCCTCCTCAGTAAGATATCAAAAGCAATTCCTATCGACTTGGAAGCCCCAAAGAAAACATCAGCAGAATCGACACCTGTAATAGTGAAGCCGTAAGGCTGCAAATTATGCCACAACGGATCGGGATTACGGCACCAAATCATATCTGAATCGAGGTACAAATTCCTGTCAAATGGCATAAATTTATGAATACTATGCTTAAAACCCACGATACTTTGGTATTGGGGTTCAAGAATACCTTTAAACTGGAAGTAATCGTCTAAACCTCGTTCCCGAAGTGTATCGATGTGTTCCTGAGAAGCGTATATAGCAATCGGGCGGGTTTTATCATACCTTCTTATTGAATCGACACATACGATTACATCATGCAGATATTTTAGCTTACCGTAGCTGGTAAATACATAACCTTCCTGTTTTATGGAAGCTGACATAAATTTTTGATAGTTCCATGCTACATTTCCTTAATTAATCAGAAAATGTGGTTATTACTTGATCAGAATTAATGTATACAAAAACCCGTAATACTGCAGGAATAGATTCAGGAGTAAAAACTATTCTTTCCCTGTAAAAAAGTCTGTATTCGGAAACTATATGAAGTTTTTTTTCAAAAAGTCTTCTTTATACTTAACTATTTGCAGAAATGCATTGCATTAAGCGGTTTTGAAACAATATCCCAAAATAATCATAATCAATGTAGAATAACAGCACACTTTAAGTCATTGCTAAACTTTAGTAGCTTGGTTGAGCCAACGGGTATTAAGCAGACAACCAATGCAAGCTTTTCTTGCTTGAATAGATGAGTGAAGTACTTATGGATGTAACGCACTTTTTTTCTCGCTACCCATTTCGATTTTTGAATATGATAGCCTTTTGTCTAAAAAAATGTAATGCTGTACTTTTCGTAAATGGGAAATGTACAAGAAGAATAAAGTCACCTGCCAGCCGTATGGAATTAAAAATGAAGCATAAGCCCAAACTTAGAATATGCGATTATTATGAATAACACGCCGTCAAATTCTTTCTGAAAGTTCCTAATCTTCTCATCCGGTCTTAATAACTTCGGGCTGTTTAAGCCCAACCCGTAAGAGTTTTGAATAACAGTTTATTCTGCCTTAGAACTGCTAATGCTAATTACTTGAAAGACGCTTTAAATTAAAGACGTTATTCGACAACAAAGAAATTGTAAAAGCCATCTAATTTATTCTTATCGCCCATATCTACGGTGCCAAGACCCCGGAATTCCAAAACTTCGCCTCCAAGAAAAGTCCGGGCTGCTCTTCTCGCAACCCATGAAAGCTCGCTTAATACAGAAAAGCGCTCTTCATCTGCTGTACGAGACAAAGTTACAAAAGACATCTGCCCTTCCGGATGCATTAACGTAAGCTGTACTTCTGCGGGAATTCGTTTGCCAAAAGCTCTCGAACGGCTCAATTCTTCCATTTGATGAACCTGCTCTACCCAAACATTTCCGTTCTGATTAACCAATTTATGACCAATCGTCTGATTTCCTTTCTCAGAAGCCGGAAGCATAAAGTAAAAGATAGTCCAGTTGTTTTTATCTTGATGGCTTATAAAACGAAAACCACTATCCATTAAGCGTGTTGTGGTTTGGTTTTGGAAAGTATGATCCATATAAGCCGTTCCATAGACCTCGCGCTGCTTATCATTAATTTTAACAGAACCAGCTACTTTAGCGTAAGGGATGTGCGTAAAAATTCCTATTTCTTCATTTCCGATGTGATAAATGCCATTATCCCATTTAAATCCCTTATGAATATCAGTTAGTGTAAGATGGATATCATAAGTAACACCGTCTTTTGAAGTACTTATAACCAGCTCGTGTTTATCTGATAAACTCCCGCTGAACCAAACATCGCGCCCCTCTCTTAATTGAAAATGATGCCCCTCTTTATCCTGTATTAGGTGCTCAATCGGGTATTCTCTTGATAGCTGATAAGTCTTGGAATCGAAACCTACTAAAGACAGGCGCAAGCCACTAACCGGGGATTTAAGGCTTCCGAAATTAGCTACAGAATAAGTGATATGAAGACGAATATCATCATTCAGAAAAAAATGATAGCTCCAAAACTCGTTGTAATGACTCCCGCTTAGAGTTTGTGCCCAAATATCTTGCTCATCGGTATAGTTGAGATCTCCACTCGGATTCATAACCTGAGCATCAGCTTCTGTGGCTAGAGTAAAACCAGAAAGTTTAACAAAAACGAAAAAGCCGGTTAGTATTACAGCAGAATATTTGGTAATCATACGGTTCCGGATGGTAAAGAAGTTGGCGACAGCAATATCAATAACAGGATTGTTGCAATAAAATATCAAGGGTGCTACAGCTCGGCTACAATTACAATTTTAAATTAAGCCGGCTCGCCGCTTTAGGTTATCAAGTAATGCATCGTAGCCTCTTCTGCTAATGATACGCTGGAAAGACCTCCGGTAAGACTCGGCCGTAGAAACATTATCTACAGACATATCTGTAACAAACCATCCGTCGCTTCTTTTTTCCATCTCGTAAGTAACAGGAGTTCTAACATTTTCTAATGTTGCAACAGTACGAGCAGTTACAATATTTCCATCTACCTCAAAAGACTCATAAATGACATCTGCTCTGTAAATATCAAGGCTGTTTAAAGACTGATCGCGAATAACGCGGGCAAATACGTCAACAAATTCGCTTTGCTGCTCTTCAGACAAATCATCCCATGCAGACTGAAGCGCATGTTTTGCCATAGCTTTGTAATCAATAACTTCGTTGATTATATCCATCAACTCCTGCCGCTGCTCTTCGGTATGCTCGGTTCCTTTTGGACCAAGCAATTCTTTTATTTGAGCATCTCTCTGCTCGAGCATAGTTCTGGCTTCGCTCTCTAAATCTGATTGCAAAGCAGTAGCAGGTGAAGGAAACCCCGCTAGCATAAGAAGCAATATTACAATAAAACCTGTATAAACCTGTGATAAACTATTCATGACTTACTCCCTAACTATTCGTGATTAAACTACTTTCAATTAATATTATCTGTCGGTTACTCATTTGTAGTTAAGCCAGAGTTATAAAGCTGAGTAACCGGTATACCAGATGCATTCAAAAGTCGTGCCATTCTCATATTCAGATCATAGGTGCGTTGCTTTTGATCGGCTTCAAGCTCAATACTACTACGAAAGGCATCAACAAGATTTGTTACATCACCAAATCCAATATCGTAGTCGAGTTGCTCCTGTCTTAGCCACTGCCGGCTTATATCCAGTGCTCTGCTATTATTTAGAAGTCTCGAACGCGCCACTCTTGCATCTTTATATCTGTCGCTGATTTCAAGTGCGATGCCATCCATTACTGCATCCTTTGCAAAACCAGCCTGCCTTAATTGAGCTTCAGCACGTTCTGTTCTGCTTTGAAGAATAAAAAAATTAAGATTTTGACGCAGTCCAATACCTACAGTTAAACTGGAAGTATTTGCAGGATTGCTAATAAATGGGTTAAACTGCCTCGGTCTGTTAGATGCATAGGCATAGCGGTAATTTGCACCCAGGAAAATGGCCGGGTAGTTTTGTGCCCGAACAGCATTTCTGCCGTATTCGGCTGTTTCTCTTACCGAGCGCAACTGCCTCGCCTCAGGACGAAGTACATAAGCCTGAGAAAGGTAAAAATCCAGTTCAAGAATTTCATCTTCAACAGGATCTAAAAAGGTTTCGGATGGTAAATACACAATACCAGAGCCTTGTACACCAAGGGCTATTTGCCAGGCACGAATGAGAAAAGCTACATTTTCATTAACTTCATCGAGTTGAGATTCGAACTCATACATAAAAATCTCAAACTGATAAAGGTCAGCATCATCTATTTCATCACTACCTTCATCTATAAGCTTTTGCAACTCTCGGTCAGCCATTCGAATAGTCGGTTTAGAATCTATAGCCAAACGCTGTAACTCCTTAGCTAGCAACATACCTTGGTAAAGCTGAAACAGCTGAAGTTCAAATCGGCTTTCCTCACCATCATACTCAAAAGCGGCAATATCAACAGCAGCTCTAGAGGCTTTAATCGCATTACTTAATGCACCCCATGTATAGATAGGCTGCAAAACATTAATCTCAAACTGATTAAAAACGGCCCAATCATTCCAGTCATTCCTCAAAGTTGGATCTAAATAAAGTGCCGACTGAGAAAAACTGTCATCTTTTGATCGAACACCGGGAATTAAACCATGAGCTGTGGTAAGCGTGAGATTTGGTAAATAGCGACTTGCCTCGGTTTCAGAGCGTCTGCTTTCAGCGATTCGAACCTGCTGCTTTCTTGCCTGCATTTCTCTTGAATGATCAAGTGCAATGGATCGAAATTCCTCGAATGAGATGCGTACCGTATCAGATTCGGCAGGTTGTGCCTGAACCGAAAAGTACAATACAAAAACAAAAAGCACAGTAAGTGTAGCAATTTTATTCAGCTGCATACTATAATTGCGTAGTATTGTGGACAAATGATTCACTTAGCTTCTTAAGTGAATAAGTTGAATAATTGGCGATGTGTTAAAGGCTAAATAATACCTTAAGGAACTTAATTAAGACTTAGAAATATTAATCTACTGCCTACCTTCTAAAAAAGTTTATACTTAAAAAGCATGATACATTAGTAAAGGGGGTATTATTCGAATTATTTCTTTAACAAAAAGGAAAAGAGTATCAACTATACGAAAAACGTATTTATTAAGCTGTAACTAAACATTCTTAAACAACCTGTTGCCCGCTTTATACTCAATTTCTCCAAATAAATTATTTGACAAAAAACATAATGCCAAAATGAATTAGATTCATTGATAAATGCGGTGTAAACAGACGGTTTCTGAAAGCCATCTGTTAAGCCCCCCAAACTTATATATTTTAAAAATCTTTCAAAGGCTTAAGCAGCAAGATTGTACTCTAAATCGCTTAATAAACAAATAACCTCAAAGCTTATCAAAAAAGATAAAATGAGAATTGACTGTCAAATGAACTGTCGGAATCAATGTAAACGTGAAATCAGACAGAGTATTTCAGCAAAACCAGTTCAAATTTAGATACTTCTCATCACTAGTGTCCGGTTAAGCAATTTTCCCATCCATACAAAGTGTTGCTGCACAG
>JAIULZ010000027.1 GCA_022565805.1 Balneolales bacterium
AGCTTAAATGGAATGAAGCCTGATTTTTAAGATTTTGATGAAGTTGAGCTAAGAATCAATTCTGCTCAATATGATTTTTAAAGTTTTAGTTATAAAAAAAGGCACAGTACAATAAAGTACTGTGCCTTTTTGGAAAAAAACTGATACTACTTTATCGGGAAGATAAAATTTTGCTGTTAATCATATTGTCAAGAGCCCATTTTCTGGGTCCCATAAAAAACAGTCCCAGAAAAACAATTCCAAGCTCGATAGGGTATGCGATTTGTGGAATAAAGCTGTCTCCGTTAGCAATGTGCATAACAGCGGCAACGAACATAGTGAAAGCTAGCAAAAGTGCAGAAATACGATGGAAAAGCCCAAGCATTAGAAAGATACCGCCGAAAAACTCAGCAAAAGCAGCCATAAATCCCCAAAAGACGGGCGCAAAGGTTATGCCAAGATTTCCCATTGCTCCGCCAAGGTTAGCCCAAAGCTCCGGTCCGCCCATTATTTTAGGGTAGCCGTGAAGCATTATCATAAAACCTAATCCCACTCTTATGATGAGATAACCGAATTCCCTAAAGGTGTTTGTAATATTGAACATATTTAGTTTATTTGTTTTGTTGTTGCAACAATTAAAATCTAGACTACACAATTGTCGGTAAAGTTCCATCCCGAAAATGCTGATTGCAAATTTCGGGATGGTATTAGTTTACAACTTATTGATTTTTAGCTTCTTCGCGGAATTCTTCGCTGGCAATAATTAGAACTTCAACTCTGCGGTTCATAGATCTGCCTTCATCGGTATCATTATCGGCAATGGGTTCCATTTCTCCGCGTCCTTCAATGATGAGTCTGGAAGCATCAACGCCGCGGGTTTTTAAGTAATCTGCGGCAGATTGTGCGCGTCGCTCGCTAAGACCCTGATTATAGGTTGCGGAACCGATTGAATCGGTATGTCCGATTATTACAATATTGGTGTTGTCGTATTGCGATAAACTGTTTGCTAAGCGCTGTAAGTTGGTTTGTGCCGTTGGAGATAAAACGGCAGAGTCAAAACCATAAAGCAGGCCGGAATCAAAACGGATGGCAATAGCTTCGCCAACACGCTCGATAGTAGCGCCTTCAATAGAGTCTTCAAGCTCTTCTGCCTGTCGATTCATCTGAGAGCCAATAATTGCGCCCGCAGCACCACCAACAACAGCTCCGATGATCGCTCCTTTTGCGGTATCTCCAAGTGCAGCACCAGCTATTGCGCCCGCAGCGCCGCCAGCTCCGGCTCCGATTAATGCACCGCGGCCTGTATTTCCAAGTGAAGAGCAGCCAACAAGTGCAAGTGCAGCAATAATGCAAATTAGTTTAAAGCTGTGCGATAATTTTAATGTCGTCATAAATGTGTGTTAAGGTTTGAGTAAGGCTTTTTTGTGAATACAAACGCGCCTGTGTAGTTATTGGAAGTAGTTACTCTGCTAAAAAGCTTTTTTGAAGCATCTGCATGCCAACCGGCAAATCTTTTGGTGCCGGTTTATACTTACGTATAACTGCATTTAACAGCCCAATATTATAGATTGTGTTATGAATTAAGAAGCTGTTTTTCCTAAAGTCTTTATTTATTTTAAGGCGTATACGTTGTGCAGTAAGATATGCAATTTTCAGACTCCTTCATCTGTCTATTCTTTTGTATGCCTTGTACTATCAAGTAGATTTTTAAGCTACTTTAAAAGCTTGTGATTCGTTTTGAAGGCTGCTTGCAGTAAGCTATTTACGAATTTGGGTGGTTTTCTAGACCGAAAGCATAAGGTTAAGAGAAGAGCCGGCTATTCGATCAACAGCTTTGGATTAATTGCTGCCAAATGGAAACGACTAAATACAGTTCTGTTAAATCTTTTTTGCTTTTAAACTGTTAGGAAATTTTGTAAAGCCTTTTGTTAGCTGTTAGCTAAAAAAAAGTTTTTTTAAGGCTTGTATTTGTTTGGTAAAACAGCTTAGTAACACAGTTCATATAAGACTTAGGAAATGAAAGTGGGTATGTTATTACCTCTCATTACACTAAAAATCTACAGATGAACTATCGGAATTTAATTGACGCTTCAGTTTTTGTGAAGTATTCGTCTCTTTAATTATACATACTAAATCTTACAGGTCTTGGCCAGAGATTATATCTTTTATTAAATCCAGGCTTGTATCAAAAAAACAGACATTATAGTCTTCATAATTTATGGCGCTACGACTGATTGAAGTTTATACCCCAAAAGAGAAACCGGATTTGGAAGAATCGGTTGATCAGGGCCATTTTATAGAACTTCGTACCGAAACACGAGCCGATAATTCTAAGGTCCTTCGTATTCTCTGTGAGGTTGAGTTTTCAGAGTCTATTATGAAGGATTTATCCGATGCAGCTAACGGGCATGATGGCTTTCGGTTAATTTTGTATTCTATTGAAGCTACACTGCCAAGTGCAGATACCGAGCCCGACAAGGGTAATGCAACCGGCGTCGACCCTGAGAAATTTCAGGATCAACCATCATCAGAAAAAAAAGATGTAAACACCGATTCTGGTCAAAATGGTAATGAAGTTAATGATGAGGAAAAAAGCTTGCAAAAGTCGGCTCAATATGTTCGGCCAAGTGGCTACACTTCAACTAAGGATACTAAGGGCGAAAAAGTACAGCGTATTTCGACTATCGAGATGTATGAAGATGTTAAGGAAATGATCGACTTGTCGCCCATTTACATTACCCTTACCGCTATGAGCGCTATTGTGGCTGCAACCGGTATGATGCGCGATAACCCTGCTATTGTAATTGGTGCTATGGTAATCGCTCCCCTGTTGGGCCCAAATGTTGGCTTATCTCTTTCAACCACGCTTGGCGACCAAAAATTGCTTGTACAATCTCTTAAATCTCTTTTTTCAGGGTTTTCGTTAGCTTTTGCATTATCCATTGCGATGGGTGTTTTGCTTACTTTCGACTACGAAACATCCGAACTTGTTTCGAGAACGAGCGTAAGTTTTGCTGATGTTGCGCTTGGTTTCGCCGCCGGAATTGCGGGCGTATTGTCTTTTACCCGCGGTATTTCTGCGGCTGTAATCGGGGTGATGGTTGCCGTGGCTCTTCTGCCTCCTTTGGTTGCAACAGGGCTCTATTTGGGCAGTGGACAGTACGATTACGCGCTCGGTGCCGCTATTCTTACCTTCACCTACGTGATTTGTTTTAATCTGGCAGGCGTATTAACGCTTTTGGCGCAAGGCGTTACACCCAAAAGTTGGCGCGAAAAGAAAAAGGAAACTCGCTTTAGTCCCTATGCCATCATATTTTGGCTTGTATTGCTCGCCGGAATGGCTGTTGTGATTTTTTTCAGAAACGGATGAGTGGAAACCGGAGGATTGAAGAACAGGAAATAGTTATAGCTAACATTAATTTTCAATCCCGACACCCACCAACCATCTCCAAAAACAGCAGATTATTTGATGAGCGTCATTCTTCTGTTGAGGGTTCGGCCGCCGGCTTCAAGTCTGTACACATATACTCCGCTGGCAAGTGAAGATGCATTGAATGGTACGGTATAGGTGCCGGGTGACTGCCACTCATTTACAAGGGTTGAAACAAGCCGGCCGGTTACATCATACACTCTAAGCCGAACATTAGATGGCTCATCGAGTTCATAGCTGATTTGGGTTACCGGATTAAACGGATTCGGATAATTCTGGCTCAATGAAAAAGTAGCTGCTAACTCGGGCTCTGTGCTGGTAGATGTATTTTTATTTATGATGATGACAAATGGAGACTCAGACTCGGTAGCGGTTCCTGTTAGCATGGGCAACCCCGGATTCCGGGTTTTTGAAGCCTCGTCGCTCAGCCCACCATCAAAGCTTCTTTCACCAGTTTTATTTTGGGTACTGGTGATGGGTTCCCAATCAAATGAAATGGTTCCGGGCTGAAATAAACTGTACTCATTTCCGGTTTTGGTATGGTAAAGAATAGCCTCGGTAATACCCGCATCTCTCAGCTGATTCGCGCTGACTTCACCATCCCAGCTTAGCTTGTGTGCTCCAATGTGGGTTGTTTCTATGATGAGCTCAACTTCTGAGGTTTCATCACCCGGGTTAAGCGCAAATCCGGAAACGGGGCCGTTTACAGACGGACTAAATACTCTCACATATTCCGGATTCAGGCTTTGTAAAGAAAACATGTGATAATCCGATGAGCTGAACCCGGATTCGGGCACCGACCAAATGGAAAAGGCATCACCAAAACCTTCATGCTCCAGCCTTAGCTGAAAAAACTTTTTTGGTTGTTCCGTAATTTCCAGGCGATACAAGTCTTCCGAAAACTGATCTGGTACCGCAAGAGTGTTTTTATTTAGCGGGATGGTTGCAGAATCATCAAATGAGCTGGTATATCGTATAAAGAATGACTGAAAAGGAGGGATTGGGTCGCCGCTATTGCGCGAAAGAACCCGATACGCACCAAATTCTGTATTTTCACCTTCGGTCTGAGCCTTATTAGGATCCCAGATATATATGTTTTGATTTACATTTAACCGCTGAAAAGTTATAGGGCTCACCAAAGCATCGAGGACTTGTGGGATCGAAAGAGGCACACCAAATGGATTTCCGATCAGGTTCCAGCCGGTTAAATCCGGGTTGGTTTGTGTATTTCCAAATACGATTACGGATTGCTCTGTAGTGTGTTCACGCCCATTAAGTCCGAGTGGTTTTGGAAACCCGTCTGGATTGCCATCATAATTCTGGTCATCAAAGATGTAGGAAATATACCCGGCACCGGCACTCATTTGGTTATTCATGGAGGAAGGCGCGCTCCACTCACCGTTTTCTGCATCCCATCGGTAAATGGTGGGGCTGCCTTGTGGAGCGTCTGAGCCCGGAATTCCCTGTGTCCAGAAATCAGTAAAAAAATCGCTGAATGATGTATTGGCTACAGGATTCGCCAAAAATCGCCAGTCGCTTGTTGTGTTTTCGCCGGAAATAATAGTTTTGGTTCCGCTTTCGAAAATCCCCATATCCGGTCTGCCAAACAGTCTTGGGGCAGCTTCAAAATCGAGCTCAAGATCAACCAGAACCCCGTCATTGATAAATGGTTCAGGGCTACCGCCATCAATAGCGGGAGATTGTCTGGTAAGTTTTAAAGCATCGGTATTCACTGTTTCCGAATCGAAGGTGCCTGCGAAAAGCGGATCTGCATCAATATTTCCGCCTAAATCTTGACCGTAAGCCGAGTTCCATGGGATTCCACTACCGTTTGAAAATGATACAAGGGAATGGGAGAAGCGGGGCTGCGCCTGAATGTTGAACAGGACTTCATTTGCGCTGTTTCCACTATTCCAGATTATAGAATTAATAACTTGCGGCTGAGCTTGCCCATTCAGCCCTATGGAGTACATAAAAGAGCCAATTCCTGAAGTGGCCACATTGTTTATGATGGTGCTTTGCGCAATAACCGGATTCGAAACACCTTCAAAAATACCTTCGTTGTACATGAAGCCGCCATCATTTGCGCTATTACCCGAAGCGAGAACCTGTATAAACTGCGGGCTCGATATCCCTGCGCTTCCAATATTATATACGGCTCCACCTGCAAATCCGTTTAGCGCGGAGTTATTTAAAAATTTGGTATTCACAAAAACGGGCGATGCATTACCGCCCTGACCATTGTTTAAAACAGCGCCGCCGTTTCCGCCGGTAGAGGTGTTTCCATCAAAAACAACGTTGTTAAAAATACCTTGATATGTGCCGTTATCTCTGGCATCCAGATAAACTGCACCACCGCTCGAAGCCGCTTCATTGCTGATAAAACTTGAATTGTCCAATTCGGGATTGGATTCGCCGAAATTTCTGGAATCGGAATACAGAGCACCACCACGCTGACCCGCGGAATTTTCGATAAATGAAACATTTCTGATAACCGGAGAGCTGATGCCCACATTGCGCGCATCCAGATAAATACCGCCACCGTCAACCGGTGCCTGGTTTTGCTCGAAAAAGATGTTCTCAAGTGTTGGGGAGCAGTTACCGGCTGTTCCATCACAAAATAAACCGCCACCGTTTGTGGAAAATCCATTTCTGATCGTCAGACCATCGATAACGGTATCATTAGAGATTTGCCTGCCAGAGCTTGCCAGAATAATTACCCCACGTCGCTGACCTTCACCATCGAGTATGCTCGCATTAGCATTTAAATCGCGTCGGTTGAGCTGAAGATTGTCTGTGGAAAGGGATTCATTGCCTCCATAACCACCGTAAATACGAATACCGTTAAGCACGCTGGGAAGCTCGAGCACTGCGCTATTGCTGGAAGTATACTCCCCACCTGCTAAAACAATTATACTTTGGGGAGTAGCCAGAGGGATGGCCATTTCCAAACTGTTAAGGGCAGTTTCCCAGCTTAGGCCATTTCCGCCAGCTGTTGCAGAGGCGTTAACGTGGATAATAGCCTCGCCAAGAATACCTGCTTCGTAGGGACCCCTGCTAATCACGTCGCCCTGAATACGATCTTGTCCGAACAGATCGGTAAGAACTGCTTCGGCGGGCCCGCCGGGCTGGAATGGAGTATTGTCACCAGAGTTTAAGCTGGGTGAAGTAAGGAGGAGTCGAAAATCACCTTCGGTAAAGGGTGCTGATGCGGCCGGAACGGGAGCTACGAAAAGCGGATTGGAAGCCAGGTTGCTGCCCAAATCTGTTCCCACATCACCATCCCAGTTATCGCTTCCTGTACCCTCAATAGTTGAGTGGCTGAAATTCAGGTTGCCGGGAAAGTTGGGTTTAACCTGAGGGCCTAAACCTGCCTGATTACCCCAAATTATACTATTGTCTACTCTGGAAACAGGGCCTCCAGAAAACGAGTCTGCAGACATTCCACCACCATCACCAGAAGAGTTACCGCTAATAGTAGAGTTAATGAGCCTTGTGCCAACAAGTCCGGTGTAAAAACCGCCTGCCCGGGCACTTGCCGAATTGCCTATTATTAACAAATTGACTAAAGTAGCCGTGAAGTTTAAAGACCCGTTATTTGATATGTCCAGACCACCACCTCGCAAAGCCTCGTTACCCTGAAAGATACTGTTCGTTATGGTCAGGTTTCCGACGGTGCTTCTTACATACATTCCACCGCCTAACTCAGCTTCGTTACCAATAAATGTAAGTCCGTTAAACTCTGGTGGTAAATCTGTGTTTAAGTCAACCGGAATACCCAGGCCACCTCCTCTGCCGGTTACGGTGGCGCTGTTATATGTACCCGTAAGCGCCCTGTTATTAATAAAAGTAACGTTCTCAAAAGAAACCGAAGTACTCGTTGTAGGATTGGCTACACCAAACCCGCCGCCTGCACCAAGCGCCTGATTGTCCCTGAAAATCAAGTTGCTCAAACTTGGGCTGCAAGTTGCCTGGGTCGCACCAATACAAACCATACCGGCTCCGTTTGGTGAAAACGAGGTGTTGCTATTTGTAAGTCCGTTTTGAATAGTTAGACCATCAATGCGCGTAGAACGAGAAAAGGCTCCGTTCAGCAGCATAACCCGCCCTTGATTTTGCCCGTCTAATATTGTCTCGTTCTCTACTAGATCACGCTCATCGAGTTTCAGGTCATTCACAGAAAGTGTTTCATTACCGGCATAACCCCCATAAATCTGAATCCCATTCTTATCTTGAGATATGAAAAGAGTAAAACTGGCATTATATACGCCCGCTGCAATCACAATTATATCGTTGCCCGTTGAAAGGTCTATAGCTGATTGCGGGTTGGTGCAGGCTGTTTCCCAGCTGGTGCAGGTAGTTGCGCTACCTGTTGTAGAAACGTAATAAATAGTTTGAGTAAAAGCCGAATCATAAAAAAACAGGGAAAGAAAAGAGAACGCCAGAATCGTAGATAATCGTCGCATGTAAGATGAGTATTTTAGGATGAAAGAAGTTTTCGTGTAGCGCATCTAATTCCCGGAAAATCGTTGTTAGGTCGGGTAGTAAAGAAAAGTAAAAGCCCGGACATTTATTCAAGAATAGAATATTTATGCCTGAATAATAAAACCTGAGAAAAAGAAAAAAATAGCGGCGCTATAATGCAAAGGCTGAAATCTCAAATGGGCTGATCTCATAATGTAAACATAATCTTAGATTTAGCAGATCCTTTTTACAGCAAAGATTGTGCTTATACTTAAATGAACACTCCATTTGCAGAAAGTGACTATTTAAAGTTTGTTTGAGTTTATTCTTGATTCACTTTTCTGAACTGTCTCACTCGAAGTGAACCAAACCAAATTAAGGGGTGTGGAATTTTCAAATCCTAAAATACCCCGTGACTTACCTTAGGTTGATTTTATTTATATTCGGTTTTGGTCTTTATGCTTGTTTAATCTGAAACCGTAATTCATCTTACCTATTTGAAAAATGCTTAAATCCGTAAATCGCATTTCTCAGCTCATTTTTCTGATTTTTCTCACTATTACGTTTTCGTCTTGTGCGCAAAGGGGAATTCCAGACGCGTCTTTGCAGGAGGTGGCTGGAAGCTCTGAAACCATAATAGCAGATTTCTCAGGCTTCACCCTTTCGCAAACAGACACCGTAAAGCATGGTCGCGTGTTTCCGACCCGTGGGCATAAGCATATTGCGGTTGTATTTGTCCGATTTGAAGAGGATGATAATCCGCTGCGGGAATGGGTGGAGTGGCCCAACGAAGATCCGGCCAATGTTCCGCAATGGATGCGCGACATGGTAAACAGCATGGATCATTCACCTGATTTTGATAATGGACTCTACCAGAACATTACTTCCTATTTCCGGGAGGCATCAGCCGGTAATCTGTTGGTTACGGGGGATGTTTACTATGTAACTGCGCCGGATTCTCTGCATGGTTCGGGTCCGGGATTGGTAAACCGCACCGTTCTGCAGCAGCTTTTTGGTAATGGGGATTACATCGAGCCTAAGGTTGGGCCGGAGCAAATTCGGGCGCTCGATAGCTGGACCACCCATGCCCCTTTTGTGCACACCAATGTTCCGGATGGCATAGCGGATTACATCATTACAATTTATCGTCATCCGGGCGGCATGGCTCATCCTTTTAACGCAAGATGGACCGGAATTGCAGGCTTAGGGGGCGGAAACTACCCGATTGGGGCAGGTCTGAGCGTACACAGCAGCGGTACAAAAGTTTCTGGTGCAACCATGGTTTTTCGGGATTTCCTGAGGATGTACGATATTATGATTCATGAAGTAGCCCATCATCTTCTTGGCTCGCCTCATCCGTATATAGGAAATGCAGGCCGGCACCCAGCCTATTGGGGTTTATTTAGCTCGCATTTGTCGAATCAGAGCATAAACGCTTATGAACGAATGGTGCTGGGCTGGGGCATGCCGCAGGAATTACTTGTTGATGAAGACGTAAACAGCTCAAGAGTACAGCGCATTCGGCTTGGTGATTACTGGAGTACAGGAGAGTCGGCATACTTTACAATGGAAGACGGCTCGCTTCTTTTTTTTGAAAACCGTCAGAAAAAATCAGTACGCGAAGGCATTGAAAATTCTTTTGATCTTGCCACAATCAACACCGAAGACCGGGGCATACAGATTTTCAAAGTTCGTCCGCCCTATGATTTCCGAAGACAAAACCTGCGCACATTTCCGGCCGACGGACACTTTAGCTGGGATGTAGTTTCGTTAAGTGATGCCTGTCGTTCTTCTTTGCCACAGCCGGTTTTAAGAAAAGCCCATGAGCATCCTGCCGGAATTTCCTTCCGGGATAGTTTCAGGCTAAATCAGGATGCATTTGATGTAGATGTTCCCGAAACCGTATCTCTTTACATATTGGATGAGTTCGGGTCTGACCGCTGTACGAGCTTTACTTCCGGAGAGCACTTCGCGACCGCATTTGGCCCGGGCTCGCTTTCCGGGAAAAGATTATTTGCCAGCTATACGAATCCTGCAAGCAAAACCGATACAGGTCTGTATACCGGAATTTCGATGTTTATAGAAAGCATAGACGAAACCGACGGCAGTATGAATATAGCCTTTTCAAGAGATCCGTTTTTTACCGAATTAGGACGTGCGCTTGTTATAGAGCAGTCTTTTTTTATTACGGGTGACATGATTGTGCCCGAGGGTACCGAAATACATTTTACCGACGCGGCAACAATTTATGTAGAAGAAAATGCAAGCATTCGGATTGATGGTATCCTGCTCTTGTCAAACGGCAGAGCCCTTACCGGCTTTTTTTCGGGCAAGGATCTAATTGGGCTAAACAACAGCCCGATAAGACCGCTTCGCAATATGTCGGAAAAAGTAAGCAGAGAACCCCTTGACTAAATAACTTGGATTCGGCTTTTCAGCTCGAATACCGATTTCATCTGTCAGAAGCTTGTACAAATACCCTACGCCGCTTCTGTTTCGGAATTCTCTTTTTCCTCTGTTTCAGTTAACGGCGCTTGTTCTTTTTGGTGAACGGGGATATACTTTCTGAAATTGACGACGCTTTGTTTCCAGTTCTTCAGTATGGATGTTGCGCGCTTGCTTCCCGCTTCTTTTGTGTAATCTTCAAGGAGCATTCTAAGCAGCTGTTGGTCTTCTTCATTCAGCTCGCCGCCCGACAAGTAGGATGTATTAATTTTGTCGTCTTGATCACCGTATACAAAAAGCGAGCCGCCCGTCATTCCGGCACCGGCATTGGCAGATAAGCTTCCCAAAACCACTACGGTGCCGTTAGTCATATATTCACAAGCGTGCAGGCCGGTGCCTTCGACTACGGCGGTTGCGCCACTGTTGCGAACTGCAAAACGATCGCCGGCAAGGCCGCAAACATATAGCACGCCGCCCGTTGCGCCATAGAGCGCACAATTTCCAATAATTGCATTTTCCGATGCATCAAACTTTGCTTGCTGCGGTGGACGAATGGTCACTTTTCCACCCGACATAGACTTGCAAACCGAATCATTTGCTTCGCCAAACAGCTTAATTTCGATTCCCTGAGTTAGGAAAACACCGAACCCCTGACCTGCACTGCCCTTCATTTCAACTTTTACGCTGCCCGGAAACTTAATGTCTTCTCTTTGATTGCTTCCGGTTTTTATTCTACGAAGCCGCTCGGTATGCACCCATTTAGCGATAGCGCCCGATAAGGTGGCAAAAGCAGCTCTGTCTGTAGTTGTGATATTGTGCTTGAGCTCAACCGATTTGCCCGCCAGCAGCGCTGGTTTGGCTTCATCCAGAAGAATTCGGTTAAGCATGTTTACACCATCGTCGTATACCGCAGATATGATGTGGCTTACAGCAGCACCCGGCTGCAAAAAGTACGAAAGATCCAGATTCTTCTGCTCAGTAAGCGAAATATGGTCGGGATGAAGGCGAAGTAAATCGGATCTGCCTCTAATCTCTTTAAGGCTTTTGAATCCGGCTGCCGCGAGGCGGTTTTTCACATCTGTGGCCAAGTACCGAAGCATCCTGATAATTTGATCTTTATTGCCCTTGTACTTGGCCTTAAACTTAGGATCGTGCGTAGCAATGCCTACCGGACACGTATTTTTCTCGCAAATACGGGCCATCACGCAGCCTTCGGCAACAAGCAAAAGTTTTCCGAATTCGAATCCATCTGCACCGAGAATGGCGGCAGTTAGAATGTCTTCTCCAGTATGAATTCCTCCATCAACGCGAAGCTCCACGTTGCTTCTAAGCCGGTTAGAGCTTAAGTACCTGTGAACTTCAGCCAGTCCGAATTCCCACGGGAGCCCGGCATTTTTCATCGAGCTAAGCGATGCGGCCCCGGTTCCGCCATCACCTCCCGAAATATGAATGATATCGGCACCAGCTTTGGCCACTCCAACGGCAATTGTACCAATGTGAGCACCTGAGACAAGCTTTACATTTACTTTAGCGCCGGGCTTTAGTTGCTTGAGCTCAAAAATAAGCTGCTTCAAATCTTCGATGCTGTAAATATCGTGAAGTGGTGGCGGGGAAATCAGGTCGACCCCGGGATTGGCAAAACGGGCACGGGCAATGTGCTCATCTACTTTTACACCCATAAGCTGACCGCCTTCTCCGGGTTTTGCTCCCTGAGCAACTTTGATTTGGAACTCCTCAGCAGGAATTAAATATTCGGCCGTTACGCCAAACCTTGCCGAAGCCACCTGTTTCGCGCTTGCGGTGATGCCGTCTGTGAAATAATACGGGTTTTCTCCCCCTTCGCCACTGTTGCTGCGTCCGCCAATTTCCCGCATCGCCAGAAAAATATCCCGCTGCGACTCTGCGCTAATGGCTCCAAAAGACATCGCTCCCGAGCCAAAGGTTTTCATTATGGATGCTTCAGATTCTACTTCTTCGGGTGCAAGTGGCTCCGAAGCCGGATTTACTTTAAACAAATGCCGCACCGCCAGCGGACTATCATTAGTACCGGCTTCGAGATAGGCTTTGTAGAGCTCCGGGTTGTCTAATGAAATGTTTTCTTCGCGCACCAAATCGTGAATCAGCTTAGATCTGGTGTTGGTCATTGCGTGCTTTTCCCCAACAAGACCTTTGTTGTGCTCTTTATAAAAATAGCTTTTAATGACCTTCCCGCTTTCTACATGTATTTCGCCAACTTTTAGTCTTTGCTCGATCATGTCGGCCAAATGTGGTATTTCAACACCGTTAACAGGCGAAGTAAGACCGGGGAAATAAGCCTTGGTAATTTCTTTTCCAACACCCAGCGGTGTGTAAAGCTTGGAGCTTAAGTAGCTTTGAGCGACCGAAATCCCCATTTTTGCCATGATTTTCAGGAGTCCGCCTTTCAAAGCTTTAATCAGGTTTTGCTCCCGTTCTGTGGCTGTTTCCGGTTTCGTCTTTCTGAGGTTTCCGTCGCGCGCAAGGCTTAGCGCAAGCCACGGACAAACCGCAGACGCCCCGAAACTAACCAGAGCCGCAAGCTGATGCGTATTTCGAACTTCGCCAGTATGAACGACAATGCTGGCATTTAAACGCAAGCCGTTTCGGTTTAAAGCTTGTACCACAGAACGAAGCGCCAAAAGGGTAGGAATTGGAGGCCGCTCGAAACCCGCGTTCTGATCGGAAAGAACGATAATATTTCGTCCTCTCTCTACCGCTTCGCAGGCTTGTTTTGCTATTTGCCGCAGTCCGGATTGTATGCCAACGGCCGCCTCTGTACGTGAATATGTGATGTCTAAGATGGCGGTTTTTAGAAATTTTCCGTGCTCTTTAAACAGGTGCAGGTCCCGGATAAAAGCAAACTCTGCAAGGCTTAAAACCGGGCTATCCAGCTTGATGGCAGCGGCCGGCGGAATAAGCTCCTTTGGCTCAAAAATATTGGGCTTTTTACCCAGATATATTGTGAGCTCGGTAACCATTTCTTCCCGTATATAATCGAGGGGCGGGTTGGTAACCTGAGCAAAATTTTGGTAGAAAAAATCAAAGAAAGAACGGGGCTCATCCGAAAGAATGGCGGGCCGGGCCGTATCTCCCATGGAGCCAATTGGCTCTTTGCCTTCATTAACCATAGGAACCAGTACTTTGTCGAGCTCCTCATTAGTATATCCAAAAATATAGGTGGCATCACCAGAAGAATCGTCTTTGCTGTGCGCGGTGGTTTCTTCTGTATCTTTAGGAATTGCGAATAATCCGGTGTCGAAAACGGCTTTACTGTTTTCGCGCGAATTGCTTGGATCGCGAAAATGTACTTTCCCATAATCCAAATCTACCTTTACGCCGCTACCTGCATGAAGCGAGCCTTTTTTAAGAACTTTACTTTCGTCTACGGTAAATGCACCTGCTTCAGAAGAAAGATAGAAATGGTCGTCGGTTAGCATCCAGCGGCAGGGGCGAAAGCCATTCCGATCTAAACGCGCACCGATAGTGTGGCCATCGGAATAAGTTACGAATGCGGGCCCGTCCCAGGGTTCCATAGCTCTGCTCCAGAACTCATAAAAACTGTTTCCGGAATGCGCAGGTGGCATCATCAGGGCAAGAATGTCCTCGACGTGAGGAATAGAACTGCGGTACAGGAGTGCTTCTACCATTTCATTAAGGCTTCCCGAATCGCTTATGCCTTTAGCGGTGAGGAGCTCATCGGTGCGCAGACCCAGATACTGCTCGCGGGAATAAGCCCATGAGCGGTTTCCGGCTATGGTGTTAATTTCGCCATTATGGCCAATAAGGCGGAATGGCTGCACTTTATCCCAGGATGTTCGCGTGTTGGTAGAAAATCTTCTGTGGAATAGCGCAAAACGGGATTCAAAAGCGGGGTTTTGCAGATCCAGGTAAAAACGCTCCAGATCCTGAGCCCGGGTTAATCCTTTATAGACAAGTGTTCGGGCAGAAAGAGAGGTGAAGAAAAATTCTTTATAGATGCCGGCCTCTTTTTCCTTGGTCCGGGTCATTTGACGCGCGTTATACAGCAGTTTGTCGAAAGAAGCATCAGTACGGCAATGATCGGGACGCTTTATGATAACCTGAACCACTCCCGGCAGACTTTCGAGGGCTTCATCACCCAGCACGCCGGGGTCTGTGGGAACGGCGCGATATTGAATAATTTCGAGCCCGAAAAACTGAAAGGTTTGTTCGAACACCCGCAGCGCAATTCGTCGGCGCTCCGTATCGGTAGGGGTAAAGAGGGAAGCCACGGCAATAGAACCCGGTTTGTACCCAAGAAGCTCGAAAGGTATATCGGTCATAATGCCCGCCCCGTCTCCGGTAATCTGATCGGCCGCGCAGGCTCCTCTGTGCTCTACACAGCGAAGCGCGTCGAGTGCGAGTCGTACATTGGCGTGAGAGGGTTTAGATTTAAGGCTGGCTATAAACCCAACCCCGCAGGCTGATTTTTCTTCCGGTGTTTGTAGGGTGTCGAACATAGAATCTGTTGAAATAAAAGTGTGCTGTGTAAATAGTTTAGCGGAGTTCTGTATTCATGGCTTGGTGAAACCATTCATAAGTCTGACCAGTTGCCGATCTTAAATACGAGTCTTAGGTCTCTAATCAAGTGTAGGTATAGTCCTGTTTAATTTGGGATGCATAAATACAGAACGGAAGCTTTTTAGATGCTTCGATGAATTAAAAAGTGACTAAGGTGTCTGAAATTCTGCGTTTTTATAAATAACCAAAGGAGGCTTAACAATGTTTGGTTGTAATTGAGAAAAAAATCAGAAAGTCCGGGTAAAAAGCACATGATTTTGTGTCGCATTGGATTCTCGAGTACTATTTTACTGCCGTTAATTGCGACAGGAGAAAGCATGCAAATATTTCAACATCAGATGCTTTGAGATAACTGATGCCTTATTATTTCGTTTGCATCACCCGGAAAAATAAATATTCGGTGTTTGGTTGTAAGAACAGAGAAAACTTAAGAGAAAGTATTTGCAGACTAAGGTATCACCATATAACAAACAAATAAGCGAGGCATAAGTCAAGTTTATTAATAGTTTAAGGTCGATTTGCCGGAGAAGAAGCCTTCAAAAATGGCCCTTGTAATCGGAAAAGCGCTACCAGTAAAATGTGTTCAAAAATGAAAAAACGAGATATTGGGGCAATTTGTAAAAGTGCATCGCGGTATTTGAAGATTTTAATGAGTTTCCTTATCATAATGAAAGCGCTTACATTTTTTTGTAGCGTATAATTTTGCTGTATATAAGCTTTGTCTTCTGTTATTGCTGAAAAAAATGCAGCTGCACTTTTTGGGGTGTGATGGCTTCTGTTCAACAAAGTAATCTTAGCAGTAAAATACGGATCTTGTATATCGGGTTTGTTTACGCCTGCAGCCTCTCTTTGGTAATTTTCCTGATTCCTTGTCTAATTACCGTTGTATTCTGCGATAAAGCCTGTTCAAAAATAGTTATCATCATATAAATCATTTATGAAAAAAGTACTCTGCTTTTCTCTCTTATTATTGTTATCTGCCATTGGTTTGGCGCTGCAGCCCGCTCAGGCGCAGCAAGACCGCACCATGATGCAGGGCTTCTACTGGGATGTTACTCCCGGAGGCGTATGGTACGATACCCTTGCTACGAGCGCCGAGTTGCTTGGGCGTGTTGGCTTCGACAGCATGTGGATACCACCACCAAGTAAATCTGCTGCCGGAGGTTTCGATGTGGGCTACACGCCATACGATTACTACGATTTAGGTGAATTCGATAGCCGGGCCGGTGACCAAACTTCCGGCACGGGCGCCTTCATCCCCACTCGTTATGGTACGAAAGCAGGTTTGCAGGAAGCAATTAGCAGATTACAAGCTCATGGGTTAAAAGTTTACGCCGATATCGTGCTAAACCACCGTTCCGGAGGAAATCTGGAGCCAAATATTTACGGTGATTTTTACACAGACCGCAATGGCGGTTCATTGTTTAGTCCCGATGGGGAGAATACCTTCACAGCCTTTCCGCTAACGCATGGCTCGAACCGAATTAACTGGGCTGTTGGAGATGGAAACGAGTTTTTTTACCCCAATGCGGTTCATAACCAAAGCAACACGGCAGATTTTCTGAGCGGGAGTCAGCTTGCGGGTTTTCATCAGATGTATGTAAATGAATTTGGCTATAGCAACGCCCTGCATACGGGCTCGGGAGAAACATTACCCGTAGGCGATTCTCTTATTGTTTGGGGCGACTGGCTTACAGAAACTCTCGGCTTAGACGGGTATCGCTTCGATTTTGTTAAGGGCGTGCATCCCGAATACTTTAAGGCATTTATGAGCTATGGCGCTATGGCGGGCAAGTTTCATGTGCATGAGCTTTTTGATGGCGATATTGGTAGAAAACTGGCTTATCTCAATATGCTTAATACACAAGACAGCCCGTTTAGCCCGTCTCCACCAGCGCCTTCTGCCGGAGCCATTTTTGATTTTAATATGCGCTTTGCATACAAGGAAATGAGCGATGGCGGCAATAATTACGACATCAGAAACTGGCATAACCGGGGCTTACACAATCAGTTCGGCGTTCCTTTCGAGCAAATTGTGATGTTCATAGATAACCACGATTTCGACCGCACCGATTACAACGGCGAAGTGAATCAGCCCGGACATAGCCCCGTTGTAAACAACAAAATGCTTGCCTATGCGCATATGTTAACGCATCCGGGTTATGCTCAGGTTTGGTGGCGCGATTACTTTAATTATGGCTTGCGCGATGAAATTACTTTGCTGGTTCAATTACGGAATCAGTTTGGTAGCGGCAGTTATAAAGCGCTTACGCGCCCCGGCGAAGGCGGTGGAAATCCGTTTTTCCCCGGTAATCCCGATGAAGATCCTCGTCATATCTACGTTGCCGAGCGTGGCGGAACCGGTGGCGATACCGGTCTTATCGTTGCCATTAACAAGCACAGCGATTTCAATATAGATGTTTGGGTAGACACGCAATGGCCGGAGCGCACTTTGTACGATATTACCGGTAATTTTGAGGGTACTATAGAAGTCTTTTCAGACGGACGCGCCCGCATCCAAACGATGCCTTCGAGCTATCATATTTTTGTGCCGGTAGAATATGTGCTGGACGACCCTGCGGTAAATATTACAATGGAAGAAATTACATCTCCATCCGGTACACGGTTTTTGGGTGAGTCTATTTCGCCGGCAGTTGTAATTTCGAATCAGTCGCTTTTTGCTCAGCAGGATATAGATGTTCGCTTCACGATTCGTCAGGAGTCGTCTGAGGTGCCTATTTATGATGATGTGGTTACCGTGTATGATTTACAGGCTGGAAATATGACTTCCGTAGCTTTCGAAAGTTTGGAGATTACCCTGCCGGGAACCTACGTTGCCCGTGCTGCTGTAGAATTTGATCCCGACCAGAATGCGGATGATGATGTGCTTGAAATTACGTTTCAAATTGTGGATCCCGATGAAGGCGGGCAGTTTCGTGTAGACGGGGTTCTCAATGAGCCGCAGTACATACTAATGGCCGAAAAGGAAAATGATAACAGCGGTTTTGGTCCGAACAAAAACGTGCAGGCCATATACTACTTCGCCGATGCCGACAGCTTGTACATAGGAATTGAGGCACAAATGCTGCTTGGCGACGACGACGTAATCGGTCTTTTTCTGGATTTTGAAGAAGTGGACGGACTTCCCGCCGGTTCGCCCCTCGGCGGCGCAACAGGTGCTGTTTCATTCTTGAATGCGGCAGATCCGGCGCAGCATGATTTTGCTATGGATTTTGAGGTCGACTACGGTTTTGTATGGGCTGGCTCTCAGAACAGACTGCTAATGTCGGTTGCAGATTATACCGGAGATGAAAAGCTCGGAAAACTAGTGCTACCAGCCGGTTCGAGTCCGCAGGCTAACGGAACTACCGGCATCGGGCCGGCCGAAGACGGTTTGTTTCCGGCCAACAGCATTCGCTATGCCATGCTCAATACCGGAGAAGCCAACAACGGAATTGAAATGGCGCTATCTCTGCAGGATCTTGGTGTATCGGGCGGACACGTACGGGCATTTGCCTTCATCGTATCCGGAACGGCTTATTTCTCAAATGTAACCGTGCCCGGAAATGCATCAGGAACGGCCGATTCTTTCGGTAATCTCGGGTTCAACGTAGATTTTGGCGCGATTGAGGGTGGTCCTTATCATACGGGATGGTTTTCCCTCACAGATCCCGTTAGCCTGAATGATCCCATTTCAGAAACTCCAAACCGCGCTTCTTTGGATCAAAATTATCCGAATCCTTTTAACCCGAGCACAACCATTCGATACGCGGTTGCCAATCAAGGGCAGGTTTCGCTCGAAGTGTACAACCTTTTGGGTCAGCGCGTGGCCGTTTTGGTGAACGAAGTGATGCAGCCCGGTACATACAATCTCTCTTTTGATGCAAGCCGACTCGCGAGCGGTATATACGTGTACAGGCTTCAAACTGCCGGAGAGGTCATCACCCGAAAAATGACGCTGATTAAATAACGAAAACAGGTTTCTGATTTCGATATATTATAGTTAAGAAAGCCATCACTCTACAAAAAAAGGGTGATGGCTTCGTTTTAAATGCTATGAGTAAGAATGATGCTGAAAGGAATGGATTGCCGGGAAATTTAACCGAAGCTTAAAAGATTGAGATTGCAATCCCTCAGCAAAACCGGCTACGGATGCAAATACTCGCCCATAATTCTGGCCATGAGAAACGCGCCTTCTGCAGTGGGATGACCGTCACCAGGAATCTGGATTCTGCTCAAATCCTGCTCCGTAATTTCCAGCAATTCAGGAGTAATATCATTGAACTGAATTCCGCGATTTTCAAGAATATCGGACAAATGGTCGAAAACAAACTGGTTATAAACACCAAACTCCGGGATTTGCTCAGAGATAAAGCCCGTTGTAATAACAGTCACAGGTATGTCGAGTCTTATTGAGAGCTCAAGCAATAAATCGTAATAAGCTTCGGTAAGGTCTATAAAATAATCTTTCAGTTCGGCATTTGTTTCGAAGGTGGGTAGAGGCGGGTATTGATCGCGCAGCTCCGGGCGATTTTGCGAGATATCGATGAAATACAGATTATCCCAGAGCAAACGTTGCACAAAAGTAATCAACCTGGATCGCTCCTGCATCCAAACCCAAAGCCTGCTCGAATCCATCATTCTTTTAAGCCGCGTTTCCCTCCATCGCACCGACGGTATCATTTCGCCATCCTGCAACACATACAGATTTTTGGAAAACATCCGCACAAAATCATCATAGTTATGGATGATGAGTATGGCATCTACAGGCCATTCGCTGCCATAGGTCTCCAGCATAACAACCCAATCTGCCAAGCCGGTGCCACCAATCCCCGCGTTAACGTAAGTTGTTTTAGACTGCATGCTGTTCAAATGATGCAAAAAAGTATCTTCCTCCTGCAGTAAAAGACCGAAGGTAAACGAGTCTCCAAAAACAAAGGTATTATGATCGGTTTCTAAGGGTTCGCTCCCCCGAGTGCGCGCCGAAGAAATCGAATATCGAACCCGTATATCCCGCAAAGTATGCAGGCGGGAAACCGAAGGCATATTTTGCATAAAACCTCGATCATGCATCTGCAGCCAGGTACTTAATACGGGCGAACGCGGCGTAAGCCGGACTACAGATTCAGCAATAATGAACATCACCGTGCTCGAAAGTAATATTGCAACAAGAGCGAAGAGCGTATATTTAAAAGGAGATCTGGCGGGCATGGGCTGATCAAAGAAATAGGAAGCCGGGATAAATATGAATTAATGCGAAATAAATACGTGCTGGAATTGCAAATTTATGAGCGCAAAATATACGTAAACAGTCTTTATCCCAAAGTAGTTTTTCTGTAAAAGCTATGACTACGATTCATACATTTTTAGGAACGAGCTGGACTCGCACATCCCAAATTTTTGCCCAAGCTGAAGCATAGGCTTAGCAGATTTTGTTTCTGTGTTGTGATGGGTTTCTTGGCCTTAAATTATTTCTGGCCAGATTCGAGCTACCGAGGCTCAGAGGTTGATTGCGAAATTATGGGCCCGAATCAAGCTGAAGCAAGATTCGGGGAGGAGGTTTTTCCGTTACTATGCTTCATCGTTTAAATGGAAAATTCCGTAGCGCCGAGCTGCGAGATGGCGCTAATTTTCAAGCACGAGTTAAACATATTTTTTTCAAATTCTGTAAGAATACTCCCTTTTGGTATTTCATGATGTATAAGTTTTGTACATTATATATACATTTAAAAATATAAATCATTATGCCCACAGTACGAATTGAAATAGACCAGGATATTCAGCCACTTTCTGAGTTCAGAAAACATGCGGCTGATTTTATTGAGCGAATCAAGGAGCAGAAACGTCCTATTGTTTTAACTCAACACGGAAAAAGTGCCGCTGTTTTAATGGATGTGTCCGAATATCAGCGTATGGTTAATAAGATCGATTTAATGGAAGAGCTGATCGAAGCAGAAAGACAAATTTCAAGAGGAGAAATTGTATCTCATACCGAAGCCAAAAAGCAGATTAAAGAAAACCTGAGCAAGTGGAAATAGTCTGGACAAATCAGGCATTACAAAAGCTCAACAAGTTTGTCGACTATATTGCCCGGGATGATGTAGCCATTGCTGAAAAGTGGGCATTGGAAATAATAAACAAAACGGATCAGCTTTTAGAGCAACCAGAATTGGGGCGTATTGTGCCTGAATATAATGAGTCAAGTTTGCGTGAATTGATTTTAGGCAACTATCGGGTGATTTACCGGATACGTAAAGAGGTAAATACGATCTATATTCAGACTGTTTGGCATGTCAAGCAGTATCCACCTAAATCGAAATCGGGCTTGCGTTAACAAGTACATCAATCAGAACAGAGTAAGGTTTTTGCCCAAGCTGAAGCATAGGCTTAGCAGATTTTTTTCTGTGTTGTGATGGCTTTCTTGGCCGCAAATTATTTCTGGTCAGATTCGCGCTACCGGGGCTCAGAGGTTGATTACGAAATTATGGGCCCGAATCAAGCTGAAGCATGATTCGGGGATGAGTTTTATTCGTTCCTATGCTTCAGCGTTTGAATGGAAAGTTTCATAGCGTGGTGCTTTAGCCGGCGTTCATCCGGTTGTGTCGATTCGGGTTAAAAGCCTTTTTTGCTTGTCTGTAATATGAATTGCCAAAACTGAGTAGAAGAATTCGGGTTTCGCATCCGAATGTTTAGGTTAAAGGAACTGTTTCTGACAGTCGTGTATTGTTCTTCAATTGGTTGATGTATCAATACCTGAAATATGCGCCATAGCAATGTTATTATTTCATAAACGGGACTCATCCGCTCACTCAGATTATTTTATGAAGACATTTAATCCGGATCAGGATAGACGAGAAACTAAGTCGAGCTGTTTTTTTGTGAACAGCGATCAGCTTAACAGTAACCTTTTTCCAGAGGAAGTAAAGCCAGAAAATGTTAGTCTGATTTTTTGTGAGTCGGCTGATGTTTTTCGGCGCTTGCCTTTTCATAAGAAAAAAATAGTGTATACATGGAGCGCGCAGCGACATTTTGCGAAGGAATGCGCCGAGGCCGGATTTCATGTAGTGTACCTGAAAGGTGATGCAGAGCCGGCGAAGCAAATCGAAGAATGGCTTGAATCGGGTCGGGAAGACATCACCTTATCGTATATGGAGCCTGCGGAATGGGATTTGCGGGCTTCGTTTGAGTCGCTCAAAAAAGGCTTCGGCAGCCGTGTTACTATGCATCGGAATACGTTCTTTCTTTCTGACCCGGAGGAATGGAAAAAGAAAATCGCCGACGGTTATCTGATGGAATATTTCTATCGGGAAATGCGCAAGCGTACGGGCTATCTTATGCAGGATGGAAAACCTGAGGGTGGTCAGTGGAATTTTGATAAAGATAATCGAAAAAAATTACCCGCTAAGCAGAATCCGCCCAGGCCGGTGGAATTCAGCGCAGATGACATCACCCTGGAAATAATGCAGGAAGTGGAGCAGACTTTCCCCGATAATTGGGGCAAGGCTGAGGGCTTCTGTTTTGCGGTTACCAGAGAAGAGGCACTTCGGGCAACCGATGATTTTTTCCGGAAAAGGTTTGCCGATTTTGGTCCTTATGAAGATGCCATGGCCGTGGGCGAGTATTTTGTGTACCATTCTACGCTTTCGATTTATATGAATAACGGTCTGCTGGGCGCTGCCGAACTTTGCGATCGGGCAATGGATTATTACCGGGAGGGAAAAGCGCCGATTAATTCGGTAGAAGGCTATATAAGGCAGATTATTGGCTGGCGGGAATACATCCGAAATTACTACGAAGCGATGATGCCGGCCGTTCGTGATGCAAATGCTTTTGGGTTTACTAATGATATACCCGAAGCTTTCTGGTCGGGAGAAACCCGGATGAAATGCATTTCTGAATGCGTAAAACCGGTTAAGAGATTCGGCTATTCGCACCACATTCCCCGTCTTATGGTGCTTAGTAACTACTCGAATCTCACAGAAACAGATCCCCGGAAATTGCTGGAATGGTTTTGGTACGGCTATCTTGATGCCTGGGAATGGGTTGTGCTACCAAACGTACTGGGTATGAGTACCTTCGCAGATGGTGGCGTGCTTGCTTCTAAGCCCTATGTTTCCAGCGGGAATTACATTAACAAAATGAGCGATTACTGTAAGTCGTGCCACTATTCGGTGAGCGCGAAAACAGGTGCCAAAGCTTGTCCGTTTAACTACTTGTATTGGAATTTTGTAGACAAGCATCGCACAGCTTTCGAAGAAAACGGCAGAGTTTCTTTTATGCTTAATATGTTAGACAAAAAAACAGAAGAGGAAATCGCTCAGATTCGGGAGAGTTCAGAAAGCTATATCGATGCTCTGGAGAGGTTTAGCAGACAGGAAAGGTGAGCTTGTAGGGCTTGTTTCTAAAATTGATGCAATCAATAATCGTATTTAAGAAAAATGAAGAATATAAACAGTAAGCGGGTTTTTAAAAGAAATTCGAATGAAGTTCGGGAGAGCGGGGATTATGTGCTCTACTGGATGCAGATTAACAGGCGGTTTCACTATAATTACGCGCTGGAATATGCCGTAGCCTGGGCGAATAAGCTTAATAAGCCGCTTTTAGTTTTTGAGGGGTTGTCCTGCGATTACCCCTGGAGAACCGCGCGAACGCATTGGTTTATAATGGAGGGTATGCGTGAGCATCAGCAGCTGGCGGATGAGAAAAACTATAGCTATTACGGTTTTTTGGAAGAAAATGCGGGTGAATATCAGTCGTTGTTTAGAGAATTTGCAAAAAAAAGCGCGCTTGTGGTAACCGACGAATATCCTGTTTTCATTATGCGAAAACGCAACGAAACTCTGCCTGCTGAGCTTCCTGTGCCGTATTATACCGTTGACTCAAATGGGATCATTCCGCTTGGTCATACGGAAGGGGCTCCGTACTCGGCCTATATTTTCCGTAAGACGATGCAGAAAAAATTTCGCGAGTGCTTCGAATTACCGCCCGCAGAAAATCCGATGGATGAGCTCAATAATACACAAAAAATTGCCCTTCCTGAAGAACTTACAGTGAAATATCCTGCTGCGAATAGGGCAGAACGCTATTCAAAGGAATGGCTGAAAACGATTGATGTGCGTCAGGATATTGAGCCAATTAATTTGATTGGAACCCGAGAAGCAGGGTTGGAGCGAATGCAGCATTTTCTGGAATTCGATCTGAAAGCATATCATCAAGATCGAAATGATCCGGATAAAGAAGCAACAAGCAGGCTGAGTCCGTGGCTTCATTTTGGAAAAATAAGTGAATATGAGGTTGTTGATCACAGCCTCCGGCGGCAGCCAAGGGACTGGAGCCGGGATGAACTTGTGCCACAGCAGGGTAAACGAGACGGCTTTTTTGGAGGCGAACCCGGGATTGAGGCTTTTTTAGATGAAGTGATTACATGGAGAGAAGTCGGTTTCCACTTTGCGCATCATACGCCTAATTATGATCAGTTCGAGTCTTTGCCCGACTGGGCAATTACCACGCTAACCGAGCATGAGGCAGATGAGCGGGAGCATATCTACAGCTTTGAAGAGCTAGCCGGTGCCCGAACCAACGATGACATCTGGAATGCGGCTCAACGACAGCTTGTTAGAGAAGGCCGTATCCATAATTATTTACGCATGCTTTGGGGTAAAAAAATACTACAATGGACCCCCGATGCCAGAACTGCTTTAGACTATCTTATCGAGCTTAATAATCTCTATGCCATAGATGGCCGCGACCCAAACAGCTATTCTGGTATTTTTTGGATTTTAGGGCGATTTGACCGTGCATGGGGCCCGGAGCGGCCGATATTTGGCAAAGTGCGCTATATGACGAGCGACAGCACAAGAAAGAAAATTAAGCTGAAAGCCTATTTGGAAAAATTTGGCAGATGAGATTCAAGAATAATAGAAGGTTTATCTCTGAAAGGATTTTGTTTTTTGGAGAGGTAGGGTAAGGGAGAGATACGGATCTTAATTTTGAGTTTTGAGTTTTGAGTTTTGAACCTTGAGTTGACCGGGGAATCGTTTTGTAAACATGCTAATACATGAAATTTATGAACGTAAGCAAAGATTATTCGAAACGAAACCAGACTACAGTCTGCCAAATTCACAAAATTTCTTTTACTGAAAATGTATTTTGAACTGCGAAAGTTGAGCAGTTCAGTCTTAGAGCTAATAAGACAGTATTGACACTTAGAAATACCTATTCATTTCTTTGCAGTACAAAGATGCGGGGTAGCGCAGTTCGGGGAGAGTCTGTAGTTAGCTGTATATGCAGCTGCTGATCGGCGTAGCTTATTAAAGCTCTTCCCATAGACTGTTGCTCATCCGTGCGGAATTCTACCAGAAGGCGATCACCGCTTGGTGAGCCAGAAACCGAAAGTCTTCCGCTAATGCCAACCAACCCATTTTCATTCCCGGAGACAGTAAGATCTCGGTAGGTTAAGTTTCCGGTAAATGAAATGGCGTCACCTAAGTTATCGTTACTATCGGTAGGTGTTAGTTGCAAAACTGCCCTCTCGGATGTCGTATACTCCGGTGGTGTAACCCATGTGCCCGAAAAATTATCAGAATTAAAAGCTGAGTTTTCGTTTGATATTTCCTGCTCTGTATTTCCAGAGCAAGACTGCAGAAGCATAGGAATAATAAGAAGAAAGGGGATAAAGCCACATTTAGTTTTGTGTTTTACAATTAATTCTTTATTTAGATAAAGCATAAGATACAATTGGATTGCAAAATAATATTTTTGAGGGCAGAGCCTGGAGTCAAATCAAACAGCTATCGTGCGGCTTGGGTTCACAGAAAATACAGTAATCCGCGTATGTTGTTGTGCAGAATCATTAGCGGGGGTTAAAGACAAATAAGATATTAGGGGCTTCATCAAAAATCCTTTTACAAATCCTGTATGGATTTAAAAAAAACCGGCTCGTATTCTGGCACGATGTATAAGATATAACGGTTTTGTTGTTTAAATAGAGTTTAAACGATCAGTTTGGTATTTGGAGTAGAAAAGCCTTCCTGGTAATGAATTAAACAATTCTTAGAGTAGCATTTAACTTAAAACAAATGAAACTTATGTATAAATCAATTACCTATTCAATAATCATGTTAGCTTTCGGCTTGTTTATGCTACAGGCCTGCGAAAACATAGATTCTTCTGGCAGTATAGAAAATGATTCTTTTTCTGATTTTGAAACCAATACACAGTACGAGCGAGTACAGGTATCTAAAGTTGCCGGAAATCTGGAAAACCCCTGGGCGCTTGCTTTTCTGCCCGATGGAAGTATGCTCGTTACGCTTAAACCGGGTAAGCTGCTTCACTTCGATAGTGATGGAGAAAGCCGTGAAATTACCGGTTTACCCGAGATTCATGCCTTCAGACAGGGTGGATTAATGGATGTATCTCTGCATCCCGATTTTGATAATAACAGAATGGTGTATTTAACGTATTCGAAAGCCAACGAAGAAGAGTTAACAGCTACCGCAGTTGCTCGCGCTTTTCTGGATGCAGAAAATGGTGAGTTAACAGATGTGGAAGAGATTTTTGTCCAGGATCGGTTTTCCCAGCCGGGCAGACATTACGGCTCGCGTTTGGCATGGACAAGAGATGGCCACTTATTGGTATCAATCGGAGATCGTGGCGCTCAGCCTCCGCGCGCTCAGGATTTGAACGACCATGCCGGTACCGTTTTGAGAATGTATGATGATGGCTCCGTGCCCGATAGCAATCCTTTTGTAGGTCGCGATGACGCAAGGCCAGAAATTTTAGCTTACGGACTCAGAAATATTCAAGGTATGATTGTTCATCCCGAAACCGATGAAATCTGGGTAACAAGCCACGGACCGCGCGGTGGCGACACCCTGCATCGTATTGAGGCCGGAAAAAACTACGGCTGGCCGATTGTAACTCAGGGCTTAGATTATCGTACGGAAGGCCCTTATGATGGGTTTCAAGCCAGAGAAATGGATGGGGTAGAGCCACACATTCACGAATTCCTGCCGACCTTGGCGCCCTCCGGACTTGCTTTGGTTCATAATTCTGGTTTTGGTAGATGGGAAGGTAACCTTCTCGCCGGTGGACTAAGAAGCGAGCGTATTCTGCGTATTTTGTTGAATAATGATGAAGTGCTTCACATAGAAGAGTTATTTACAAAGGATCTTGGCAGAATCCGGGATGTCAGAATCTGCCCAATGGGCGATCTGTATATTCTGACTGATCATTCAGACGGAGCACTCTATCGGGTAGTTTCGGCAAGCTAAAAACAAATTTTATAAGCTATTTAAAATCCTAAGGCGGGTAGAGAAGCATCTATAACTTTTCTATTCGCCTTTTTTTGTGGTTTACTTTTTGCGAGGCAAAAGAAGGAAGATCGAGGACTCATGGCCGAAGATACTTTCGGATTCTTTTATTTAGCTGAATTAGATGAGTTTATAAGAATCAAAGAACTGATTCAATCAAATTTTCATCAAGACCAATGTCTATTTCCAATAGTTTTTTAATCGAGTCCGTCCATGGTAAACTTTTTTAGGAGAATGCCACGGGCAGGCGGCTTCAGCATGATTTTTACCTGAAGCTTTTTCATCCAAAGAGAAAGAGGTGAAGCCGAGAAAGCCCGGCCTGTTTTCATGTTAAACTCGGCACGCTGAGCGGCGGTGAAGGCCGCTCGTCTTCTGTTATATTCGTAGGAATTAAGCAGCGAAGGACGAGGTTTTTTTGGGTTAAGTATTTCCGGGAATAATTTGGCCAAAAAGGCAGCATCCAGCCAGCCCAAATTCATTCCTTGTCCGCCAATAGGGCTTACGAGATGAGCGGCATCACCCGCCAGAATAATGCGCCCTTTATAAAAAGATTCGGCCATTTTTCGCTCAACTTTGAAGCTGCTGATCATAGAGCAGGTTTCAGCATCAGGAGCTGTTCCGGTTCGCTCTTTCGCTTTCTGAGCGAGGGATACCGCGTTTGGTTCCTGAATAAAATGATCGGTTTTAAGCACCCATCTGCGCAGGTTTTGCCCATGAGGAAACGACTCGATTAATCCGTCGGGGCAGAGGAATACCTGTGCTTCATTTCGCTTTCCTACGGTGTCTTCGAAATCTCCCATGATGTAGGTGTCGGGATAGCTGCCGCCCAGAAAGTCAATTCCGGCCTGCTTCCGAATTTCACTGTGCTTGCCGTCGCATCCCACAAGATACTCACAGTTTATTTGCTCGCCCGAAGATAGGGTTGCCAGCACAGATTCTTTTTTTTGCTTTACCTCCGTAATTTCACATCCTTTCCGGAAAGCATTTGGGGCCAGTTCCAGCAGTTTTTGCTCGAGCAGATTTTCGGTAATGCTTTGCGACAGGGTGATGATAAACGGGTAATCGTGCTCAAGGTCATCAAAAGAAATGGTACCGGTATCTTTTGAGCCAACAAATGCGCGTCCTGCCGTAATTTTGTTTCCTGAACGGAGTACATCATCCAGCACTTCCGCATCTTTAAGTAAAAGTAGCGACGGAGGATGAATGCCAATGGATTTTGAGTGCTGCGCGCGCGACTCTTTTTTTTCTAGCAGGAGAAAGGGGATTTTTTCTTTAGCCAGATAAATGCCAAGTAGCAGGCCGGTTGGACCGCCTCCACAAATCAAAATCTGTGTTTGCTCAGACATTGGATAGTGCTTTTTCTGGTTGATTTGCTGCGAATATAGCTACTTCCTCCGGTTCGGGATGCAGATTGCGGTCGTATCGTACAACTAAGCGAAACGGATGAAAACTTTGCACTTCAAGGAAATCAGGCAGTATTTCTCTGAGCTCTTCTGCAGTATAGCTGCGGCGAATAGAAATTAGCCCATCGTAGCGGATAAAAGAATTTCTGAAGGTAAAGAGTGTGAGCATATTAAAGCAGGACCATGCTAAGTCGCTTCGTGATAAGTCGTTGAAAATAAGTGCTTTTTTGCATAAGAGAGCGCTGTTGTACACCAAAGTTTTCAGGTCGCTGCTATCCAAATGGTGCATCAAATGATTCGAGATTACAAAGTCATATTTTTTACCCTGTCGAAGGAGATCTGCTTCAGAAACGTGCAAGAACATAATCGGGTAATCGCTGTAGTGTAAATTTGCGTATTCAAGCGCTCTTGCATCGGTATCAATCGCTGTAATATTGAGCCTAATCCCGTAAGAATGTGCAGTCTTCAAAAGTTGTGCAGGAATATCACCACCACCAAAACCTATATCGAGCAAGCTATATTCTTTATCTCTTTCGCCGCAATGTGGCAGGATGTAGCTGTAAAAAAGCAAATCCCAGCCAGATAGCAACCGGTTAATGGTTTTGAAATGAGAGTACGTGTTATTAAGCAGACTTTCGTCGCAGTCGGCCGCATCCATACTCTCGGTAAGATCGGTGTTTCGTTCATGCAGAAATAGCGGCATCTGCTGTATTCGTGCTTTTGTGTTCAGGATGATCGGTTATTTGCGCTGGAATTAAGCCAAAAATACCGGTTTCGACCGTGAGGCCGGGTCCGAAAGCCATGCCAAGAACGCGGCCTTCGCCAGGCTGCCGGGTATTCATTACTTCGCGAAGAACGAATAAAATTGTTGCGCTGCTCATATTCCCAAAATCCCGAAGAACCGATCGGGAAGGCGCAATTTGCGGTGATTTAAGCTCTAAAGAGTTTTCAACTTTATCGAGTATAGCACGACCACCGGGGTGAATCGCCCAAAAATCGAAATCTTCGGCGCTGAAATTATTTCCCAGAATACCGCTAAGCAGCTGCTGTAGATTAGCTTCAATAATGTCGGGAATGTAGGTAGAAAGTACCATATCGAAGCCATTGTTGGCGATTGTCCAGGCCATGTCTTTTTCGCCATCGCTTGTTAATGCGGTAAATAAACCGTCAATTCGAAGCGCAGCAGTTCCGGGCTGTGGCTCTTTCTTGCTCACCAAAGCCGATGCGGCACCGTCTGCAAATACAGAAGCAGATATCATGGCATCGGCATCTGTTTTGGGCTGCAGGTGAATGGTGCAAAGTTCGCAACAAACAATTAGAACAAGCGCATCCGGGTCTTCATTACAAATAGTTTCTGCCATTTTAAGGGCGGGGAAAGCCGCATAGCAGCCCATAAATCCGATATGATACCTGCGTGTATGTGGCGAAAGACCAAGCTGCTTTACAATTAGATAGTCGGGCCCGGGTGCAAAGAAACCCGTGCAGGAGACCGTAATAACGTGCGTAATATCGGAGGGTTCGAACTGACTATCATCAATAGTTTTTTTTGCTAATTGGGTATACAGTTTGCCGGCTTCGCGGGTATAAAGATCGTTACGCTCCTTCGTACCGGGATTCAGAAACTGATCGTTTTCGGCATCATAAAATAAGCCGCTTTTGCTTTTTCCTCCCAGCTCTTGTATAACAGAGTGTCGTTTATCGATATCAGACATGGAATAAATGCGGTGCAAAATTCGCTTTATGGCGTCTCTCTCTTTACCAAGGTGATGCTTCATAAAGTCTCTGGCATATTCCTGCGTGTACGAAGTTTGCGGAACAGCAGTTTCTATTTGATGAATGTATGAGGGTGATGTCCTGATTTTCATAGCTTTGAAGATTAAAGATAGAAATAGTTGTGTAGCACTATTCGTTAAATCCGTGCCTCTGTCATGAAAGTCGGCTAGATTAACGCAGTTGAAACCTGCCGTTTAATATCATATAAAACAGAAACGAGGCAGCCTGAATGATAACCAAGGCCAAAACTACTACTTTTTAATGGCATTCCGGATTTAAAATAATGAAGAGCTTATCATTTATTTATCGAATGTGTTTATTTAAGCTAAGTGGTTGTCCTTTGTTTGTTGTTTCTAAGTATAAGCAAAATACAGTTAACTACGTTCGCCCGGCGATTATAAATCAATTTTCTCTTGAAAGCAGTGCATAACCCCATTTGAATAATCAGTGTAATTTTTTTATCCCCACCGAGCTACCTTTTCAAGTCTATTTTCTAACTTACTCAATTCTAAGTTGAAATAATTTTTGATGATACTTTGTAAATATCAACCTAATTTGCTTTATGTATTCGATTTCTTAAAGGAATATGGTTTCTTTAGTCTGTATTAACGTTATTTAATAAATCGGCGGGTGCATCATCCTGTTGTTTTTGATAGAGTTCCTCAAAGCTGTAACGGGTGGTTAGATAGCGGAAACGAATGTTATGTAGAACGGCAGCGGTCGTAAGACCGAGAATGAGCCCCATCCAAAGACCCTGAGGTCCGTAATCGAGATGAAACCCAAAGTAATACCCGGCAGAAAGTCCAACAACCCAGTAGGCAATCAGGTTTACGATCATTGGGATAGTAGTATCTTTGAGCCCGCGCAATGCTGCCGAACCGCTAACCTGAAGTCCGTCTGAGATTTGAAATACAGCCGCAAAGAATAAAAGCTGAATGGAAAGGCTACTAAGAGATGGGTCGTCGGTATATATGCTAACTAATGCACCGGGAAACACAAAAAATATTACAGCTGTAGAAGTCATTAGCATAACAACCATAAAAATTCCGGTATAGGCCGAAAAGACGGCATTTTCGAGAGACTTGCGCCCAAACTGTTGACCAACCCGAATTGTTATAGCGCTGGCGAGCCCAAAAGCCATCATAAATGTAATGGAAGCCAGGTTAAGCGCAATTTGATGGGCTGCCACGGCTGTTGTACTTATATATCCCATTATAAGAGATACAACCGCAAACATACTAACCTCCATCGTTAAGGTTACTCCAATAGGTAAACCAATTCTCAGAAGCTCTTTCATGTAAGCTGGATCGGGTAGTTTCCAGCCGGTAAAAATTTCATATTCTGCAAAGTCTTTCCATTGAATAGAGAAAACGAGCATACACAGAAACATCACCCACATTACAATCATGGTAGCATAGCCGGTGCCAATGGCTCCTAATGCCGGAAAGCCAAAATGACCAAACATAAGGGTGTAGTTACCCAAAATGTTAAAAAATAAGCCTACAAGGGCAAAGTACATAGCGGGGCGTGTTACGGATACTGCCTCATTGAAATGCTTGAGAGCGATATAGCCCATAAAACCCGGAATTCCCCACGAAGCCGCTTTTAAGTATCCATCGGCCAGCTCTGCAACATTTCCCTCCAAATTTAGCAACTCAAGTACGGGAAAAGCATTGCGCAGCAATAATATAGTTGGAATGGAAAGTATAGCAGCCAGCCACAAAGACTGTCGCACGCTTTTGCCAATCTTAACGGAGCTGCCCGCCCCGAAATGCTGTGCAACAATAGGAGTTACAGCCATAAGAATACCAACGCCGAACATGAAAACCGGCGTTAGAATAGACGAGCCAATGGCAACAGCTGCAAGATCGGATGTGCTAAGGTTTCCCGCCATTACAGTATCCACAAACGCCATCGACATTTGCAGTAGGTTGGCAATAATAAGCGGCAAGCCAAGCCGGAATGTAGTGCCTGCTTCGGTAAAAAAACGTTCTTTAAAAGGGAGACTCACAAAATGCCAGATAAGAAAGGGTTAAGCTGCAGCGCATTGCGACTCTTGCGTAACCCATCTGTAGATTAATGATTTCATCAGATCACGAATAGATGAGACCACAGTGAATGTTTAATTAGCTGTGAACACTCTCGTAAGCGTGTACAGTTCGCGTTGCTCAAACAAGTTTAATCCTGTGTCATCTTTACGTTTTCCAGAGCAGGCAAAAGTACTTCAAATTGGCTTCCGGATTTGTAAGAAGATGTGAAGCGAATTTCGCCACCATGCGCATCAATAATTTTTTTACAGATGGCAAGACCGAGGCCGGTTCCGCTTGTTTTGGTTGAAAAATTGGGCATAAATATTTTGTCTTGTATCTCAGGTTCTACACCAACACCGGTATCTGTAATACTAATATGAAATACACGATGAATCTGCTGCACAGATAAAGAAAGTACGCCACCCTCGGGCATGGCTTCGATCCCATTTTTAATAATATTAATAAATACCCGCTTCAGTTCGTCTTCAGAGCCTGTAATTAGGGCAGGGGAGTGATAAAGACCGAGTTGTATTTTAACCATGGGCTGCGATTCAAACAGGGCAGCACTTGATCGTACAAGTTCATTAAGATCTAACTTTGTACGATTACCGGTTAAAGGTTTTGCAAAAGCCGAAAAATCGGATGCAATCGCATTGAGCGATTCAATTTGGTCGACCAGCATATCGGTTAGCCGTTCGATAGCAGGTTTTAGCTCCTCCATTGATCTTCCGGCATACATTTGACGCTGTAAATGCTGTATGCTAAGCTTCATTGGTGTTAGCGGGTTTTTTATTTCATGCGCAATTTGCCGGGCCATCTCAGACCAAGCGGCATCTCGCTCAGCCTTAGATAGCTCTGTGCGCAGGTTTTTTAAGTCTACGACCATTTGATTATAGACATTTGCCAGCTCTCCGATTTCATCGTTTGTGGTAGCTTCGATTACTGTATTCATGTTACCGCTGGATATTTGTTTTAGCCCTTCTTCGAGGGCAGAAAGCGGTTGTGCCAAATTACGTGCAAGTGCCCAGGCCAGGCCGCTAAAGAAAACGAATATGATAATATAAAAACCAATGAGGTAGGTAGTTGTTTGTAGAAATTCCTCTTCATAAACAGCCGAACGGGTGTAGGCTGGAATGCCCAGAATACGGGTGATTTTGCCGTCTTCAAAAATAGACCTGAAACCCATCAATATGGTCATATCACCCAGGTTTACTGGTTGGAAAACTGTTGATTTTTGATCTGAATGAATGCGTTGATAGGCTTCGAAAGGAAGAAAGTCTGAAATAAGCTGAAGCCTGAAAATTTCGGGAGCAGTAGTTGTCGTAATTTGATTGTCTTCGAAAATCATAACATCCAGATCATCGAGGCGGGCCAGCTGCTGTCTGCTGGTAAGCGGGTCAGATTCAGAAAGAAGCCTTTCGAGCGCGTTCAGGTTTTTATATAGCTCTTGTTCGGTTATTCTAACATTTTGTCGTGCTACAATTTGCTCGGTTACAAACGCTAAAGCAATAAGAAAGAGTAGCGTTGCAATAAGATAACTATCCAGAATACGATCTTGGAGACGGCGGCGCTCGTTATGCCGATTTCCGATCTTAAGACTGCCGTATGTAAAGAAAAGCCCTGTTTGGTACACAATGAGACAGATTATAAGCATCGCAACAAAAAAACGAAACCCGGAGAAGATATAGTTCAAAAATGTTAGATCGCGAACGGTTACCGTTACATGATGATCTTCCTGAATTGGAACAATTAATTTCCTGTATGGTGTACGATCGCTGATACGGATGATTTTATTGCCATCCTCCGGAGTGATGCGCAAATGAGATGCCAGCTGATGTGTTTGTGCCAGCATAGGTGATCGGCTTGTTTCTGTGCTCCGCACCCGATCGCCGTTACGAAACTCACTAATCACATAACGATTCCAGCTTTCGCGATCCCGGCGATGAAAAGCCAGAGCATCATTAACCGGTCTGCCAAAACTAGTGCCTTCTACCACTATAAATGTTACCAGCCATGATGGTTGTGTAGGAAAATCTGATGGAATACTTTGCAGCCCTTTAACAAAAATAGGAAAGCCGCTAAATCTTGTTTCCGATTCGATTATTGGCAGTCTCGCAAAAGGCCTTTGAAGCGATTGACGAATAAAACTGCGAACTTCATCATGGAAGGATGTAGAAAAGCGATCTGTAAATGAGGTCTGCGAACCGTAATCTGCGATAATATTAAGCCTTCCGTCGAGCAGGAAACCCATTACCGTATAAGCGCTCCACTCGGGTTTAATCAGGCGGCTCATTTGTGTTCGAAATTGTACCGCCGACTGGAGCGGAAAAGAAGGCGTGGCTTCAATAGCCTGTACCTGCGAAAGTATACCTTCCTGGAGTAAATCCTGAATAAGTATTTCTGTAATAATTCTGGCCTGCTGATCGTCGGTAGTAGCGAAGTTTATCGCCATACGTTTCATTGTTTCATTTTCTCTGGAAATTTCGCTGCTAAAAAAAACAGGAAGGGAGAGAAGCATCACAAAAAAAACACCGAATGTAATAATGCGTGGCTTGGCATGTGCATTAGCAGCCATTTCCTGAAAAGAGCGCCCAAAAAATACGAGCATTATTGCGAACAGAATTACAGCTGGTATCCCAAAAAAGTAGGGGTCAGCATTTCTGGCTAACAGATAGTACCACAGGATAGCTGTGATAAAGAAAAATAAAATGAATGATACGGTATTATATTTGTGAAACTCTTTTCGGCTAACAATTTTTATACTGTTAAAAAGAACAGCAAGAAAAGACCCGAAAAGAAATAGAGTGCTCAAATAAATAAACAGCGTATTTAATTGTGGCAAAACCTGCAGAGAAAGCAGACCGGTTTCTGTATGGCTAATGGCCGTAACAATTCTTTCTACCGACCAAATGCTTAAAAATGCTGATGCCGATGCTAAAAAGAGGCTTATTAATACAGCATTATGAGGTTTTGCCGGTCGATGTTTTAAGGTTCGTTCCAGCCGAAAGAGATAGCGAACAGCGAAATTGGCCGCTAGCATCACAAATATGGCGTCTGTGAAAAGCGATGATATTTGGAGAAGGTTGAAACTGGCCGTATCCGGAAATAAACGCGAAGAAGGCAGATCCAAATATTTCAAGAGCTGCCACATGCCAATAGTAAGTATTGCGGAGGAAATGTATCGGTCTCCTTTTTGTAAACTCCCTGTAACTAATAAGCCAAAAGCAAGGAACCAAAGAAGACTTGTGTTAACGAGAGTCCACCGGAACCAAACCATATTTTTGTGCCATTCCCGCTCAAGCGCGGTAAAATCGGCCGCACTTACCGTAACAAATCCAACGGAATCTTGAGAAACAGTAAACAGAGGCACCTGTCTTGTGGCTACAGGAGCCATGTCGATATCGAAAAAGCGATAGTGAACCGGATAAATCTGTTCTTTAGCCCAACCGGCGGTGGCATCATATTGCTGTGTTAACAGATTGGGAGAGGCTCCTGTGCGTCTTACAAGTCTGGTTGTAACAATGTCGTAACGGGTTCCATCATCCTGCCTGAATGAAATCTGGCATATAAAATAAATTACGTAACCGCTTTGTTGCATTGTTACGTTAATTTCATTTTCATTAAGGCTTGTAAGGTAGGTAACGGGGTTTCCGCTCCATGCAAAAGGCTGCCCATTTTGGAAAATGGTTATCCCTCTAAAGTTTTTCTCCCCTTGAAGCCGGCGGTACACCCTTTGTGCATCTGCATCTTCATCTAAAATAGGTAAAATGGAAGACTTTAGCCTTTGAGTTTGCTCAATAAGATCTTGTTCTACTCTTTTAAACGTATTTACGGCCCCGTCGAGGGCCTGTCGTGTAAGCTGTTCTCGTTCTTCAATTCCGGGTTTGCCAAAGTAAAAATGTGCTTCCCCGGCTAACCATGCCAAAAAAAGGAGGCCCAGTGCAACCCACAGCCAGTTCATTCGTTTTTTCCTGGCGGCATCGAATTTCAAAAGTGAATTAATCAACCTAATGGCCTGTAAAAGTGGATAGTATTACGTGTGGCAGGAGAGGAGCTAATACGAATATTGAAAAAAATAGAAATACTCCGCCACAAATAATGAAACGGGCTATTCGTAAATTGAATTAAAGTTAACAATATAACAGAATGTTAATAGTGCAGGAATCCTGCACTATGTTTTTTTGAAGCCTTTCGGAAATGGTATAGAAGGCTTTGAAAAACCTTCTATTTTGTTCGTATTCGACGCCGGAGCAAAA